>JBDZUZ010000094.1:0-15357 GCA_040255445.1 Planctomycetaceae bacterium | reverse complement strand
ACATTCGGAAAAGCGGAAAGCGTACAGCGTACAGCGGACATGTTGCCGCGATGGGGTGGATGAGGGAAGGGGTCGGGACGGGTGTGGTACGATCTTGCGACTAGGAGCACACGATGCCGATCCAGAATGTCAATCTTCCCGAGGGGCTGGCGGAGTTCATCCGCCGGCGGATCGAGAGCGGCCGGTACCAGGATGCGGGCGAGGTGATCCGCGCCGGGCTGCGGCTGCTCGAGCAGCAGGAGGCCGAGAATGCGGCGAAGCTCGAGCGGCTGAAGGCGATCGCTTCGGATGCGTTTGGCCGGCTGGACCGCGGCGAGCACACGACGATCCCGCCGGGCGGGGTGGATGGGTTCATGGATGGGGTGGATCGGCGGGCGAGGAAAAGCTTACAGCTTACAACTTACAGCTGACATTCGGAAAAGCGGAAAGCGTACAGCGTACAGCGGACATGTTGCCGCGATGGGCGCACAAGAAAAGGGGCGGACCGCTGTGCGGCCCGCCCCCTGCATGCCTTCATGTGAGCTGTCAGCTGTGAGCTGTGAGCTTTCTCACGCAGCCAGCCGCGGCTCCGCCGCGACCGTCACCCCCGGCCCGCCCGCAACGCTGAAGGAGATCGGCACGGTCCACGCGCTGGCCTGGTTGCCGCGCTGGGCGCGGACCTGGTAGAGGACCTCGCCGGCGCAGATGTCGGGTGAGGGGTCGAGGAAGGCGCGCTCCTGCGTGCCGCCGAGCGTGGTGAAGCTGGCTTCGCCAGCGCGCTTGCGCGAGACAATGAAGAAGATGCCCGAAGTCGGCCCGCTCGTGAGCGCCTCCCACTTGAGCGTCACCTGCCCCGTCGGCAGGATCGAACCGGTCAGGTTCTCTGGCGCTGTGGGCGGCGGCGCGGGCGATGGGGGCGCGGGAGGGTCGATCTGGGCCTGCGCGTAGACGTTCGGATTGTTGCTCGCCTCCGCGAACGCCTTGATGGTGGCGACCAGCGCGCGGCCGGTAGCGACCATGGTGTTCGAGGCGTTGTAGTACTCGGTCGTGGCGGCCTTGCTGGCAGCGCGGGCCGCGAGCGCATCATCGAGCTTCTCTTCCGCCGCGAGCAGCAGCGGCTTAAAAGCCGTCATCTGCGCGGCGGTGAGGCCGATCGCGGTCGCGTTGGCCGTCCACAGCGCTTCGCGCGTGCGGAACCACTGGATCTGCTCTTCACGAGAACGCGGGATCACGCCCATCGCGGGCCTTCCTTTCTTATGTTGCAACCCCGGGAAGCGGGGAGCGGCATCCGCATCGGCGGTTCTTCGGGCCGGCTTTCGAAGAAACGGCACGGAAGTCCGAGAAATCTTCGCTGGCCCCGCGCGCAACATCGTCGGGATGGCAGGAAACATGATCGGGACGGCAGGAAAGATCGTCGGGACGGCAGGAAACACGATCGGGATGGCAGGAAAGATTGTCGGAACGGCAGGAAACACGATCGGGACGACAGGAAAGATCGTCGGGACGGCAGGAAACACGACCGGGATGGCAGGAAAGGTCGTCGGGACGGGTGCCCGCATGGAAGCGATTTGGTGTAGGACGCCCTTGGTGGCCGCCCGGTGTTCGGTTTGTGTCCGCTTGTCCGCCGTAGTAGGCTGTTGCCGAACTGGGGGATGCACATGGCGGACCAGAAACAGGAACCGAGCCTGACGGCGTGGGCGTGCGGCATCGCGGCGGTGATGTGCCTCATCGCGATCGCCGACCTGCCGTACGGGTTCTACATCCTGCTGCGGTGGGTCGTCACCGCGGCGGCAGTGGCGGCGGCGTTCAAGTTCATAGAACCCAAACGCCCGGCGCTGCTCTTCGCGGCGATCGGTCTGGCTCTGCTCTTCAACCCGATCGTCCGCGTCCACTTCGACAAGGAAGTGTGGCGGGTCCTGGATTTCATCGCGGCAGTCGTGCACTCGGTCATGGCGTGGGCGGCGACGGGCGTGCGGAAGCAGCTCGCGGGGGGTGCGGTTTGAACGAAGACAAGGTCGTCGGTACTGCACTCGGCATTGTCGGTGTAGGCAGTTTCCTCCTGCCGATCCTCGTGTTCTTCTGGCTGCTGTTTGGAACGGAAGCACCGTGGTGGGCCGCTTTTCTGATCAGCATGGGTGTGGGCGGAGTTAGCCAGTATTTGATGATGTCGGTGGTCTTCATGCTCGATCAGTTCTACCTGACGTTCTGCGCATGGCGCACACCATGGTCATATCGCCGCACGGCTGCCATCGGCACTTTGGTTTGGCTTGTGGTGATGACCGGAGCGGCGTGGTCACTCCTGTTGGTGTGGAATGCCGAGTGGGGATGGTTGTGGCGGGCCGTCGCCATTGACATCATTGTTGCAGCTTCCAGCGTGCTCCTTTTCATGATCGAGGCTGTGACTGACGGTGATTGAGAAGACGCCCACGCGGAGCGTGGGGGTACCCAAGGCAGCGGCTTTGTGCGCGCGGGCGGCGAGCGCTGTGGGTCGCGGGAGCGCAGTAAAACCCCTCCCTGACGGTCGGGGCTCCACGTTGCTGGTTTCGATGTCAGCTGTGAGTTGTGAGCTGTAAGCTTTATTTCCTCAGCACCCCCAGCATGTCGAGCGGGAAGGCCGGCTGCGCGATCGGTTTCAAGGCCAGCGCGAGGAGCGTGAGTTCGTGGTCGTCGCCGGCGATGCGGTTGGCTTTGAGGGTGTGGCAGCCGGTGCAGCGGTGGAGGATGGCCCATTCGCCGCCGCGGCGGACCTCGATCGCGATCGGTTCCATCGGGGCGCGGCAGGGCGATGCGCGGTCGCCGGGCTGGTCATCGACATGGCGCGACCAGAGGCAGATCGGGCAGTGGTTGCGGTGGCTGGTGCCGAGCGCTGTGGCGGGGATCGCCTGGCGGCAGTGGATGCAGGTGAAGTCGCCGTTCTCGTGGCGGCGGTGCTTGGATGACATTGGTGTGTGAGCCCGTGGCGGCGGGGCGCGGATGAGTGCGCGCGGCCGCGGTGATGCGTAGATCAGGCTCTGTGGCGGGTTTGGTGCAATCCGTACTGGAACCGGGCGCTGCCGCGGGACAGAGTGGGCCGCGGGCGCGATAGGGTTGTGGGCTGTTGCACGTTCGGCACAGGTTCGCTCAGAGCAGCGAACCTGTGGCACGGGCGGGCTCACGCGGTTCCGGATTGGCGTCAGGCAGTGGTCGGCATCCGGGGGGAGTGTAGGGGGAAAAGCTTACAGCTGACAACTGACAGCTCACATGCTGCCGGGGGGGGCCGGTTGGTGCGCGGTGGCTTTGGGTAGCCCCACGCTCCGCGTGGGGAGGTGGGGCAAGGGCCTGCGTGGTGTCGGGAGTCGGTGACCGTTCGCCCCACTCGGAGAGTGGGGGTACCCAGAGGCAAAGGCATCCATCGCGGCAACATGTACGTTGTCCGCTGTACGCTTTACGCTTTGCTCGCGGCCTTCGCCGCCGCCAACGCCTCATCGTAATCCGGCTCGGTCGTCACTTCGGGGACGATCTGTTCGTAGCGGATGATGCCGTTGGCGTCGATCACGTAGACCGAGCGGGCGAGGAGGCCGTTTTCGCGGATGCGGAGGCCCCAGTCTCTCGCGATGTCGCGGTGCTTGTAGTCGGAGAGGGTGGTGACGCGGTCGATGCCGTGGGCGCCGCACCAGCGCTTCTGCGCGAAGGGGAGGTCCATCGAAACGGTGAGGACGGTGATGTTCTGCAGCTCGGCGGCCTTCTCGTTGAAGGTGCGGGTCTCGCGGCTGCAGACCTCGGTGTCGATCGAGGGGACGATGGAGAGGAGCACGGTCTGGCCGCGGTAGTCGCTGAGCCGCTTCTCGCTCATGTCGATGGCGACGAGGACCGCCTCGGGGGCTTGCTGGCCGACGCGGACGCCGCGGCCTTCGAGCGTGACTGGGCTGCCGCGGAGGGAGACGAGGTTGGGGCGGGAGGTGGTGTTGTTGGAGTGGCAGGCGGTGAGGGTGGCGAGGGAGAGGAGGAGGGGGAGGGCGAGGGTGGTGTGGCGCATGGGGGGCTCCGGAAAGCGTAAAGCGTACAACGTACAGCGTACATATTGGCGCGAGGGGCGCGGATGGTTTGGGGGTAGCCCCACGTTCCGCGTGGGGTTGGTTGTGCAAGTGCGTACGGCTTCGCTGCTTGGTCCCTTCTGGAGTCGGGGGCCGGGTGTGCATCGCCCCACTCGGAGAGTGGGGGTACCCAGAGGCAAAGGCACCGAGAGCGGAAACATGTACGTTGTCCGCTTTACGCTTTACGCTTTCTGAGCGATGCTGGGCCGTTGCACGTTCCCCACAGGTTTGGCCGCAAAGCCGGCCAGACCTGTGGCACATCAGAGAGCCTTCCGCGGCGGGATCAGGACGTTCGCGGCGAGCAGGCCGGCGACGAGCGCGGTCGCGATCAGGAGCATGCTGAAGAGGGTGTCGACGCCGGTGAGGGTGTCGTGGGAGACGATCGAGCGCACGCCGCGGATGCCAAGGGTGCCGGGGACGAGCAGGATCACGCCGGGGATGAGGGCGATGGTGGCGGGCTTGTTGAAGAGCCGCGCGTAGGCGTTGGCGAACATGCCCACGGCGAGCGCGCCCGCGGCCGCGCTGAGCTCGGCACCCAGCAAGGGTGACGAGAGCGTCGCGGCGAAGAAGCCCAGGTAGCCGGCGGTGATGAGGATCCAGAGCTGCCGCGGGTGGGCGCGGAACTCGACCGCGAAAGCGACCGCCGCGGCGGCGAGGGCGATGTAGGTGTAGAAGGCGGGAAGTGTGCCGAAGTCGCCGATCGGCGCAGGAGCGCCCAGCGCTTCGATCGAGCGCATGCCGACGGCGACGCCGAAGCCCAGCGCGAGGAGCATGGTGAAAGCGCCCATGAGTCGCGCGGTGCCGGAGACGAGGTTGCGCGTGCTCAGTTCGTTGATCGCGGTGGTGAGCGTGAGGCCGGGGAGGAGCGTGATAAGGCTGGCGATGGCGACGAGGTCAGCGCGGAGCGGCACGATGTCGGCGATGAAGCCGGCGCCCATCGCGCTGATTGCGCCGCAGACGAAGTCGACGAGGCGGGCGGCGCCGCCGCGTTTGCCGAGCGTGAGGCAGATGCCGCCGACGAGCAGGCCGATGACGGCGGAGGCGAGGGCTTCGCGGATGCCGCCGCCGAGGATGGTCGCCGCGGCGGCGGCGATGATCATGGTGGAGACCGGCGAGAGCAGTTCGGGGTAGCGGGGCGAGCGGTCTGCGATCTCGTCGAGGCGGGCGAGGCCGTCGGCGGGGCCGAGGCGGCCATCGGCGACATCGTTGAAGACGCGGTCGATATCGGCGAGACGCTCGAGATCGACGGGCCCTGGGCGAACGCGGACGATCTTGGTGAAGGGCTGCGGTTCTTCGGCGGATTCGAAGGTTGCGAGGAGCGCGGTGGGCATGCTGAAGAACTCGCCCTTGATGCCGAGTTCCTGTGCGCAGACCCGCAGGGCTTCCTCGACGCGGTCGGCGGGTGTGCCCGCGGCGGAGAGCATCGCGCCCAGCCGCAGGATGAAGCGGCGGGCATCGGGGGTTGGTGCGGGGGCGCGGGTGTAGGGCGGAGGAGCGGGAAGTGGTCCGGGCGGTGGGGTCACCGCGGATTGTTGACGGGTTGGTTGTTCTCGGGCTGCGCGTCCCTGGAGATCAGCCAGTTGAGGCCGGTTGCGATGTTGCCGAAGACATCTCCGTGCCAGCCGTGGCCGCCTTCGTAGGTGGCGAGTCTGGTGCGGGCGCCGTTGGCGGAGAGGGTGCCCGCGGCGGTGTTGGGGAAGGACATGGGGATGAAGTCCTGCGGGGAGTGGAGGATGTAGAAGGATTTGCCCTTCGCGTTGGTGAGCGGAGGGAGCTGATCGGGCTTGTAGACGCTCATCGCGATGAAGGCGCCGGCAAGCGGGGAGTTGTCGGCGATGGCCGCGGCGTAGATGGGCGGGCCGCCGGAGGACCAGCCCAGCGCGTAGGTGTGCGAGCGATCGATCGTGTAGCGGGCGGCGATGTCGGCGATGACCGAGGTGATGAAGTCCTCGGTGGTGAAGCGCGTGCCTTGGAAGGGCAGGCCGCGGGTGGGCCAGACGACCTGCTCGAATTGATCCTTCGACCATTGCGGGGCGATGAGCTGCGCGAGGATGAAGCCATCGGGTGTTGCGTTCTTGTAGATGTTGGTGACGAAGGGCTCGAAGTCGGCGGAGCCGTCGCCGCCGGGGAGGACGAGGAGGAGTTTGAAGCCGTCAGCGGGCGCGGCGGGGGGCGGGGCGAGCGGGTCGGCCGCGGCGGGAGTGATGAGGTTGTAGCGTTTCATGGGATCGCCGGCGGCGTAGAGGGATTGGGTGAGGGTGGGTTTTTCGGCGGCGGCGGTGATGCGGGTGGGTTCGGCGGGCGCTGCGGTGGTGGTGGTGTTGGGCGCTGCGGCCGGCGCATTGGTCGGGCGTGATGCGGACTTGCGGCGGTCGGCTTTGGAGTCGAGCGTCGGGATCTCGAGCTTCGCGATGTCATCGCCGAAGCGCTGCTTGTTGTTGTCCCACCAGGCTCGCCACCACGCGCCGTCGTGCTTCTCGTCGTAGGCGACCCCGGTGAGTTTGGAGAGGCCGAAGTAGCCGACGCCGTAGACGGTGTCGTAGGTGTTGTCGCTGTCGATGACGGCGATCATGGTGGGGATGGCGCGGGGGTCTTTGAGGTCGGAGAGTGCGCCGGCGATGTCCCAGAGCTCGGAGCGGCGCTGCGGGAACGGGCCGGCCGCGGCGGTCTTCAGCATCTCGAGGAGGCGGTCCAGCGCGGGTGCGTGCCCGCGGGCGGCGAGGATCTTGACAGCGCGGGTGCGGACATCGCGGTCCTTGTGGTCGAGCAAGGGCATGATGCGGGCATCGAGCGTTGCGGCGTCGAGGGGCATGAGGCCGAGGAGCGATGCGGCTTCGCGGGCGGCGTTGCTGCGGTCGCCGGGGCTTTGGATGAGCGTGAAGAGCCGGTCGATCAGGCCGCTCTCGCGGGCGAGTGTGATCGTCTCGGGCTGATCAGCGAAGATGCGGCTGCGGGCGAGGACTTCGAGCCTGGCCTTGAGCGATGTATCGTCGGCGGTCTTGATCTCGTCGAGCACGCGGCGGAGTGATGCAGCGCGGATCTCCCCGAGCGGCTTGTTCCGGTTCGCTTCGTACCACGCTTTGTATGCGTTGAAGTCGACGGCGAAGTCGGTGTATGCGATGTACTTGAGGTACTCGATCGCCCAGCTCTGCACGGCGGGCGAGGGGTCGTTCATGCCGATGTCGAGAATGTTGACGAGGTACGGAACATCGGAGACCGAGGCGGACTTGAGCAGCTGCTGCTTGGGATGGTCGTTGGTCATTTCGCTCCACGCCGCGCGGACGACGGCCATGCCGTCTTCCTTGCTCAGCGTCTTGAGCTGCTCGGCGGAGCGGAAGGCCGAGGTCCAGTTGCCGGGGTTGGTGTACTGGTTCTTGAGCTGCGCGAGCTCGGCGCGGAGGTCGGCGTTCTGCTGGCGGGCTTCCTGGAGCGCATCCTGCGAGCGGGCGAGGAGGACGCCCGCGGCGGCGCCGCTGGTGAGGCCCAGGAGGAGGAAGGATGCGGCGGCGGCGGTGACGGCTTTGTTCTTCTTCATCATGGCTTTGACCTGGTACAGGGTGCTGTCGCGTTTGGCGTCGATGGGGTCGCCGGCGAGGGCGCGGCGGAGATCGCGCGAAAGTTCGCCGGCGGAGCCGTAGCGGCGCGCGGGGTCCTTGTGGAGGCAGGTGAGGATGATGGTCTCGATATCGCGGGGGATCTCGGGGTTGAGCGAGCGGGGGCGGCGGGGCGGCGCGGTGAGGACGGTCTGCATCGCGATGGCGATGGGGCCGTCTGCGTCGTAGGGCATCTGGCCTGTCAGGAGTTCGAAGAGGATGACGCCCAGGGCGTAGACATCGGAGCGAAGATCGATGTGTTCGGGTCTGCCGCGGAGCTGCTCGGGGCTGGCGTAGGCGAGTGTGCCGATGAAGCCGGGGGTGTGGGTGATGGTGGCGCGGGGCGCGGTCGGGGCGGAGGAAGTCGCGGGATCGTCCGACAGCGCGAGCGACTTGGCGAGGCCGAAGTCGAGGACGACCGCGCGGGGGGTGGCGTTGGCGCCGTTGCTCGGTGCGGGGTCGACGAGGATGTTGGAGGGTTTTAAGTCGCGGTGGAGGATGCCGCGGAGGTGGGCGGCGGCGACACCGTCGATCGCGCCCAGCGCGAGGGTGATCGTGTCCTGGATCGGGAGCGCGGCATCGCGGACGAAGGCATCGATGGGATCGCCGTCGATGAGGTGCATGGCGATGTAGATGAGGCCGTCGGGGTTGACGCCGGTGTCGATCGCCGCGGCGATGTTGGGGTGATCGAGGGCGGCGAGGATGCGGCCTTCGCGTTCGAGGCGGGCGCGCTCGGCGGGCGTCGCGGCATCGCGGAGGAATTTGAGCGCGATGCGGTTGCCGCTGCGGGTGTCGAGGGCTTCGTAGACCACGCCCTGCGCGCCGCGGTGCAGGGGGGCGATGATGCGGTAGCCCGCCGGGGGGCGGGGCGTGGGGGCGGTGTCGGTGCTGTCCGAGGCGCGATCGATGGGGTAGAGGTTGTCGGCTTCGCGGCGGGCGGCGGCGATGAGTGGGTTGGCGGGCATGACGGTCTCCCGGGTCGCGTGGTCCTGAGGGTGTGGGCCTCTAAGAGCACTGGCGACACAGGGCCGGATCGGTCACGCGCTTTGCGAAAGAAAATTCGCAGCGCTGCCCAGGGAGCGGCGGAGGAGGCGCAGGGCGCGGGCGCGGATCATGAAGGCTGCGCCGCGGGAGCGGCCGATCGCCGCGGCGACCTCGTCCATCGGCCGCAGGGCGAGGTCGTATTGCTCGATGACGGTGCGGTAGTCTGGGGGGAGGTTGCCGATGGCGCGTTTGAGCGCGGCGAGGGCCTCATCGGCGGTTACGGCGTGGGTGGGGGAGTTGGAGCGTGGTCCGGCGAGCTGCGTGAGGAGGGTGGCGTGGGGGCTCTTGATCGGCGCTGCGCCGCGTCGGCCGCGGCCGCCGCGTTTCTCCGCATCGAGCATGCGCGCGGCGTCGACGAGGTTGCGGCGGGCAATTGTTGAAAGGTAGCGGGTGAGAGTGTCATCGGCGGGCGGCGCATCCGCGGCATCGCGAGTGAGGGCGCGGCAGAGGCGGGGGAGCGCATCGAAGGCATCGACGTAGGTCTGCTGGAGGATGTCGTCGATCGAGAGCGTGGCGGCGTGGCGCTGGGGGAAGCCGGCGGTGATGAGGGCGCGGAGGGTCGGGGTGGCGGCATCGAGGATGCGCGCGAGCGCATCGGGATCGGCGCGCTCCGCGGCGGTGAGGTCGGCGGGCGTGATCCGGTCCGTACCGTCCATGTCACGACTGTACCCGCGGGGGGTGGCGAGCCAAAAAGACAACGGGAGAGCCTTGTGGGGCTCTCCCGGTGTTGGGTCAGTATCGGGCGACTCGCCCGAAGAGTTTGAAGGCGGGGATCAGCGGCGGCGACGGAGGGCGATGAGGCCCGCGGTCGCGAAGGCGCCGAGGACGCCGGGGGCCGGGATCGGGCAGGCGACGGCCATCTCGAGCTCCATGTTCCAGCCTTCGGTGCCGGTGTTCACGATGGTCGTGACCGAGCCGTCGGTGGTGTTCCAGGAGACGAACTGGCCGGTGCCGCCGCCGGTGTAGATGGTGGCGTACAGCGTGTTGCTGTCCCAGTCGAAATCCATCCCCTGGGCGAAGTTCGCCGCGAGGCCGTGGAGACCGATGAGGGTGGCGGCGCCGGTGTTCAGGTCGATGCTGACGAGCCCGTCCTGGCCGATGTCGTGGCCATAGAAGTTGCCGTTGGCGTCGATCGCGAAGTCGATGAGGATGCCCAGGTTCGCGCCCGAGATGCTCACGGGGGCGCTGGCGACGCCGGTGTTGATGTCGAGGGTGTAGATCTGGTTGCCGAGGGTCGCGTCGTACGTCGACAGGTAGGCGGTGTTGTTGGGCGCGAACTTCAGGCCGGTCGGGTTGATGCCGTCGGGCAGGCCCGTCACGGGGGCGATGCTGGTGTAGGCGCCGGTGTTGAGGTCGAGCGTGCCGAGCGTGCGGTCCGTGTTATTGAACGCGTAGAGGTCAGTCGCGTTGGCGTTGAAGTCCATCGCGAACGTCGTGAAGGGCGACATGTTCGTGCTGATGAAGTTGCGGGTCGTCGGGTTCGCCAGGTTGACGCTGAAGAACTCGGTGGTGCCGCGCATATCGAACATGAAAATGTCGCAGCCGACGGTGGCCTGCGCCATACCACTGACCGCCGAGACCAGCCCGGCGGCCGCCAGAATGAAACGCTTCATTGTCTCTCTCCTGTCTCTCTCTACTGGGAAACGCCGCGCGTGCCCCCACAACAGACGGCCCGCGGCACTGGGGCAATGTAGTGGGTTCCGGCCCTGCTGCAACCGGGAAACCGGTAAGGAGATGAAAATGTCAAAATGGGCAACCTGAACAGGGCGGTCTTGGGCGGTTATCGGAGTGCCGGGTTTGGGCCGGGACAAGAAAAAACCCGGCCACGAAGGGCCGGGTCACGAAAGGCGAGGCCGGGTCCTGGTGTCAGCGGCGGCGGCGGCCGGCGAGCGCCAGGAGGCCCGCCGCGGCGAGAGTGCCGGGGGCGGGGATGGCGAAGGCGACCTCGGCCAGGCCGGTGTAGGGGGAGGAGTTGTTGTTGGCGGTGGCGCGGACGATGAACTGGACCGAGGACACGCCGCTGACGACCGGAAAGTCGAACTGCTGCGCGGTCAGGACGTTGGGGACGCCGATGAGGTCGGTGATCGTCGCGAGCTCGTTGCTGGCACTGTCGCGGAAGACCAAGTCGAAACGGGTGACGGCGTAGTGCGGGTTGCTGGCGACACCGTTGGAGCGGTGGTTCCACATGTAGAAGGTGGCGAGCTCCTGGGGTGAGTCGAAGAAGAAGGTGGCGGAGTGGCCGATGGTCTGGTTGGCGCGGGTGGTCCAGTGATTGCCCTGCGTGTACGTGCCATGTGCATCGTTGGGGCCGAAATTGGCGGGGAGGCCCGAGCCGTTGATGGCGTTGGCGATGACGTATGAACCGCTGAATTCGCTGGTCGCGGTTGCGGAGGTGGGGCGGATCAGCGAGGCGTCGGCGGCCGCGGCGAAGGTGGCCACGGCGACCGCCGCGACGGCGGTGAACGGAATCTGCATGTCTCTCTCTCCTCTGATGTGTTACGAATGCCGGCGTCTCTCTTCGCCGGCGCTGGGTAACAGGCTACCGGAGAGTCGCAGGCGGTTCAATGGCCCCGAAGGAACGCAGATCGTGGAGGGGCGTTATCGGGCCTGTGTGCCCTGGCGGGAAGTGCAGCAGGAGCGGTTCGCTGCACTCGGGGCACTCGGTGGTCGCGAGATCGCGGAGGTTGTACTTGCAGAGCGGACAGGGTGTGTCGCGCTGCGCGAGGTAGTCGCGCAGCCGTGATTCGGGGGCGTGGCCGGCTGTGGCCTGAAGAGAGCGTGCGGTGTCGCCGAAGGCCTCGAACGCCTCGGGCGACTCGAACGCCGCGCGGGGAATGTCGATGCGTGCATTGCAGGCAAAGTAGATGCGGATGATTGTCTCCGCGGTGGTCACCGTGTCGACTCCGGACCATTGTGCGGCGAAGCGGAGGCCCGGGAACTCGGCGGTGATGCCGTGTGGGGAGATGGAAACAGCGCCGGCGCGAGCGCGGTCGTCGCGCATGCTGGTATTCACGAACTCTGCTCGCTGTCTCGCTACGACATCTTCGGGTGACCAGCGGAAGCCGCGGTAGGCCGCGACGGCGAATGGGATCACCCAGACCAGCAGTATGCCGGCGGCGATAGCGAAGCCCGCTTCGCCGATGTCGTTGGCCCGGTTCAGAATCACCGCGAGGGCGATGCACCCAGCGATCGTTACGAGCGCGAAGCGGAGCGGCTTGGCGCGCGCCCAGCGAGGTTGCGACCAGCGCCAGGGATCCGCGAGGAATTCATCGAAGTACGCGCCGTAGTCCTCGGGGCTCGTTGTGTAGCGGACGGTGGTGATGGCGCTCGGATGGGCGGGCGGCGAGTGCTCGCTGTGGTTTGTGACTCTGTTCTTGGTGGAAGCGCGAGCGCCGGCCACGAACTCATCGGCAGCGCGTGGCGAATCGAAAGCGTGCATCGGGCAGAAGAGGATGTTGCTGTTGATGTCGACGATCTCGACACCGTCGGTCGCTTTCTTGATGATTGGTGTCAGATCGGCCGCGTAGGTGGCGTCGTAGTGTGGGGTCGAGAGGTGGAGGCCGGCGGCGGTGCGGGTGCATGTCACTGTGTCGGCGTAGCCCGGCTGTTGAACGATCAGGGCCGCGCGCTGGACGGCCTTGCGACGCTGGGTGCGCTCCTGCGAGCCATCGCTGCGGGTGATGACGAAGTACCAGAGGACGAGCGCGGGGAGCCCGGTCAGGATAGCGAGGAGTAGTCGCTCGCCGCCGTACACGAAAGAGCGTGCCGGCACCAGGAGGATGACGACGGTCAGCATCGTGAGCGGTATGGCGAGCATGGCGCGGAGGAACCGCCACCTGCGTCGCGAACGGCCGGCGGGGCCGCGGGCGGTGTGGAGTCGGAGCCAGTACTGCGCGATGTCCGTCTCGCGGAAGGGGATGGTGACGGAGGGTTGGTTCTGTATCGGGGCTTCGGGCGTGATTGCTGGCGAGATCGGCGGCTGTGGGTTCATCGATGCACCGGGCTCGCCGGGCTGGACTGTATGACGAGGGTTCATGGTGCTGGAGCTACGCGGCCGGCGTTGATGGTGCGGGCATCACACCGGCGGCTCGCTGGGTGTCACGCGCGAGTTGTGCGAAGGCTTCGAGTTCTTCACGATCGGCAAAGGCGGTGGCGGGGACGAAGTAGAAATCGCCCGGCCAGTACTCGAAGGAGACGCCCCGGGCGCTGGAGCGGATCTGTTGGATCGCGGGCCAGCGGACGAGACCCTCGCGGTCTTCGACGTCGCTGGCGATGCCCTCCGCGAGGATCGAGATCGTTGCCCCGTAGGCGCCGCGGTCCGCGGCGAACTTCTTGACGAAGCCATCGCGGAAGTGTGCGGGCGTCGCCGCGGCAAGCAACTTGCGGGTGATGAAGAACTGGAACCAGCATGCTGAAGTGATCGAGCCGATGAGGAGGGCCGGCAACGGGTGCCTGGCGAGGGTGATGGCGCCCATCGAATTGGCGGCCATCAATCCGACGAAGATCACCGTTCCGGTGACCGCCATGGCCAGATGCGTGCGGCTGCTCTTGCGGACCTGCTCGGGGATCGACATCGCCGCGAGGTGGTGTTCCCACAACTCGTCGTAGTAGGCGGCGGTGGTTGCATCATCGAACTGGAAGGACACCCAGTCGAGCGCATCTGGTGGTGGTGGCGGGGGTGGCGTGGGGGACGGCGGCGGTCCGGGTGTGGACTTGGCGGGGGGGAGGATGGTCATGACTGTCTCGCAAGGACCGACTCATCAATCTCGTGGTTGCACTCTGGGCAGCGGCGGGTGGTGACGCCGCGGAGGTTGTACCCGCAATCGACGCAGCGGATGTCGTGGGCGGCGAGGTGGGCGCGGATGTGGTTGTCGGAGCCCTCGCCGGATGCGGCGAGGAATCGGCGTGCGGTGGCGACGAACTCGGCCGCGGCGTCCGGGCTGGGGAAGCAGCGCATCGGGATCAGGCTCACGCCGCCGGCGGTGTGAGCGACTTCGATCACCGATGCGACGGGGCGGATGTCGCCGATCGCTGACCACCGCCAGTGTGTGTCGACGGCCCGTGTGCGGGCGGCGATCCCATCCGGGGTCAGTTCGTACGCGATCTCTGTATCGATAGCTGAGGTGCGTCCGTCATCGGGCGATGCGGCGGCGGCGTAGGCGCGGGCTCTCTTCAACTGATCGCGTCTGGTGAGGGGTTTGATGTGTCCGAAGGCGGTCCACCAGGCGAGGGCGGCGACGGCGATGGTGATCCCGGTCGCGACCGACCGTTCATCTCTCCAGACGAAGAGTCGCGGCCCCATGAGTTCGATCAGGATCGGCGGCACGGTCAGGAAAGAGGCGAGAGCGATCGCGGTGGCGCGGTTGCGGCGGGCGCGGCGGAGGGGCAGGGTCTGGGCGCCGGTCCTGACCAGCCAGTACTCGACGATGTCGGCTTCGTTCCAGGTGGCGGTGACGCGGAGTGTGGCGATGGTGGGGGTGGCGGGGGTGGTGGCAGTCGTAGGGGTGGATGCGGTGTCGGCCGGCGGCGCTCCATCGCTGGCCTGCAGCGCGTGTGGCGGCTGCGTCGGGGCGGGGTTCATTGATTCGTCGGGCGCGGGTGCGGTCACGTCGCTGAGCTCCGAGTGATCTTCGCGGCGATGAGCGTGACCAGCGGACTGAGGATGGCGAAGGCCGCGAGCACCAGGCCCGAGATCATGACGCGGGCGTCGTGGCCCTGTTGCAGGTGAACGCCGAGCGAGGCGGCTTCGCCGCGGGCGGCATCGGCGGCGTCCTGGGTGATGTGCCCATCGATGATGAGCTGGTCCGCCATTTCTTCAACAGCGAAGATGTGCCAACTGGCGCACCAGAACCAGATGAGTGCGAGCACGATGGCGATGATGGATTGGAGCGCTGCGATGATGGCGAGTTGTTTCATGTGCGGGCTCGCGGCTGGCCGGGGGTGGGCCGAAGCGTGAGGATCGAGTCGTCTATGTCGTGGGCGCACTCGGGGCAGCGTCGGGTGATGACGCCGCGGAGGTTGTACCCGCAGCCCGGGCAGGGGGCATCGTGCTCGGCCAGGTGTTCGGCGATGCGTTTGTCGAGGCCGAAGCCCGAGGCGATGTGGAGCGTGCGGGCGGAGGTGTAGAAGTCCTCGGCGGTGTCGGCGTTGGCGGCAGCGGGTGAGTCGAAGGCGGCCCGCGGGATGACGGCGACGAAATTGTTGTGGAAGACGAACTCGAGGAAGCTGTGGGTCCTGCGGATGTCCTTGAGGTCGCGCCAGGTCCAGAGGCCGGTTGAGTCGTCGGTGTGGGCGAACAGCCCCTCGGGGGTCAGGGTGTACCGGACCCGCGGGCGGAAGGACGGAGCGCTGCGGACGCGCGCTACGTATTTCTCGGCGGCACGGCGACGGGCGGCGGGCAGCATCGGCTGGATCGAACCATGCCAGATTGCCCAGGCGAAGAGCCCGAAGATCGAGAGGTACATCGCGGCGGTGAGTAAGCGCTCGTTGAAGTTGGTGCGGGAATCAACCAACGTTACCGCCGCGGGGAGCATGCCCAGTGCGGCCATGATAGCGATCCCGATAATGCCGCGTCTCCGCCGGCGCTGGAGGGCCACCGTATTGGCCGGGTTGCACTCGAGCCAGTACGAGGCGATATCGGAGTCGGTGAACGCGACCGTCACGCTCGG
>JBDZUZ010000258.1:0-2923 GCA_040255445.1 Planctomycetaceae bacterium | reverse complement strand
GACGAGCGGCACATGGCTGCAGATCGGTTGGAGTAAGTGGCACGACCCCACGCCGGTCCTGATCGCCGGCGCGTTCCTTCCGCTCCTCGCGTGTCTCCGCTCGCGACGCATCGCGCTCGCCGCGATGATCGTCCTGATGACGGCCGCCCTGCTGCTGCACATCGCCAATTGGACGATCAACTGGTGGCTCTTTGCACGAGGCCATATCGCGCAGCCGTGGTGATCGTGGTGCAGGCCTGAAGGCCTGTCCGCGGCAGGTCCGATCGATGATTCTCGAGAAGCCTCGGCAAGCTGGACGAGTCGCGCTCTTGCACGCTCGCCCCACACGGAGTGCGGGGGTACCCCGGAAGGACGCAGGCCCGAGGCCCGCACCACAAGAGCGCCACAATCACACCGCCCGGAACAACACCACACACGCCGAGTTGCTGTGCAGGTGGCTCTCCGAACCCACCGGCCCGATCTCACCGCCCGCGAAGAACCCCGCGATCGGCAGCGAGGGATCGCTCGGCTCGATCGCGCGCCCTCCCACCGGCCGCTCGGGCCCGCGCGAACTCTGCTGGAAGAGCCGCGCCACCGCCTGCGCATCCTGGTGCCGCTCCTTGAGCAGCCGCTCGCCGCGGCCGCTGCAGGTCACCAGCATCGCCCCCGCCGGCGGCGCGTGCAGCCGCTGGGCGTCGAGCAGCATCGAGAGGTCCTTCCGCGCCGTCTCCGCATCGCGCACGTGCATGCGGATCGTCTGCCCCACGCGGACCTGATCCTCCACACCGATCGCGCCCCGCTCGGGGTCGACGCCGATCACGTTGCGGATCAGGTAGTCGCCGCGGCCGAACCGCTCTTTGTACTCATCGACAACGCGCCCGATAAACAGGCCGCCTGTGCTGAGCTTGGGCCGGATCTGGTCCTCGATGGCTTCCTGGATCGCCTCGACCGCGGGCTTGCCGCCCAGCTCGAAGATCACGTTGTGGCGTGCCTTGGTCACGACGAAGTTGGGCCCGAAGGGCATGCACCCTTGCGACACCACCGCATCGACCCGCAGCGCTCCCTTGAGCGAGACACCCACGCCCCCAGAGCGCATCACGCGTTCGTTGAGGATCAGTGTGTTCCCACCCGCCGCCTTCGCGGCCGAGGCCCGGCCGCCCGCCAGGATCGGCGGGCGAGGCGGGGGTTCGTTGGGGTTCTCCGGCGGCATCACGCCCTTGAGCGCGCGGTTCATCGCCGGCAGCAGCCGCACCAGCGGAACGCTGAATGGATCCGGGAAGAACAGCACCGCACGCAGCGATCCGTCCGCACCGATCACCTTGCCGACCTGCTCATCAACGATCTGATCCTCCGCCTCCAAGGCGGGGAACGACTCGGTGGTGAACGGGTGCACCGTGACACCCGGGAGCGAGGCGATCAGCAGCGACAGCCCCGGCGAGCCCTCGAGCTCGAGCGCTCCGCCCAGGACCGACTCGGCCGCGACACCGATCAGACACCCCGGATCGAGCCGCCGGCGGATGATCGAGGAGATCTCGACCGCGCGCTCGGCGTGGTGCCCGGAGTAGAACGCGAGCACGAGTTCGGGCCGCGTCGACCGCGCCCCGCCCTGGGCTGCGCGGGCCATCGCCCGGTGCGCCTGGTCGCAGCACTGCTCCGCGGCATCACTGGCATCGGCAACGCCCGACAGGGCGCCGGCGAGCAGCGGGCCCGCCTGTGACGGATCGGACGGCATGACCGTGGCGGACTCCCTCTCTCGCCCAAACAGATGCTCGCCCAAAGGACCGGGCGAGGCTGGTGCTTACTGCCCGCCGCGCTCCGCCTCGAGGCGGTCGATCCGTACCGGCGAGATGATGTTGAGGCGCAGCGATGGATCGAGCTGCGCATCACCCACGACGCCCACGACCTCGCCGACCATGCGGTCGAGCTCGAACCGCTGCGTCTCGCGCAGGTACCCAAGCGTCCGCGGCGCCCCGCCGACGGAGACCACGCGGAACATCCGCGGCAGACGGCGGCCGTCGTAGACCGTGCTGGGCTGGATCTGACCGACGATGGTGTAGACCCGGCTCGCCTCGACCTCCTTCATGCGGTCGGCGATCCGCTGACGAGAGCTGTCGAGCGCGGCCTTGGCTTCTTCCTGGCGGCGGACGGTCTCGCGGAAGTCCTGCCGCAGCTTGAGGGCATCGCGGCGACGCTCGAGCTGCACCCGCAGCCGCTCCTGCGCCACGGGGTCGAGCGATTCGATCGAGCGGTTGTACTCGGCGATCAGCTCGTCATATTCGGCGGTGAGCACCGGCTGCTGCCAGACATCGCGG
Source organism: Planctomycetaceae bacterium (assembly GCA_040255445.1). Lineage (GTDB taxonomy): Bacteria > Planctomycetota > Phycisphaerae > Phycisphaerales > UBA1924 > JBDZUZ01. The sequence continues at coordinate 632 of JBDZUZ010000258.1, read as the reverse complement.
AACGCGGTCTCGAGTTCCTCGACCGTGGCGATGCGGCGTGCCGCGGCCTCGCCCGGCTGGGCCGGTGTCACGGGCTGGGCGGTCGGCTGCTCGCCGGGCGTCGCCCGCGGGGTCTGATCGATCACGCGGGGCTGCTCGCCGGGCTGATTTTCCGGCTGGGTGACGGGCTGCTCCGGCTCGGTCACCGGCTGCATCTCCGGCTCACCGGCGGGCTGACCCGTCGGCTGACCCGTTGGCTGCCCAGTCGGCTGCATAGGTTCGCGCAGGTCGACCGGCTCAGATGGAGTCGTGCCCGGCTGGTTGGGCGAGATCACCGGGGCCGAGGGATCGGTCGGCGGCATCTCCCGCGGCTGGTCCTCGGTGGGCTGCGCGGGAACCTGCGGGGTTGAAGCCGGCGGAGTCGCGGCGGGCTGGCTCGGCGTCGCCTGAGGCGTACCGCCCGGGAGCGAGGGGATCACGTTGCCGAGGGCACGGAAGGCCGCGAGGTCGGCCTCCGCGGCGGGGCGGACAGCGCGGGTCTGGATGTAGGCGCGGGCCGCGACAGGGGCCTTCACGCGGTAGCCGACGATCGGGCCGTTGCCCTCGCGGGCCGGCTCGATCACTTCGAGCGTCGTGCCGGTGGGCAGCGGCTC
>JBDZUZ010000093.1:0-15650 GCA_040255445.1 Planctomycetaceae bacterium | reverse complement strand
CGCCCCTCCCGTCGGGCCGCACTGCGCCACGCGGTGAGCGTGCGGGCGTGGCGGTGGGTCTACACACCGGCGACCGACGAGGACCCATCGCTTGCGATCTGGGAAGAACTTGATGCGACGCCCCCGGCGGAGTCTGTGCCGGCCTCGCCCGGCGATGTGCGTTTCGCGGTGGCCGCGGACGAGTTCGTCGCGGGGGTGCGCGGGAGCGACGGGGTTGTCACGGTGCTGGGCAGCTCGCTGCGCACCGATATCGCCGCCTGGCGCGAGGTGGCGACGGTCCCCGATGTCACGAAAGAGTGGTCGCTCGCAGCGCTCGACGATGTCGCGCGCGTGCTGGTCTTCTGGAGCGACCCGAAGAACCCCGCGGGGCGAGCCCGGCCCGCGCGGCTCCTGAGCGAGATCTCGCTGGCCAGGGGTGATGTGTTCTACGAGGGCCCGGCCGTGCTTGCCAATCCGCTCTCGGGGTCGGACACGCGGATCATCATCGTCTTTCTGGTAGTGCTGCTGGCAGTTGTGCTGGTCTTCGTGATCCGGCCCGACGCCGGCGACGGGCAGATCGCGCTGCCGGCGAATGCGGCGCTGGCGGTGCCCAGTCAACGGTTCATCGCATCGGTGATCGATCTGATCCTGGCCGGCGCGATCGCGACTCAGGTAGTGGGGGTCCCGGCCCTGCAGATGCTCACGCCCGCGGCGTGGGTGAGCGAGGACGGGCAGATCGTGGTGCTGCTGACGCTGGGGATCCTGATCATCAGCGGGACGCTCTTTGAGACGTTCTTCGGGAAGACGCCGGGCAAGTTCCTGCTTGGGTGCGAGGTGCTGCAGTTGCCTCGGGGCGGTGATGCCTCGCAGCTGACGGGCCCGGCCCGCCCGACCCTGCCGCGAGCGCTGGTCCGCAACGCCATCAAGTGGGGACTGCCGCCGGTGGCGATGCTTGCCCTGGTCGATCCGATCGCGCGGCATCGCGGGGACCAGTTGGCCCGGACGCTGGTGATCATCCGGTTCGATGTGCCCAGTGGGGGCGGGGATGAGACTCCGGCGGGCCCGTCGAACGACCGATAACATCGGACCTGACACCTGATCGGGTGGAATTTCGACAGGATCGGCCTGTTTTTGCGCTGTGCTGAAGTACCGCGCAGGACCCGCCCGATAACAGCCCCGGACCGACGCGGCCGCCGAGGAGCGGCCCTGGTGGCATCGATGGATCGATGCCGGCCGCGGTGGTCCGCCCGGGTGAGATGCCAGTGGCCGAGCCACAGACACCAGACATCCGGGAGGGGAGCGTTCCGGGGGGCGATTCCAAGCCTGCACCGGTATGGCGAGGGTTCTGGCAGCTGCCGGTGCTCGCGGTGTCCTCGTTGCTGCTGGTCGGCGGACTTGCGGTCACGGTGATGCGGGCGCCCAAGCCGGACCTGACCAGCGCGGTCGACACCGCGCACCAGATGATCGAGGCCGGGCAGCACGGCGAAGCGCTGGCGGAGCTCAACGCCAAGGTCCTGCCGCTGCTCGCGAAGCCCGAGTTCCCGGATGACCAGCGTCGGCAGTTCCATGTGCTGCGGGCCAGGGCGATTTTCCTGGGCCAGAAGGCGATGGGGCTCGACCGGCCCGACAACAACGCCAACGTGATCGGCGAGTACCGGGCGGCGGAGAAGCTGCACACGGTGCTGGAGCCGCGCGACCAGAATTACTTCGCCCAGACCGTGCTCTCGGTGGGCGACTTCGATGAAGCGGTGCGGCGGGCGGAGATGCTCGCGGCGTCCGAGCCCGAACTGCGGACGGCGATCCTGCGTGAGGTGGTCGAGAAGAGCATGATCCCGGGTCCCGCCAACGAGGCCCGCGCCCTTGACCTGATCGGCCGGCTCACGGCGGATCCGACGGTTGATGATGAGCTGCGGCTCTGGGCGCTGGCGCGGCAGGGTGAGCTGCTCGTGCGGTCGGGATATGCGGACGATGCGATATCGCGGATCCTGCGGGCCGCGCCGCGCTTGCAGCGCGGCCCCGCGGAGCGGATGGGCGAGTTGCTGGTTGTGCTCGCGACCGCGTACATGGCGGAGGATGCGCCCGCGGAAGCGGCCAAGCAGCTCGACCGGGCCGCGCCGTTGATCGGTGATGAGCACGCCCTGATGGCGCGGGTTCATCTGATGCGGGGGAGGATCGCGGTCGAAACGCAGGGCGATCTGTTGGCCGCCCGCGAGCACTTCAAGCTGGTGGCCGAGCGGTTCTCGTTCAGCAGCGAAGCGCTGCCCGCGCAGCTCGGGCAGGCCGAGGTCGAGTTCCGGCTGGGCATCGAGGCGGGCGCCGATGGGCGGCCGTCGATCGACGCGGCGAGCGATCTCTATGCCTTGCTGGTCGACCGCATCGGCGGGGGCGAGGCTTCCGCGGAAGTCACACGCGAGATCCTCGGATCGAGCATCGAGCGGGCGATGCGGGAACTCTCGCAGCGGGGCGCGATCCGCGACACGCTGCGGCTGGGCGTGACCGCCGAGCGGCTGTACGGCCGCGACAAGCTCCCCGCATCGGTGCTGCTGATGATCGCGAGCGATCACCTGCGTCTGGCCGACGGCCTGCTCGCGGGCACGGACGATCAGGGGGCGCGTTCGATCGCGGATGCGGACCCCGCGACGCAGCGCGAAGCCCGCGATCACCTCATCACGGCGGCCTCGTACTTCCGCGATCACGCAGCGCGGCAGATCCAGGTTGATGCGGGCGAATACGCCGACAGCCTCTGGAACGCGGCGGATGCGTTCGATCGCGCCGGCGATGCTTCCAACGCGGTGTCCGCGTTCCGTCAATTCGCGCAGGATCTCCCGACCGACAAGCGTTACCCCGAGGCGAGGTTCCGGCTGGCTCAGGCGTATCAGGCCCGCGGCGACCTCGACCAGGCCGCAGCGCTCTACCGCGAGATGATCGCGGAGGGGTCATCGGGCCCGTTCGCCGATGCGAGCTACGTGCCGCTGGCGCAGACCTATTTGATGGACGGCGACCCGGCCAACGATGCGCAGGCCGAGCAGTTGCTCCGCCGCGTTGTGGACGGCGCGATCGGCGGTGTTGGGGCTCCGGTGTTCCGGACCGCGCTCTATGAGCTTGGCCAGTACTACGCCGCGAAGGGCGAGTACGAGCGGGCGATCGAGCGGTTCGACGAGTTCCTGGGCCGGTACAACGAGACCGATCTGACGGCCGCGGCGGACGGGATTGCGGCGATGTACAAGCTCGCTGATTCGTGCCGGCTCTCGGCGGTCGCGATCGAATCGACGCTCGCGACGCAGGCGCTGCCCGACTCCGAGCGGATCGCGCTGGAAACCACGCGGCGGGCAAGGCTGGAACGCGCGGGCGAGAGGTTCGACATGGTTCGTCGTGCTCTGGACAGCGCACCGCGTCGCACCGCGCTGCAGGATGTCTACCTCCGCAACGCGTACTTCTACGCGGGCGATTGCGCCTTTGACCTTCGTAACTTCGACGATGCCATTCGCGCCTACGACGCGGCCAAGGAACGGTACTCGCGCGATCCGGCGTCGCTGGTCGCGATGGTGCAGATCGTCAACGCGTTGATCGAGAAGGGCGAGCTGGACAAGGCCAAAACGGCCAACACGCGGGCGAGGCGTTTCTTCGAGTCGCTGCCGGCGTCGGCGTGGGACGATCCCACGCTGCCGATGACCCGCAAGGGCTGGGAGCGCTGGCTGGATTCTCAGGCGGCGCTGGGCTTGTTCGGCCCGACCGCCGCGGCGGGCGGGGACGAGTAGAACGGTGTCATTGATCCGCGGCGGGATGTCGCGGGGCGGAGGTCAGGATGACCGCAGGATCTGAGAAGACGATGAGGCAGGCGCCCGCGTGGCATGCGCAGGCGGTCGCACTGCTGACGCGCCAAGAAGAGTTGCTCCAGCAACTCGACCAACTCAGTCAGCGCCAGAGCGACCTCATCGCCGCCGGTGACACGGAGATGCTGCTGTCGGTCCTGACAGATCGGCAGCCGATCGTTGAGCAGATCGCCGGTACAACGGAACAACTGGCGAAGGCGCGGGTTGCCTGGGCCGACCTCCCCGACTCTGATCCGTGGCGTGCGGGGATCAGTGAGCGGATGAGGCGTTCGTCGGATCTCGCCGCGGCGATCGCGATGCGTGATCGCGAGGACGAGGCCGCGATGCGGCGGGCGGGTGATGCGATCGCCGCGGAACTGGGCTCGCTCGGCCGCCAGCGCAACGCCGCGGCGGCGTACGCGACGGGCACGCCGAGCACCGGGGCACGGCTCCAGGATCGGGAGGGCTGATCGATGTCCTCTGCGACCAGAACCAAGATCGACTCCGCGGCAACCCAGGATCGCGGGACCACAGCGCGGAGCGCTGTCGTTGAAGCGCCGGCCGCGCTCGCCGCGGGAGGCGCGGCGATGGGCAGGCTGCAGCCATCGGACCTTGCCGACCTGCTCGCGGCGTTCAACGAGGTGACAACCAAGCTGGAGACATCGCACCGCACGCTGCAGGGCGAGGTGGCGAGGCTGAACCGTGAGCTGCGCGATGCCAACGAGCAGTTGGAGCGTTCGCGTCGGCTCGCCGCGCTGGGGGAGATGGCCGCGGGGATCGCGCACGAGGTACGGAACCCGCTGGGCTCGATCCGGCTGTATGCGCGGATGCTCGAGCAGGACTTATCTGATCGGCCCGGCCAGGCCGGCATCGCGGCGAAGATCGCCGCGGCGGCCAAGGGGCTCGACGGCGTGGTGGGGGATGTGCTGACGTTCTCCAAGGAGTTCAGGCTGCGGGCCGCGCCGGTCGACCCGGCGGCGGTGTTCGAAGCGGCCATCGAGGCGTGCAGCCATGACGGGATCGCGGGGTGGCGGTCGATCGTGATCGAGCGAGAGTTTGCGGATGGGTTGTGCTTCGAAGGCGATGAGTCGCTGGTATCGCAGGCTGTGACGAACATCGTGCGCAACGCGTACGAGGCGATGCTCGAGGCGGGCAATCAGCCGGGCGCGAACGGACATCGCGTCCTGCTGTCGACACGCGGCGAGCGGCTCGCGATCCACGGGCGGCGGCTCGTGCGGGCGTGCATCATGAGTGTGAGCGACAACGGTCCGGGCGTGGCGCCGGAGGTCGTGGAGCGGATGTTCAACCCGTTCTTCACGACGCGGCACACGGGGACGGGGCTGGGGCTGGCGATCGTGCACCGCATCGTGGATGCGCACGGGGGCAGGGTGCGGGTGACGAGCCGGGCCGAGAGTGGCGATGCGGGTGGTCGGGGGGCGAGGGGAACGACAGTCGATCTGATTTTCCCGCTGACGCAGGACGCGGCAGCGCAGGGCGAGGTCCACGCCGGGCATCATGCCGGCGACGCGAAGGAGTAGCGTGCGATGACGATGATCCTGGTCGTGGATGACAAGGAGATGATGCGTGACAGCGTCGCGACGACGCTGGAGCGTGCGGGGTTCGAGGTGCTGCGGGCGACCGACGGCGCTTCCGCGCTGGCGCAGATCACGCAGCGCCGGCCCGATGCGGTCGTGACCGACATGCGGATGCCGACCATGACGGGCATTGAGCTTCTCGAGAAGGTGCGGCAGATCGATGATGAGCTGCCCGTGATCCTGATGACCGCGTTCGGCACGATCGAGACGGCGGTGAAGGCGATGCGGCTGGGCGCTTTCGACTACCTCACCAAGCCGTTCGAGGGCGATGAACTCATCATCACTGTGAAGCGCGGCATCGAACACCGCCGGCTGCTCCGGGAGAACGCTGTGCTTCGTGCCGGCGGCAACGGCGGCGTCCGCAGCAGCGATGCGCCTAAGCGCACGGGCCTGGACCGGCTCATCGGACAGTCGGATGTGATGAAGCGGCTCCGCGACGAGATCGCCGCGGTGGCGGCCTCGCAGGGGACCGTGCTGATCAACGGCGAATCGGGCGTGGGCAAGGAAGTCGTGGCCCGCGCGGTCCACGACATCAGCCCGCGTCACGATGGGGCGTTCCTCGCCGTCAACTGCGCTGCGCTCTCCGAGAGCCTGCTCGAGAGCGAGCTCTTCGGCCACGAGCGGGGCGCCTTCACCGGCGCGGACAAGCTGCGCAAGGGCCGTTTCGAGCTCTCCGATCGCGGCACGCTGCTGCTCGACGAGGTCAGCGAGATCTCGCCGCAGATCCAGGCGAAGCTGCTGCGTGTCCTGCAGGAGCGGCAGTTCGAGCGGGTCGGGTCGAGCATGTCGATCGGGGTTGATGTCCGCGTGGTCGCGACGAGCAACCGTGATCTGCCCGCGTCGGTGGCGGCGAACGAGTTCCGCCAGGACCTCTACTTCCGGCTCAACGTTCTTCCGATCCGCGTGCCCGCGCTCCGCGAGCGGCCGACCGATGTCCCGGTGCTGACCGAGCACTTCATCGCCGAGATCTGCCGGCGCGAGGGCCGGTCGACGATCGAGATCGAGCCCGATGCGATGCGGATGCTGACGGCCTACTCGTGGCCGGGCAACGTGCGCGAGTTGCAGAACATCTGTGAGCGTGCCGTGGTTCTCAGCGGCACCGCGGGCGGGCGGATCACCGCGGGTCTCATCGGCTCGTGGATCTGCGGCCGCGCCGCAGCCGCGACCACGCCGGTCGTGGCCGCGGCGGGCGGGCACTCGATCTCCGAGATCAAGCCCAGCAATGGCGATGGCACGCCCCGCACGCTCGAGGAGATCGAGCGCGAGACGATCGTTCAGGCCCTCGAGCGGTTCAACGGCCACCGGCAGAAGACCGCCGCGGCCCTGGGCATCGGTGTGCGGACGCTGGGCCTGAAGCTCAAGAAGTGGAAGGAAATGCGGCTGGTGAGCGAGAGCCTGTGATGGCCGCGGGCGTGAGCGGCGCGGCAGTTGCGGAGGCCGGACCGGGATGATCGGCGACCTTTCCAACTCGGGATCGATGCCGGTGCTGGCGGACCTGATGCGGTTCACAGCGCGCCGGCAGACCGTGATTGCGCACAACATCGCGAACCTGGACACGCCGGGGTTCCTTCAGACGGACGCCTCGCCGGAGAAGTTCCAGGAAGCGCTGCGGGAGGCCGTCGAGAAGCGTCGGAACGCGACCGGCGGCGAGCGGGGCGAACTGCCCGCGTTCGAGACCGATGAGGTCCGGCGGCTGGCCGATGGTTCGATCCGGCTCATGCCCGGGACCCCATCGGGGAACATCCTGTACCACGACCGCAACAACCGCGACCTCGAGCGGCTGATGCAGGACCTCTCTGAGAACGGGCTGATGTACCGGGTGTCGGCGGACCTGATGCGGCGGCAGACGGATCTCTTGCGGTCGGCGATCGCGCAGCGGCCGTGATGAGGTGAGCGGCCGGGTTGGGGGATGGAGCGGCGGGATAGAGCGGCGGGATGATCCGGGGGCCGGTGGCCCGGCGTTTGCGGAGGGTTTGGCGTGTTTGGAGCTCTGGACATCTCGGTCAGCGGCATGGTGGCGCAGCGGACGCGGCTCACAGCGATCTCCGCGAACATCGCCAACCGGTCGTCTTATGAGGCCGACGGGCTGCCCTACCGGGCTCGGCAGGTCATGCTCGCCCCCGGCGATCCCGCGGCGACGACCGCGTCCGGAAGGGCGCTGGGCGTGCATGTATCGGAGATCGAGGTGAGTCAGGCGGGGTTCGGGTACAACTGGTCGCCCGACGACCCCAAAGCGATCAAGAGCGGCCCCTACGCGGGGTATGTAGCGCAGAGCAATGTCGACCCGTTCGTCGAGCAAATGAACGCGATGCAGGCGACGCGGGCCTACGAGGCCAACGTGACCGCGGCCGAGGCGACCAAGGCGATGGTCACGCAGGCTCTGCGTTTGCTGGCATAATGAGGTAGAGATCACCGGGCGCCGGCGTGGCCGGGCCGGAAGGAACGAAGATGGCGGACCCACTCGGATTCATCAGCGGCGTGACCCCGGCGGGCTTCCCCAAGCCCCCGCAGACCGGGACTGCCAACGGCGCGGACAAGGCGGAGCAGGGTCCGGCGTTCCGTGATGTGCTGATGCAGAACCTGGAAGAGGTCAACAAGGCCCAGCAGGAGGCCACCCGGGCGGTCGAGGACCTGGCCACCGGCGGCGATACCGACATCAACGATGTGATCCTCGCCTCGCAGAAGGCCGACAACGCCTTCCGGATGCTGCAGGCTTTGCGCAACCGGATGATGGAGGCGTACGAAGAGATCAAGCAGGTCCGGGTCTGATCCCGGCTCGCTGACGCTCTGAGGCCCCGGCGGGCCATCTGAACCAGTTCTCCCTAACCGCCCGCGAGGCCCCCACGAGATTCAAGGCTGGCGCGCGCCCGGACCGAATGAACGGTCACGCGGCAGGCGGAGCTTGCGCTCTCCCCCGCGTCACCGCGCGAGGATTGCGCGGTGGAGCGTGGCAGGGAGGCCGACCGGATGGACCGCTTGCGCCAGATTCTGGCGAACATCTCCAAACAGCTCGGGACGTTGACCGTCGTTCACAAGCTCCTGGTGGGGGCGGTGGTCGTGGTCATTGTCATGTCGCTCCTGCTCGTCGGGCTGTTGACCGGGAAGGCCGATTCGATCGAGCTCCTCCCGGGCGCTGCGGCTCCGGACCAGCAGCGGGCGGCGAGCCACCTCGCCACGGTCGACATCAAGCACACTTTGCGCGACGGCGTGGTCTTCGTGCGGGCGGCGGATGCGCCACGGGCGCGGGCGATGCTGCAGGAGGCGGGGGCGCTGCCGGGCGACAAGGCCCTGCTCTTCGCCAACATCCTCGAGAAGCAGAGCTGGACCAACTCGCGGCAGGTCAACGAGCAGACCTACCGGATCGCGCTGCAGAACGAGCTGGCGCGGACGATCGAGAACTTCGCCGGCGTGAAGGCTGCAACGGTGCTGATCGACATCCCCGAGCCGAGCGGGCTGGGGCGGTCGGTGCGGCGGGCGACCGCCGCGGCAACGGTCGAGACCGAATCGGGCGAAGCGATGCCGCAGGGCATGGTCGATGCGGTGGCGGCGTTCATCGCGGGCGCGAGCGCGGGGCTTGATGCAGAACGGGTGCGGGTGATCGATGCGGCGACCGGCCGGCAGCGCAAGGCGCTGTCGGACGCCGAGACGCTGCCGACGACCTATCTGGAACACGCGACCAAGGTCGAGACCCAGGCCCGCGAGAAAATCCTCGACCTGCTGTCGTATATCCCGGGCGTTGTCGTGGCGGTAACGGCCCAGGTCGATGTGACGCGGGTGACGGCGCAGGTACAGACCAACCTGCCCGAACGGCAGGGCACGGTGTCGCTGGTCAAGAAGACGACGGACACGACTAACAGCAGCACGCAGTCGGCGCCGGGCTCCGAGAGCGGGTTCGCGGCCAATCAGGCGGCGGACATCAATCGCGGAAGCGCCACGCCGGGCAACTCGACAGAGCAGAACTCGAACACGACCGAGTTCGAGAACCATGTTGGAACGCGGTCGGAGACGATCCTGGATCCCAAGGGCCATCCGACGATGGTCGCGGTGTCGGTGAGCGTGCCGCGGGGATTCATCGCATCGCTGCTGAAGGCGTCGGGCGTTGATGAGCCGACCGAGCAGCAGATCCAGGAACGGTTCGATACATCGGTGCGTCCGGCGATCACGCAGACGCTGCTGCCGCAACTCCGCGTGCTGAACCAGCGGGGCGATGCGGCGGACGATGCGGCGAAGATGGCGCAGGACCTGATCGGGGTCTCGATGATCCCGATGGACGGGCTGTTCGGGCCCGGGGCGCAGGTCGCGGGGCTCGGCGGCATCGCGAGCGGGAGCGGCGGCGGCGGTGGTCTGCTTACCGGCAGCGGTCTCATCGAGAAGGGTGTGCTGGGCGCGCTCTCGCTGATGGCGATGACGATGATGATCGTGATGGTGAAGAAGGCGGGCAAGAAGGCGCCGATGCCGTCGGTCGAGGAGCTCGTCGGTCTGCCGCCGCAGCTCGAGGCCGCGGATGCGGTGATCGGCGAGGCTGATGAAGGCGACACGCCGATGGCCGGCATCGAGGTCGATGAAGAGCAGGTGCAAGCCCAGAAGATGCTCGAGCAGGTCGAGGAACTGGTGCAGCAGTCGCCGGAGACCGCCGCGCGACTCCTCAACCGCTGGATTGATTCGAACGACTGATTGTGTATGAGCCCGCCCGGCGCCGCCGGGTCATGGGGATCATCTCGCGGAGCCATGTATGCCCCGGAAGCCCAACGAGAAACTGCCGACCAACGCATCGGAACTGGGCGGCGTCACCAAGGCCGCGGTGCTGCTGCTCGCGGTCGGGCCTGAGCGGGCATCGGTCGTGCTCAAGGGGATGGAGACCAACGCGGTCGAGGAAGTGACGCGCGAGCTGGCGAGCCTCGGGCGGATCCCAACAGACCTGCAGCGGCAGGTGATCGAGGAGTTCTACTCGGTCACGATCGCGAGCCAGTATGCCAGCGAGGGCAATCTCGATTACGCCAAGAAGCTGCTGCAGAGCGCGCTCGATCCCAAGAGCGCGGAGCGCATGCTCGGTCAGATCCAGACGCAGGTGCAGCGGACGCCGTTTTCTTTCCTGCAGCGGGCCGAGAGCGACAACCTGCTGACGTTCATCCAGGATGAGCACCCGCAGACGATCGCGCTGATCACCTGCCACCTGCCGCACCACAAGGCGGCGGAGATCCTCGTCGGCCTGCCGATGCAGAAGCAGATCGAGGTGATCAAGCGGATCGCGAACATGGAGCAGACGAACCCCGAAGTGATCCGCGAGGTCGAGCGCGGGCTCGAATCGCGCCTGTCGAGCATGCTGGTGCAGTCGATGGAGAAAGCGGGCGGTGTGCCGACGGTGTCGGAGATCCTCAACCTCGCGGACCGCGCGACCGAGAAGGCGATCCTCGAGGGGCTCGAGGCCGAGGACCCGGACCTGGTCGAGCAGATCCGCCGCCTGATGTTCGTCTTCGAGGACATCAATCTCGTCAACGACAAGGGCATCCAGGCGGTGCTCAAGGAAGTCGACAACAGCGAGCTCGCGCTGGCCCTCAAGACGGCGTCGACGGATCTGCAGAACAAGATCTTCGCGAACATGTCCGAGCGTGCGGCCGCGCTCATCAAGGAGGACATGGAGTACATGGGGCCCGTGCGGGTGAGCGATGTCGAGTCCGCGCAGCAGCGCATCGTCGACATCGTGCGTCGCCTCGAGGAGGCGGGCGAGGTCGTGATCCAGGGCCGCGGCGGGGACAGCGAACTGCTTGTGTGAGTGTGACCGGCCGATGGGCGGCCGCGGAGAGTGAACCGGGCGATGGCGATCATCAGGCGTGCACAACTCGACGGCGGGGTCCGCGACGGCATCTCGCTCAATCTCGGGGATCTTGCCCGTCAGGGCGACCAGATCCGCGACATGGCGCAGGCCGAGGCCGCGGCGATCCTCAAGAAGGCGCACGCGGAGCGTGAGAGGCTGATCGCGTCCGCGCGCGAAGAAGGCCTGCAGAAGGGCCTCAAGGAAGGCCACGCGAAGGGCCTCGAGCAGGGCAGAACCGAAGGGCACGCCGCCGCGCTCGCTGAACGGAAGTCGAAACTCGAAGCGATCGAGAAGGCGTGGACGCAGGCGCTCGGCCAGTTCGTCGCGGTGCGTCAGGACGATCTGGCCGCCGCGCGCGAGGACGTTGTGCGACTGGCTGTGTACCTGGCAGAGCGGATCGTCCGCCGCGCGATCGCCGCGGACCCGCAGGCGGTGGTGCGGCAGGTCGAGAGCGTTCTCGGGCTCGTGGCGAGGCCGACACGGCTGGTCGTGGCGATCAACCCGGGGGATGAGGCGGTCGTTCGCGAAGCAATGCCGTCGCTCCTGAAGCGGTTCCCGATGGCCGAGCATGTCGAGCTCGCGATGGATGAGCAGCTCGAGGCCGGCGGGTGCCTGGCCAGAACCGCCGGCGGCGGCTGGCTCGATGCCACCGTTGAAACGCAGCTCGACCGGCTCGCGGCGTCGATCGTGAGCCGTGAGGAGCCCGGCGCTGAGCAGGAGGGCGCTGCGGCATGAGCGCGATCGCCTCCGCATTCGAGACGGCGCGGCTGGTGCAGACCATCCGCGTGACGGGGCGCGTGTCGATGCTGCGCGGCCTGACGGTGCTGGTCGATGACCTGCCGCTGCCGGTGGGATCGCTGGTCTCGATCCGATCGAGCGGTGATGCTTCTCGCGATCCGGTGCGTGGTGAGGTCGTCGGTTTCAGCCGCGAGCAGAGCATTGTCATGCTGCTGGGGCAGACCACGGGCGTTCGGCCGGGCGATGCGGTGGTGGGGGAGGAAGTGGCGCAGACGGCCCCGGTGGGCGAGTGCATGCTGGGGCGCGTCGTTGACGGCCTGGGCCGGCCGATCGACGGGCACGGGCCCCTGGTGGGAGCAGCCCGTCGGCCGATCGAGCCCGCGCCGATCGGCGCGATGCGGCGGCGGCGGATCAGCGAGAAGCTGACAACCGGGGTGCGAGCGATCGATTTGATGACGACGCTTGGCCGCGGCCAGCGGCTGGGCATCTTCGCCGGCCCGGGTGTGGGCAAGAGCACCCTGCTGGGCACGATCGCGCGGCGCACGAATGCGCATGTCAACGTCATCGCGTTGATCGGCGAACGCGGCCGCGAGGTGAAGGACTTCATCGAGCACAGCCTTGGGCCCGAGGGGCTGGCGCGATCCGTGGTGATCGTGGCGACCGGCGACGAGTCGCCGCTGCTGCGGATCCGTGCGGCCAAGCTCGCGTGCACCGCCGCGGAGTACTTCCGCGACGGCGGGCTCGATGTGATGCTGATGATGGACTCGGTGACGCGCTTTTCGCACGCGCAGCGGCAGGTGGGGCTCTCTGTGGGCGAGCCGCCCGCGACCAAGGGCTACACGCCCAGCGTGTTCGCGCAGATGGCGTTGCTGCTGGAGCGGGCCGGGTGCATCGAGCCGGCCGGGCCGAGACTGGCCGATGGGACCACCGCCGCGGCGGGCGGTTCGATCACGGGTCTGTACACGATCCTGGTCGAAGGCGATGACATGACCGAGCCGATCGCGGATGCGGCCCGCGGCATCCTCGACGGTCACATCATTCTCTCGCGGAAGCTGGCCCAGAAGGGGCATTACCCGGCGATCGATGTGCTCGACTCGATCAGCCGCGTCGCGGAGGATGTGATCGATAAGGAGCACTCATCATCGCGGCGGGCGGTGCTGCGGCTGCTGGCGGCGTACCGCGATGTCGAGGAGCTGGTGCAGATCGGCGCGTACGCGAAGGGATCCAATCCCGAGGCGGATGTCGCAATCGAGTTCAACCGGAAGATCGTCGAGCTGCTCCGTCAGGCCGGCGGTGATTCGGAGGCGTTTGATGCGGCCCGCGGACGGCTGCTGGCGATCACGAAGGAGTCGGGCGAGTGGCTCGAGCGGCTAATCAAAGCCCGGATGCGCTAGGCCCGGATGCGCTCGGACAGGTTGCGCTCGGACAAGATGCGCAGAGACCGGACGGATTGAAGTAGAGACCCACGGCAACACGCATGGCGAAGTTCCGATTCACTCTTGATCCACTCCTCCGTATGCGGCTGCGGGCCGAGCGTGAGAAGCAGACCGCGCTCGCCGTCGTGCAGGCCGAGCGGCTCGCCCTCGAGGATGCGGTCCGGGAGATGCAGTCGCGGATCGTTGCCGAGCGTGCTGAGCTTCGCTCGGTGCTCGCCGGCGGCGGGGCGGTGGATCTGGCCGCCGCGCGGCTGCAGGCGTCGGCATCACTCAACGCCGTGGCCCGGACGCAGCAGCTCGCCCTCAAACTGGCTGGGGCGCACAAGCGTGTCGAGCACGCCCGGCAGGAACTGCTCGAGGCGGCCCGGCAGCGTCGCGCGGTTGAACTCCTCCGCGAGCGGCGTTACGAGGCGTGGAAGACCGAGATGGCGCAGCGTGAGAACGCGGCGCTCGATGAATTGGCGATCATGGCCGCGGCCGGAGCCGGCGCGGCCGCCGCGGCGAGGGATGAGGCATGAAGACGATCTGGACCATTCTTTCTGTGCTCGCTGTGGCGAACCTGCTGGCGATCGCGGGCTTCTCGGGCTGGCTCATCAAGAGCGAGCGGCTGGATATGGATCGGCTGCGCGAAGTCCGGGCGATGCTCGCCGTGACGATCCCGGAGGAGAAGGCGGCGGAAGAGGCGGCGGCCAAGGCGGCGGAGGCAGAGCGCATCGCCGCGGATGCCGCGAGGGAGACCGAGCGCATCCCCCTGACCGCTGCGCAGATGCTCGCAACCCGTCTCGAGGTGACGCAGCTCGATGAGGAGCGGTTCAAGCGGGTGGCGCGGGAGATCGAGGATCTCCGCGAGCGGCTCGCCGCCGATCAGGCGCGGCTGGACCGGACCCGTGCGGAGTTCGATTCGGCCCGCAAGTCTTTCCAGGAAGAGATCGCCCGCGAGCAGGATCTGCGCACCAGCGAGCAGTTCCAGAAGACCCTCGACATCCTCAAGGGTCTCAAACCCGCCGATGCCAAGAGAACGCTGGTTGAGATCTTGAACGGCGTGGCCGCGCCCGTGGCGGGATCCACGCCCGCAACGACCGGAGTGGGCGCCGTCGAGCCGCTGGCACAGGTGGTGGCGTACCTCGATGCGATCGAGGACCGGGCCCGCGTGAAGATCATGGCCGAGTTCGTCAAGGACCAGCCCGATCTGGCAGCCCAATTGCTTGAGCGACTCAGGACCCGCGGCCTCTTCGCCGCGGTTCCTGAAAGCTCGGCTCCATGACCGCAACGATCCTCTCCCCCAGTAATCCCGGCAGCGACCAGTCCCGGCGTGCGGACGCGGCGGAATCCGCGCCCGCCAAGCGCAAGGACGCATCCCGCGAGGGCGCAGAGTCCGCGCCGTTCGACGGGCTCCTCCGCTCGTTCGCCGCGGCGATCCCGCAGATGCCACTGCTCGCGGAGCAGGCGCGGCCGAACTCGTCGCGGCCCGTTCACGCCGCTGACAACAAGACCAAGCCCGCCTCCGAGGCGCAGAGCCCCGCCGATGTCGGCACGGATCGGGCTGCGGCCGCGCCGAAACTGCGGTTGATTACCCGCGCGGGCGAGGCCGCCCGCGGCGAGCTCGGCCTGGCCGCGCACGCCGATCCGACGCGGGCCGCGACCGATCGGTTGGCCTCGAGCACTGCGACTCCCAATCCCCTCGGCCAGGAGTCGGCGCCGGTTGAAGAGAGCGGCTCAACGAGGGCCGCGATCAAGGCCGGCGATGCTTCCGGTGGCAATGCGGCCGGTGAAGGCCGCGGCTCCTCGGCCCGTACATCCTCGGATGCACAGCACGATGCCCCGCGCGATCAGAGACCGCAGGGTGATGCGAGCCAGGCGAGCACCGTGCAGCGCGGGGCGGGAGATGCTGCCCGCGGAACCTCGAACGAATCGGGTCAGCGTGATGGGCAGGTTCGCGCCGCCACCGCGGTGGGCGCGAAGCCGGCAGCACCCGCCAGCGCGCGAAGATCACCAGGCCCACCGCGATCCAGCCCAGCCCCGAGGTGGTCTGTGCGGCGTACCAGCCGGGTGTCACGGCGAGGCTGATGGTGGCACCCGCGAGACCCGCGAGGGCCCCGCCGACGCAGGTGTACCGGTAGCGGACGCCGGCGACGTCGATGCCCAGCGCGTCCGCTCCGCTGGGCGCCTCGCCCACGGCCCGCAGGTGGAGTCCGGGCCGGGTGCGGCTGATCCAGAGCGCGGTCAGGGGCACCAGCAGGTAGCCCAGATAGACGAGGGCGCTCTGGCCCGTGAA
>JBDZUZ010000092.1:0-15684 GCA_040255445.1 Planctomycetaceae bacterium | reverse complement strand
GTGGGCAGGCTCGGGTCAGACGCGGAGGGGCATGTGGGGCGGCGGATCGGTAGCTTGGTGTTCGATTGGTCGACGTTTCCGAAACGGCTGCGGAGGGATCGGAAGGCGGAGTCGGTACACGCCGAAAGTGTTTTTCGATGACGAGATCGGGCCTTTTCTGTTGTTTGGTAGAGACTGACTTTTATCGCGACGACTTGCTCATCGCGATGAATGATGGCCGCGCGGCCATGGTGTCGATCGACGGAGAAGTCCTCGGGCCACACCTGCCGGAGCCAGTTGAGCAAAGCACGAAGGTGGCGCTCCTTCCGGACGACGACGTGGTCGTGCTCGGACAGTTCGGGCGCGGAAGCGTCACAGCGTACGAATGGCGGACAGGTAGACGCCTGTGGAGGAGGGAGCGCATCCGGGAGCTTTACGAGATCATCTGCTTTGCATCTCGACGGCTGCTCATCGTGCAGATTTCTGGAAGATGTACCGAGGTTGACGCTCTCACGGGTGAAGAGTTCGCCACGCTGGGACGAGTTGTGGGAGCCCATGCCGATAGCCGAGATAATCGTGTGATCCTCGAACGAGGCGTTCGGAGGGTCGCGTCGTACACCACAGAGTACCGGACTGAGCTAGGCCAGGCGCCGCTGTTCGCGTCGACTCACGGTGGCGATTCCTATGTGTTCGCCGCGTTCGGCGATGGATGGATGGCCGTCACCGAGCACTCGACCGGAGATATCACAGGGTTAGATACTCGCGGAAACATTCTGTGGACTCGAGTTGCACCCGAGGATACGCGGATCAGATGCCTCACGCCGATAGGCCGCGAGGCTCGACTGTTCGCGTTGCAGCGTTCAACCTACCCCAAAGAAGACGGTGACGTTGGCCTCGTCCTGAACCCGCTTACCGGTGAAGTCCTGCAGTCGCGCCCGATCCCGGGGCAGCACCTGGCTTTCGAGCCGATGTGCGGAGGCCGGGTACTGGTCGGCGTCAACGGCATTCTTCGTGTTCCGAGCCTGGAATTCGAGGCGAGAGAGTTCAGGATCTGAACGACGAGCGGGGGCATGGCCGGGGCACCTGCCGCGAATCAGTAAGAAAGACGGTCAAATAAAGGAAGGGAGAGGTGGCTAGGGTAACTGACGGATGGAAATCTGATAACGGCCGCAAGCCGTACCAGCGGCGAAAGCCCGGAGGTGATCGATGAAGATTGGCATGTGTGCGTTGTTCTGTCTTTCTCTGGTGGGCCTTGGGCCAATCGCCCTAACAGGGTGCGATGATAATGATGGGGGAAACCGTCAATTGACAACGGAAGAGCGACTGCAAGTGTCTGATATCCTGGAGCAATTGGAAATGGAGGCGGGGATCTCCTTGCCTGAGGGTGCAGAGTTGATCAACTATGGAGATGGTGGCGGAAGGGATTCCAGTTATGAATTCTACCAATGGGTAGTCTTTTCGCCCACTTCGATCAATATTTCTACGAACCAACTGAATGACGCGAAGGGGCCGTTTGTACTGCCGATGGGCGACACTGTAGATCTATTTCAAAGTCGCATGAAAGGCGAGAGGATTAATGGTCTGCAATCGGCGTGGTTCATCAGATGGAGATCAAGTGGATATCAATTCACGGGGACAGTTATCCGGTCGTTGAACGGTGATTACTTGGCGATTGAGAGAACGAAGGCAGACTGAAGTGTGTTATGGGCGTTGAGGGTATCATGGCGATACACCATTGCCCCACGAGTTCTGATTGAAATAGTGTAGCTGACCGCGGGGCGGGCGCTGTGCCAAGCGCCATGGCGACAAGCCCGAGAAGCTCAAGGCCCCATCGACGCCGGGCCGGCGGGTGGCCCGGGCACCTCGGCGATACATTATTCGATACCGCGTTGATAAATCATTGAAGTAGGAGATTCGTTGTGGCAAAGGGATATTACTTTTTGCGAGAGTGGTGTGCGGCCTGCGGGCACTTCCCTGTCTTCATTGGCCGGCTCCGGGCAAGTGGTGAGTTAATCCTGTACTGCGAAGAGTGCTTCACTTTCTACCGCCATCCCTCAGATATGCACAGCGACGTTGGCGGCTTCTCCTCGGACGAACTAGAGAATTTGTGGAATTCATCCGAATGCGAGCCAGCGTCCCGTGCTGCAATTATTGCGGCCGGTTGGGAAAAGTTTACGGATTTTAAACAGGCACAGTATTGACTCGTCGACAGGCGACCTCCGTACCGACCCTTGTCCGTCGAAGTTGCCTGCTGATCTGATCGCCTCTCTCCGCGGGATCGAGGCAAGTGGCTGGGTAGGCGGGTGACCAAGGCATGTCGGCACAGGCCGATCTACGAGTTCTCCCCATCGTTTCGTGGCGCGGGGTCGAGGCTTTGAGAAGTCCCCGTGCTTTGGGGCTTCCGATGCGGTGGGAGCGCTCGTTGACGTGGGGAGCCGTGCGATCATCTTCCGGTGGGCGGCCGGGTTGCCAGATGTTCCTCCGCCCCTGCCGGGGCGGGTGACGTCGCGGGGCGAGTTGTCCGGGGGCTTGCTCGTTCGCTGGCGCTCACGAGCCGCCCCCGGCTACAGCCCGGTGCCCCTGCCGGGGCACCAAGGCACGCCGGTGCGGTTGTTGATTCACCCCCGCTGTGTCGGCGTTTCCTGTTCCGCCGCGAGAGAGGTCGGCGTCGCTGCGGTCGATGGGTTCGCCTATGGCTCGCTGGTAAGCGGGGCGGAGTTCGTGAAGGACTTCGTGGCGGCTTCGATCGACGAGGTCCCGCGGATCAGAAGTCGCGGCGGCCGAAGATGAGGCAGGAGAGGCCAAGCATCACGCCGACGAAGCCGAGTGAGGTGCCGATGACCCAGGTTTCGGTGCGGCCGCGGACGGCTTCTTCGAGGCGGATCTGGACCTCGCGGTCGTCGCCGCGGATGCGGATCTCGTCGTCCTCGTCGGGCACGCTCTGGTCGCCGCCGCGGCGGTTGTTCTGGCCGAGTTTCTGGAGGGTCTCGCGCATCTTGTCGCTGATGAGGTAGCGGTCGAGGAGGCCGGTGGTCTCGGCGGTCTTGGGGAGGACGGACTTGGCCATGAAGAGGATGCGGTGCCAGCGTTGCCAGGTGGCGAGGCTCTGGCGGGTCTCTTCGAGGTCGCGGCGGCGTGGGCCCAGTGTCGGTGAGACGGCCTCGAACTCGTCGCGGTACACCTCGGGCACCTGGCCCGCTGGGACCGGGTCGTTGCCGTTGGCGCGTTCGCGGGCGAGGTATTCCTCAGCGCGTTTCTCCTGGCGGTCGATGGCGGCCTCGAGCCGCTCGATCTTCACCTCGCGCTGGATGCGGAGCATCTGGAAGACGTTCTCCGTGGTGTTGACACCGAACAGCGCGATCCAGAAGACCGCGGTGAGGAGGACGGAAGCGATGGTGGAGCGGGTGAGCAGGCCCATGAGGGCGCAGAAGCTGTAGAGGTAGGCGAAGACGAGCAGCACGATGGGGATCGCAAGGAAGACGCGCCACTCGATCGCCTCGCCGCGGAGGGCGATGATGATGAAGCAGGCGATGCTGAACGCGGCGACCTGCAGCCCGGCGAAGAGGAGCGCGGTGCTGAACTTGGTGAGGAAGAGGCGGACGCGGCCGATCGGTTTGGAGAGGAGCAGCTCGATCGAACCGCCGGAGACGAACTCGGGGATGATCGAGGCGGTGGAGATCAGCGCGAGGATCATCGCGACCCAGCTCAGCCAGATGGGCACGGCGAAGTTGGCGAAGGCGAAGAGGTAGAAGGACTTGGGCGGGATGATCGTCGAGTTGAACCACTCGGAATCGATGGTCCAGGAGAACTTGCCCAGGCCGAAGGAGACGCCCTGCTCGTTGAGCCCGAAGAGGCCGAAGACCGCGACGATGATCACCGAGAGGATCAGGGTGATCCAGAAGAGCTTGCGCGAGTTGAGCTCGCGGTAGGCATCGTGGAAGAGTGCGATGGTGGCGCTCATCGGCGGCCTCCCTTCGCAGCGCCGGGGCCGAGTTCCTTGCCGGTGGTGGGATCGATGATCGCTTCCATGAAGAGGTCTTCGAGGGAGGGTCGCTGCGGGCGGAAGGAGTGGATGGTGACGCCCTTGGCGCGGAGGCGGTCGATGACGGGCATGACCGCGGCGGGGTCGGTTGTGAGCAGCTGCGCGGTGTCGTTGTTGAGCACGACATTGATGCCGCGCCACGCGCCGTCTGTCATGCCGGGCAGCGCATCGGCCCAGATCGGGGCGGGGTCATCGTCGGTATCGATCGCGATGTGGTAGCCGCGGCGGGTGAGTGTGAGTTCCTCGAGCGTTCCCTGGCTGGCGACCTTGCCCTGCACGAGGATGGCGACGCGGTCGCAGACCATCTCGAGTTCGCTGAGCAGGTGCGAGTTGAGGAAGACCGTCGTGCCTTTCTCCTTGAGATGCACGAGGATCTCGCGGATCTCGCGGCGGCCGACGGGGTCGACGCCGTCGGTGGGCTCATCGAGCACGACCAGGTCTGGGTCGTTCATCAGCGCCTGGGCGATGCCGACGCGCTGGCGCATGCCCTTCGAATAGCCCTTGACCTTCTTCGAGGCCCACTCGGTCATGTTGACGAGTTCGAGGAGTTCATCGGACTTGCGGCGGAGTTCCCTGCGGGGTGTGCCGGCGAGGGAGCCGTAGAAGTGGAGCACCTGGCGGCCGGTGAGGTAGTCGGGGAAGCGGTGGTGTTCGGGGAGGTAGCCGACGCGGGCGAGTGTGGATTTCTTGCCGACAGGGTCGCCAAGGACCGTGCCGCGGGCCTGGGTGGCGCGGATCACGGTCATGAGGATCTTGACGAGAGTGCTCTTGCCGGCGCCGTTGGGGCCCAAGAGGCCGAAGACCTCGCCACGGTGGACGCGCATCTCGATGCCGCGGAGGGCGTGGACACCGCCTTTGTAGACCTTGGAGACATCGGTGAGGTCGATGGCCCAGTCGCTGCCGGCGCGGGTTACGGGCGGCGGGGCTGGGGCGGTCGCGGCGGCGGTCGCGGTAGCGGTCATTGCCCCAGTCTATTGGGTGAGCGGGGAAAGCGTTTCAGGGGCCGCGGCGGCGGAAGGGTGGCGGGACGCGGGCTTCAGCGCGGATTTCGCGCGACGATGTGGTAGATGTGGTGCCACTTCGCGCCGCCGGTGGCGTCGGTGCCTTCTTTCTGAACTTCGTCGAGGCGTTCGATCTCGAGGCCGTCGAGGAGCTGGTCGACCTGCGGCCGCGTGAGGTGGCTCTTGGGGCGGTAGCAGGCCCACTCGTCCTGGTCGCCGAAGAGCTGGCCGGCGAAGCGGCCGCCGGGGGCGAGGGATGTGCGGATCCAGTTCCAGAGCGCCGGGAAGGCATCGGGGTCGCAGAAGGGGAGGGCGAAGCTGGCGTTGATCAGGTGGTAGGGCGGGCGGAGCGATGCCGCCGCGGCGATGTCTTCGAGGCGGAGCGTGTGCATGACCGTGCGGGCGGACTCATCGGGCGTGAGCCGGGCGCGGAGCATGTCGAGGCCGGGCTGGCTGTAGTCGATCGCATCGACGTGCCAGCGGCGGGCGCCGGTGGTGCGGCGGAGGATCTCGCGGGTGTCGCGGCCTTCGCCGCAGCCGAGGTCGGCGGCGCGGAGGAATTCGGTGGTGCGCTGGGCATCATCCGCCGCGGGCGCGGCGGCGAATTCGCGGTCGAGATTGTCGAGGGCGAGGACGAGGGTTTCGCGCGGGCCCAGGTCCTTGACGGCGTCGAAGTATTCGGGCCAGTCGCGGGTGTAGCCCGGCAGGAGCGTCGACCGACGGGTCGGCTTGATGGGCTCGCCGGTGGGGCCGTTGGGCGTGGTCATGCCCGATCGTACTTGGCCCGGTCGTGAATGGAAGGGTGCCGCGGGGACAGGTCCGCGAAGGGATAGGCTTGGCTGCATGTACAAGAGTCTGGGCGAGTTTGTCGGGGCGTTGGAAGCGGCGGGGGAGTTGCGGCGGGTGCGTGCTGCGGTGTCGCCGGTGCTGGAGATCGCGGAGATCGCGGACCGGGTGAGTAAATCGCGGGCGCCGTATGCGCCGAGCGATTCGGCGCGGCGGAATGACCCGCGATTCTTCGATCGCGGCGGGCCTGCGCTGCTGTTTGAGAAGGTGGCCGGGAGTGACTTCCCGCTGCTGATCAACGCGTGGGGTTCGTACCGGCGGATGGAGATGGCGATCGGGTGTGATGCGGGTGGCCACACGCCGGGCGGGTTTGATGCGATCGGCGCGAAGATCGGGGAGCTGGTGAAGCCCGAGCCGCCGCGGAGTTTGGGGCAGGCGATTGAGAAGGCGAAGCAGTTCCTGCCGCTGCTGTTCATTTCGCCCAAGCGGAAGGGCGGGAGCGCGGCGTGCCAGGAAGTGGTGAAGACCGGTGATGCGGTGGATGTCACGCGGCTGCCTGCGCTGCGCTGCTGGCCGATGGATGGTGACTATGAGGCGGTGGGGTATCCGGGCGGATTGAATGACCGGGTGCCGGAGCTTGGCCGCGGCGAGGAGTGGGAGCGGGCGCACCGCGGGCGGTACATCACGCTGGCGGGGATCCACACGATCCACGCGGATGACATCGATGAAGCCAAGCCCGCGAGCCACAACATCGGCATGTACCGCGTGCAGCTGATGGGCAGGCAGCGGCTGGCGATGCACTGGCACATGCACCACGATGGGGCGCGGCACTGGCGATCGTGGAAGGCGAAGGGCCAGCGGATGCCGGTGGCGATCGTGCTGGGCGGCGAGAGCGTGATGCCGTACGCGGCGACGGCGCCTCTGCCGCCGGGGTTGAGTGAGCTACTGCTCGCGGGGTATCTCAACCGCGGCGGGATCCCGCTGACGCGGGCGAAGACGGTGCCGCTGTGGGTGCCGGCGAACGCGGAGATCGTGATCGAGGGGTGGGTGAGCGATGTCGCGGGGCGGATCGGGTGGGACCCTCGCGATCCTGATGCGGGCGAGCTCGGGCCGGGGGCGGTGTTCGAAGGGCCGTTCGGCGATCACACCGGCTTCTACTCGATGCCGGACCGGTACCCGATCGTCGAGGTGACGGCGATCACGCACCGGCGCGATGCGGTGTTCCCCGCGACGATCGTGGGGCTGCCGCCGCAGGAGGATTACTACCTGGGCAAGGCGACCGAGCGGGTGTTCCTGCCGCTGCTCAAGACGCTGATCCCGGATATCGAGGACTACGACCTGCCGATGTTCGGCGCGTTCCACAACTGCGCGATGATCAAGGTCGAGAAGGCATACCCCTTGCAGGGGCGGCGGGTGATGCACTCGGTGTGGGGCGCGGGGCAGATGGCGTGGACCAAGACGGTGTTTGTGGTTGATGACGATGTTGATGTGCACGACACGATGGCGGTGCTGCGGGCGGCGTCAGCGCGGTGTCTGCCGGAGCGCGATGTCGAGTTCGTGAATGGGCCCTTGGACATTCTCGATCACGCCGCGCCGCGGCTGGGGGCGGGGACGAAGATCGGGTTTGACTGCACGAAGCGGATGGGCGGGGAGGAAGTGGGGGGCATCGCGGTGTCGCGGAGATTCGCGCCCGCGGCGGCGGCCGATGGGGTCGCCGCGGCGATGTCCGTGCCGGGTGTGGTTGAGGCGGTGGTGCCTGATGCGTGCGGGTGGATGCTGGTTCGCGCGGAGAAGCGAGCGGATGGCGACGGGCGGCGGATCGCGGCGGAACTGGCGTCACTGGCCGCGGCGGCAGCGCCGTTCATCGTGGTGGTCGATGCATCGGTCGATCTGGCGGATATCGACCGCGTGTTCTTCCACTGGTGCGCCAACTGCGATGCGGGGCGGGATCTGGCGCGGGGCAGAGATGCGCACGGGCAGGTCGTCTTCGCTTTCGATGCGACCGCGAAGCAGCCCGGAGATGCGGCCAACGGCGAGCCGGTGCGGGCGTGGCCGCCGATCCTCGCGATGGATGAGGCCACGCGGGCGCTGGTGGACCGGCGGTGGGATGAGTACGGGCTGGGCGAGCGGCTGGAATCGCCTTCGGCGTAATTTTACCCGCCGATTTTGGGCTCGCGGGCGGACTGGGTCTCGAGCCAGCGGTCGACGAGCTTGACGACATCCTCGTGGAGCGTGAGCGCGGCCTGGTGCTGTTCGCCGGTGGTGATGTTGTTCACCATCACGCTGAAGGCGACGCGGCGGCCCGACTGCGGGTCGGTCACGTAGCCCGAGAGGGTGCGGACGCCGTTGATGTAGCCGCTCTTGGCGCGGAGGTCGTTGAAGAGTTTCTCGTTGTTGAAGCGGCGGCGGAGCGTGCCATCGCCGGGCGCGGCGAGCGATTCGATGAAGACCTGCGACACCGATGGGTCATCGGCGAGGACATCGAGCCAGCGGGTGAGGGTCAGCGGCGTCACCAGGTTGGTGCGGGACATGCCCGAACCGTCGGAGATGGTGGTCGACGCGGCGAAGGCGGGGCCGAGTTTCTCGGTCAGCAGCATGCGGAGCACGGCGGCGCCGTTGTCCCACGAGCCTGCATCGCGCGTGACCGCGTGGCCCATCCGCTTGAGGAGGGCCTCCGCGTACATGTTCATCGAGTCGGTGTTGCAGCGGCGGAGGACCTCGCCCAGGGGCGTGGTGACAACGGCGACAGCGCGGCCGCCGGTGAGGTCTTCATCGAGCGCGGCGAGGCGGACGGCGGTGGGGCGGGGGCCGGGCTTGTTCGCGGAGCCGACGGTGATGCCCTGAGCCAGGAGCGCATCGGCGAGCAGTGCGCCGAAGAAGTCGGGCGTGTTGTTGACGGTGACCTCGACGGGCTCGCGGGCGGGGTAGCGGACATCGCCGCGGAGCGTGAAGTCGTTGGAGTCGGTGTCGCGGGTGAGCCAGGTGGTGTTCTGGCCTTCGCCGACGGTGCGGCCGCGGTTGTCGATGCGGATCCACGGGGCGAAGGGTTCGAGGGCGACGAGCGGGGCGCGGCCGAGGCCGTCGGGGTTGGGGCGCGGGAAGACGGCGAGCACGTTGGCGTGGAAGTTGAGGCCGGCGACCTGAGCGCAGTAGCTGCGGTTGAGTTGTTCGACGGGCCATCCCGGGTGCGTGAAGTTGCGGTCGAAGACGCGGTCGTCGACAACGATCTCGCGGATCGTGGTGACACCGCTCTGCTTCACGGCCTCGGCGAGGAGGCGGAGGACATCCGCCGCGGTGAGGCGGGGCTCGGTGCGTGCGAGGACCTCGGGGTCGGCGAGGGCGGGGTCGCCCGAGCCGCGGACGACGAGGCGGTCGCCGTCGGCGATGACCTCGGTGCGAAAGACGAATTCGGAGCCGAGCACCAGTGCGGCGGCGCCGCTGGTGAGGACCTTCATGTTGGAGGCGGGGGTGAGCGGGGTGTCGGCGTTGACGGAGGCGAGGGCCTCGTTCGTGGTGGTGTCGTAGAGGCTGATGCCGACGACAGCGCTTCCGAGCTTGCCCCGGGCCACGAGGCGGCGGACTTCATCGTTCAGATCGTCGGCGAGCGCGGTCGCGGCGAGGCCGAGGGCCACGACGGACGCGAGGACGTGAACAAACGACGCGCGGACACCCTCTCGCTGCATCACCAACTTCTCCCTGACGGCCTTCCGGACCCAGATGCCCGGGTCGGTTTTCATCCGGCGAGGACGGACCCGCGGCAGGATGGAATCGACCATCGCGGCCGCTTCACTCCAGCGAAGGGCCGTGTGCCGCCTGATTCAGTGGTCTCCCACCCGGAAACGGCGGATCGGGCGGCACGGGCCGTGCGATCACTTGCCATTGTCGCGTGGCTGGGCGAGGGCGGCGGCGAGCAGGGCGAGTTCCTCGGCCTGGGTCTTGGCGGTGACTTCCCAGAGCGGCCAGCGGGTCTCGCCCACGAGCGGGCTCGTGGAAATCCCCTCGCGGCCGTAGCGTGAGAGCTTGCGGAGGGGGAGGTGCTCGACAACGCAATCGGCGACCGGGATCGAGACGCGGAGTTTGGCGGGGTCGGGGACGATGTAGACCCACGCGGGGTCGCTGCCCTCGACGATGCGCCAGACGAAGCACCAGTTCCAGACACCGGCCCACTCGACCTTCTCGGACGCGCCCGGGATCGCCGCGAGGGCTTCGCGGACGTTCTTGAGGATGCCGGCGGGCTGCGTCTCCAGGGCCGACACGAGCTGGTCCGCGGTGGGGGTCTTGAAGCGGTTCTCCCAGGCGGAGCGGGGCTTGTGGGTTGCGGCGGCCATGTCGGGTTCTCTCAGCGCGGGACGGATGCGGCGAGGGTGATCGCGCGGGGTGGGCGGAGGGCGGGCGGCCGGGAGCGCGGGCCGGTCGTCATCATTCCGCGAATCCGCCGGGGTTTCCACGACGGGTCAGTCCGATACGATGGCCTCCCGGGGCGGCGGCCGCCCCTGACCACTCCGGAGGCCCGATGGCGATCGATACGAGCAAGACCACGTCCGATCCCCGCACGCAGCCCGAATCGGGGCCGGTGCAGCTCGACCTGTCGGGCTGTTCGGTGCTGGTGGCCGACGACAACGAGCAGAATCTGGAATTGCTGCTCGCGTATCTGGAGGAAATCGGCTGCGAGCTGCGGATCGCGCGGGACGGGGTTGAGGCGGTGGAGACGGTGGCGGAGAAGCGGCCGGACCTGATCCTGCTGGACGTGATGATGCCGCGGATGAGCGGGTTCCAGGTCTGCTCGCGGATCAAGCAGGACCCGGCGACGCGGAACATCCCGATCGTGATGGTGACCGCGCTGAACGAGGTGTCTGATGTCGAGCGGGCGGTTGAGAGCGGCGCGGATGATTTCCTGACCAAGCCGGTGAACCGGCTGGAACTGCTCACACGGGTGCGTTCGCTTTTGAAGCTTGGCCTGCTGCAGCGGCAGCTTCAGGAGACGATCGCGGAGCTCCGGCGGCAGACGCCGGGCAGCCAGCACATGTGAAGAAGGCCGCGCTTCGCGAGCGAGCATGAGTGGAGGTGGGCGAACGCGGGCGAAGCGTCGGCAGGTCCGGTGTGGCGCTGCGCGAGCGGCGTCTCCCTATCGGCGTGGTCGCCGATGTCACGGCTGATCAGCAGCCGCCCGCCTGCCACACCGCGAAGAAGAAGGTGATGTCGTCGCCGTCGGTCCCGCCGGAGCGGTCGACATCGGCCTCGCCCTGCTGCCAGTCGGTGAAGAACGCGGCGATGTCGTCGCCGTCGATGCCGCCCGAGCCGTCGTAATCGGCGGGGCAGTAGGTGTCGGCGCTGCCGGCGTACGCGATGTAGAGGACGGCATTGTAGGCCTCATCGGGGCTGGCGCTGTTGCCGGCGCGGGTCGGGTCGGCGAACGCTCCGTCGGCGTTGCGGTCGTAGACGATGCGGGCCGAGAGCGCGAGGCCGCCCAGATGGCGCGGGTCGGCGGCGTCGGCGGCGACGGGCTCGTTGTTCCACGGCTGCTGCGCGATCGAGCTGGGCCAGAGGCTGGCGGTCGAGACCGAATCACTGTCGCCGAGCTGGAGCGAATCGATCACGTAGTTGGTCGCGGAGTTGCGTCCCGCGACGATGTCGCCTGGGGCGAGCACGAGCTCGAGCGTGTAGCACACCGATGTGGGGTCGCAGAGCCCGCGGACGAGCGCGGTCGTGTAGCGGTTGACGATCTGGCCGTTGTCGAGATCACGCAGAGCGACGGCGGCGATGAAGTAGATGTTGCCGAAGCTGTCGATGGCGGGGGCGGAAAGCGATGGGCCAGGGAGGGCGAGCGCCCCCTCGCTGGCCGCGGCGAGGCGGCCGATGGGGGCATCGGTCGCGTCGATGACGCCGTCGCCTTCGCCGGCGTCGCTGGTGTTCGGCACGCCGTCGGCGCCGTAATCGCCGGTGATGGCTTTGCCGGTGCTGGTCGCGGCGTTGACCCAGGCGACGGTGGCCCACTGCGCGGGCGTGCCGGCGTTGGCGGGATCAAAGCGGACGACGGCGATCGCGTTGTACGGGTTGTCGGAGCCGGAGCCCGAGCCGTGTGAGACGGTTGCGGCGGCGAGGCCGCGGCCGGCGGCATCGCGACCGACGGCGACCTGAGCGCTGCCGCCGCGGAAAAGAATCTGGCTGTCGTAGTGGCGGAACTCACCGCCGGCGACAGGCCAGGGGAAGGCATCGCAGGGATCGGTGAGTGTCGCGGGGACGACGAAGGAGCGCGAGGTGACCGGCGCGCCGACCGCGTTCATCCCGAAGACGCTGATGGTGTCGTTGCGTCCCGCGGCGGTGCGGGCGATGACAGCGCCGGTGCCGACGGTGTTGGGGAAGAGCACGGCGGGCGAGGCGGAAACGCCGCCGCGCTGATCGAGCGTGCCGCCGCGGTGCGACGTTGCGAGGCCGAAGACACCGGGGGATGACTCGTAGCGGAACTGGCCCTTGAGGTTGGTCGCGAGGAGCGGCGAGCGGTCGGGGGCGATGCCGACGGTGGGGGGCGGCAGCGTGTCGGTTGTGGAGCTCAGCAGCACGGTCGTCGCCGCGGTGTCGGAGCCGCCGTTGCGGTCGATGAGGTTGGGGAGGTAGCCGCGGCGGGTGGTGTCGATGCGGAGGTACCGGTCCCCGTTGATGACGAGTTCGGAAGGCCCGGTTGCGTTGAAACCGTCGGCGCGGAAGATGACCTTGCCGGTCGCATCAACGCCGCCGAGGCCGAGCTGCGAGCGGTCGCCCTGACCGGAAGGGTTGTTGACCGCGGCGATGACGCGGGTGACGTAGAGGCGGTCGGGCGCGGCGGGGTCGAAGGCGATCTGGCCGGCAGTGATCTGGTTGGTGAAGACCGAGCCGCCGGAGATCGGTGTGAGATCGAAGTCGAAGACCGCGAGGCCCAGGACCGACAGCGTGGCGGGCGGGTTGACCGAGGTCACGAGGTTCAGGTCGTTGGCCGCGGGGTTCACGCCGGCGGCGGGGGCGGTCCAGAGTTGGTAGTTCGCCGCGGGGGCTGCGGCGGCGGTCATGACGGTGGGGCTGAGCGTCGATACGCCGTTGATGGCGGTGAAGGTCGTGGCGCGGGTGGCGCCGGACTTCATGACGGGGGCGATACCGAAAGAGGTGCCGCGTGACGTGGTGAAGGGCGCGAGGTCGACGATGTAGTTGGCGCGCTGGGCGGGGCCGATACCCCAGGGGCTCAGCGCATCTCCGGGGAGACCGTTGCCGCCGTCGGCGTTGCGGGAGACGCTGTCCTGTGCCGCGACGGCGCCTGATAGAGCGCAGAGGCCGGCGGCGGCGATGAGCGAGGCGGTACGGATCGGTCGGTGCATGACGGCTCCAGCGGCGGTCGGTCGGTGGGCTGGTGGGCTTGTTGGCGAGCAAGACTATTAGAGCCCGGGATGAGCGGGATGCGAACAGTCCGTGAAGAGTCGACGGATTGAGAGGGGCCGTCGGGCGGTGGCGGCCCGAATTATCGGGCGCGGTCCGGGTCCGCCGCGGCCTTGAGCTCGCGCGAGAGCAGGCCCGCGAGGCGGGCGTTGGACTTCACGAGTTCGAGGTTGGTCCGCAGGGTGCGGCGGTCGGAGCGTTCGTGAAGCCGGCCGAGCAGGAAGGGTGTGGCATCGCGGCCGGTGATGTTGGCTTTGGTCGCCTCGTCCATGGCTTCGCTGAGCCACCGTTCGAAGGAGGCGCGGGGGATGGCGTGCTCGGCGGGGGGCGGGTTGGCGATGAGGACGCCGCGGCCGGTGCGTTCGATCTCGGCGGTGATGAATGCGGCGAGGTCGGCGACATCGTCGAAGCGGGCATCCACGCCGGCATCGCTCTCGGCGGTGTAGAAGGCGGGGAAGCGGTCTGTGCCAAAGCCGACGACGGGGACGCCGAGGGTCTCGAGCGCTTCGCGGGTTGCGACGACATCGAGGATGGACTTCACACCGCTGGCGACGACCGCGACGGGGAAGCGAGTGAACGCGGCGAGGTCGGCGCTGATATCGAGGTGCTCGCCGTAGCCGCGGTGGATGCCGCCAAGCCCGCCGGTGGCGAAGAGTCGGACGCCCGCGGCGGCGGCGAGTTCCATGGTCGCGCTGACGGTCGTCGCGGCGGTCCGGCGCTGGTGGAGCATCAGGCCGAGGTTGGCGGTGTTGGTCTTGGGGATGTCGGGCGTTGCGAGGAACGCGGCAAGATCGGTTTCCGACATGCCGACGACGGGGCGGCCTTCGATGATGCCGACGGTCGCGGGCTCGCCGCCGGCATCGCGGACGATCTGTTCGAGGGCGTGGCCCAGGGTCTTCCCCTCGGACCGTGGCACGCCGTGCGCGAGCAGGGTCGTCTCGAGCGCGACCGCGTACCTGCCGACCCGACACTCGACCTCTCTGGCCATGAATCGACTCCGTTCGCGAGGTCTCGCCGCGTTGCGGTAGCATGGGGCGGGGCCGCGGAACTCGCATCGGCCCGGGAGACGCTTGAGGCATGGGCACGGTCGCGATCGCTCTGGGCAGCCTCGTTCTCTACCTGATCGCGTACCACACCTACGGGCGGTACCTGGCGCGGCGGATCTTCCGTGTTGATCCGGATCGCGTGCCGCCGTCGGTTGAGCATAACGACGGTGTCGACTTCGTCCCATCGCATCGCGATGTGGTCTTCGGGCACCACTTCACATCGATCGCCGGGACCGGGCCGATCGTGGGGCCGGCGATCGCGGTGGTGTGGGGGTGGGTGCCGGCGCTGGTGTGGGTGCTGGTCGGTTCGATCGTGATGGGGGCGGTGCACGACTTTGGTTCGCTGTTGATCTCGATGCGGCACAAGGGCCGGACGATCAGCGACCTGGCGGGGGATGTGGTCAACCCGCGGGTGCGGCTCTTGTTCATGCTCGTGGTGGTGATGGGGCTGTGGATCGTGCTGGCGATCTTCGGGCTGGTGATCGCGAACATCTTCGCGCTGTACCCGTCTTCGGTGTGGCCGAGCTGGCTGCAGATCCCGATCGCGGTGGGGCTGGGGGTGTGGATCCGGCGCGGAAGGAGTCTCTTGCTGGGCGGCGCGGTGAGCGTGGGGCTGATGTACGCGACGATCGCGCTGTCGGCGGCGTTCCCGGGCACATGGGTGCAACTGCCCGAGGCGATCACGGCGGTGATGTCGCCGACGGTCTTCTGGACCCTGCTGCTCCTGGGGTATGTCTACATCGCCGCGGTGCTGCCGGTGCAGACGCTCCTGCAGCCGCGGGACTACATCAACGCGATCCAGCTGCTGGTGGCGATGGCGCTGCTGGTGGTGGGGGTGCTGGTGGCGCGACCCGCGATCGTGGCCGATGCGGTGAACACGCACCCTGAGCCGGCGACGCCGGGGGGCGTGGTGCCGGCGATGTTCCCATTCCTGTTCATCACGATCGCCTGCGGGGCGATCAGCGGGTTTCACTGCCTGGTCGCCTCGGGGTGCTCATCGCGGCAGTTGCGGTCGGAGAAGGATGCGCAGTTCGTCGGCTACGGCGGGATGCTGACCGAGGGCTTCCTGGCTGTGCTGGTGATCATCGCGTGCGTGGCCGGCGTCGGGCTGGCCGGTCCCGATGGCGGTGCGGCCGGTCAGGAAGCGTGGCTCACGCACTACGCCACATGGGGCGGCGACAAGGGCCTGCGGGCCAACCTGGCGCCGGTGGTCGATGGCTCGGCGAACATGGTGAGCACGATCGGCATCCCGGGAACCGGGCTCGCCATCCCGCACGCCTTCGCGGTGGCGGTCATGGGTGTGTTCATCGCGAGCTTCGCGGCGACGACGCTCGATTCGGCGACGCGGCTGCAGCGGTACGTCATTGCGGAACTGGCGACCGGGGCGCGGCTGCCGTGGCTCGCGAACCGGTTCGTGGCGACGGGC
>JBDZUZ010000257.1:0-2999 GCA_040255445.1 Planctomycetaceae bacterium | reverse complement strand
AGCACTTGAGCACTTGAGCACTTGAGCACTTGAGCACTTGAGCACTTGAGCACTTCCTCGTCACCGCACCCCGTACTCCTTCAGCTTCCGGTACAGCGTCCGCTCGCCGATGCCCAGGAGCTTGGCCGCCTGTTCGCGGTTGCCGCCGGTGAGGCGGAGCGTTTCGCGAATGGCGCGTTTCTCGATCTGTTCGAGCGTGGTGCCCGCGAGGCTGCCGTTGCCGGGGGCGGCTTCGGGGAGGTCGCTGTCGCCTTCATCCGAGCGGACATCGTCGGGGATGTGGCGGGAGTCGAGCGTGAGCGGTGCGCCCGGCTCGCGGTCCTCGCCGAAGGCCATCACCACCATGTTCTGAACGACGTTGAGCAGCTGGCGGATGTTGCCGGGCCAGTGGTAGCTGGTCAGCCGCATCATCGCCGCATCGGTCACGGTGATCGCCGGGGCATCGGCGCCGGCGAAGTCCGAGGCGAAGCGTTCCGCGCTTCTTGACACCAGCGCGGGGATGTCCTCGCGGCGGTCGCGGAGCGGCGGCAGATGGATGTGCGAGCCGTTGATGCGGAAGAAGAGGTCCTCGCGGAACTGCCCCTGCCGCACGAGCTCCTTGAGGTCGCGGTTGGTCGCGGTGACGAAACGGACATCGCAGTGCCGCGCTTCGTTCGAACCGAGCCGGATCACCTCGCCGGATTCGAGCACGCGCAGCAGCTTGGCCTGCATCGTGAGCGGCATGTCGCCGATCTCGTCGAGGAAGAGCGTGCCGCCGTCGGCGTATTCGAAGACGCCGGGCCGGTCCTTGTCCGCGCCGGTGAAGGCGCCCTTCACATGGCCGAAGAGCTGATCTTCCAGCAGGCTCTCGCTCTGCCCGGCGCAGTTGAACGTCGCGTACCGGCCGCTGGCGCGGCGTGAGTTGCGGTGCACCGCCTGCGCGATCAGTTCCTTGCCGGTGCCGCTCTCGCCGGTGATGAGCACGGGGATCGTGCTCGCCGCCACCGTCTTGACCGTCCGCAGGATCCGCCGCATCGGCTCGGAGTTGGCGATGATCCCCTCGAAGCCGGCCTGATCGAGCTCGGCCTTGAGCTGGTCGTTCTGGTGGCGGAGCAGCACGGTCTCGGCCGCGCGATTCACGAGATTCCGGAAGACCTCGAGGTCCAGCGGCTTCTCAATGAAGTCGTACACACCCTGCTTGAAAGCCGCGCGTGCGGTCGGCACATCGCCGTGCGCGGTGACCATGACCGTCTCCGCGGCGGGCTGCAGTTCGCGGGCCGCGGCGAGCACCTTCAAACCCGCATCGCCGCCGTCCGCCGCGACCCCGTCCTTGCCGCCCGATTCGGGCATGCGCAGGTCGGTCACGATCACATCGAACGTGCCCAGGCGCAGCTCTTCGAGTGCCGCGGCGACAGAGTTCACCACCGTGCAGACGTGCCCCGGGCGGCGGAGGGCCTCGGCCATGACATCGGCGTGGTCGGGCTCATCCTCGACGATGAGGACCTGCGCGGCGGGGGT
The DNA here is from genome assembly GCA_040255445.1 of Planctomycetaceae bacterium. Lineage (GTDB taxonomy): Bacteria > Planctomycetota > Phycisphaerae > Phycisphaerales > UBA1924 > JBDZUZ01. The sequence continues at coordinate 1,502 of JBDZUZ010000257.1, read as the reverse complement.
GCTGGAGTTTCGATCGGCGATGGACATCGCCGCGATTCTAGATCGCGGGGTTGGCCGCTTGTGGCGCCGGCCTCCGGCCTGCACCCGCCCACCATCAGTCCCGCGTGATGATCCGCGCGGCCAGCCCCGCGGGCAGCCGGCGCGAGCCGTTGCCGCGTTTGGTCCCCAGCGAGCGGGTGGGAGACTCGCCCTCGGGGATCGCCGCGGCGACCGCGGCCCGGCGGGCCCCCACCAGCGCGATCGCCAGCGCATCGGCGACGTCGGCAGGCCGCGGCGGATCGGGAAGGTTGAAGCACGCCTGGATCGCCCGCTGCATCTGGTCCTTGGGCGCCTGCCCGTTGCCGGTCAGGGCCTTCTTGACCTCCGCGGGTTTGAGCTCGACGAGCTGCACCCCGGCGCGGCGGATGGCCAGCAGCAGCACGCCGCGGGCGTGGGCCATGACGATCGAGGCCATCGGGTATTGAGCGTGGGCGAAGACGGCCTCGACGGCGACGACGGTCGGGTTCGTGCGCGCCAGGAGGTCCTTGAAATCAGTCTCGAGCTCATCGAGCCGCTGGGAGACGGTGATCGCTGCGCGGGAGGAGCCCGAAGCGCGGGAGAGGCGGATAACGCCGGCCTCGACGATGGTTGCGGGGATGGTGGTGCGCGACGCGGCCGCCGCGGCGAGATCGATGCAGCCGTAGCCGGTCAGTCGCAGGCCGGGATCGATGCCGAGGATGCGCACGAAGGTCAGTGTACGGTGTCGGGCCGCGGGGTACCGGCGAAGTGACGGAGCCAGTGCACGACCTGCTTGCCGATGACATCGGCCTCGAGGTTGCAGGTGGCGCCGGGGGTGAGGTCGGCGAGCGTGGTCTTCTCGAGCGTGACGGGGATGAGGGTGACCTCGAACCAGTTCTCTTTGGGGTCGAGCGCGGCGACGGTGAGGGAGACGCCGTCAACGCAGACCGATCCCTTGGGCGCGAAGAACTCGATCAGGCCGGGGGCGGGGCGGATGCGGGTCCGCCACTCGCCCTGGGTCTTGAGGTCGATGACGATGCCGATGCCGTCGACATGCCCCTGGACGAGGTGACCGCCCAGGAGGGTGCCCAGGGTGGCGGAGTGTTCGAGGTGGATGCGCTTGCCCGGCTTCCAGGATCCGAGTGTGGTCTTGGCGAGGGTCTCGGGGATGGCGTCGAAGGCGAGGAGGCTGTCGGTTGCGGCCGGGTCGGCGGCGAGGGTGAGGCAGCAGCCGTTGCAGGCGATCGAGTCGCCGAGTTTGGGGTGGTGGGCCCAGCCTTGGGGATCGATGAGCAGACGGGTGGCGTTTGCGTCCCTGGAGGGGCCGGCCGGGGAGGGGCCGGCGGAGACGAGAACGCCCATCTGCTCGATCAGACCTGTGAACATGGTGGGAGTGAAGGTGGGCGGGGGCGGGGGTTCAAGAGGTTGGCGGTTTGACCGCGGGGGGCGGCGGCTCGATACTGGACGACCCCGCGGCGAGCGGCGGGCGTGGCCGGGTTCGGCCG
>JBDZUZ010000091.1:0-15846 GCA_040255445.1 Planctomycetaceae bacterium | reverse complement strand
GCGGGGCAGTGTAGTTGGAGGGTGGCGGTGGGCGCGCGGGGAGATCGCTGCACTGTTAGAGGAGGACTGCCGTCCTCCTCCGACACCTCCTCCTGCTGGTGCCGGGTGGGTGGGTTGGTGAGGTCGGGGGTCCAACGCACGGGCACGCTCGCAAAGGCGAGCGAGCACGTGGCACGAAACGACGAAATGACGGACGGGGCCGCCTGCCGGGGCCACCCGCCGCAGTACCTCGGAGTCGCGGTGGTCGATCTTCGCCAGCGATTCCTCTAGCCCATTCTCCGGGTCGCCATAGAAGTAGTTCTCAGATCCCGCATTGTTGATGTTGGACAGGATCGGTTCGCCGTTGGCACGGAGGATGAAGAGCTGATCGCGGCGTTTGCGGTCCCCTCTCGTGAACCGCCGCAGCAGCCATTTCGGGACGTAGTGATTGCGCTTTCGCTCCGCCATGCTGTTCAGATCAGTAGTCCCACAGCGATCAATCGCCTCGTTTGCTTCGCACCACCTCGTCCAACACGGCCCGCTCTTCTGGGGTGATTCGGCGCCAGAACGAAGCGGTGTTTGCGTGCCGGCGGTATGTCGCGGGAACGACTGCACTGGAGTAGGTGCCCGCCTGTCCGGTGGCGGTGGTCGTGGACCAGCCGGATTGGCTCCAAGTGTTCGCGGTCACACTCGCATTGGTGTGGCTGTACACGGGGACAGTCTGATAGCCTTGGACGGATCCTGCGTATTTTGTCGCAACGACCACGAAATCCGCCCCCTTCTCGGACGCGAGCGAGATCAGCGAGCGGTCGTCTGGACCGGTGGGGATTCCACTCTCGAACGTGGCCGAACCGAGCATGACGACGGTCCCGGGTTCGTCGCGTACGCGGACCGACTCGAGCCAACGGCGGTCCATTTCGTAGCCAGCGGCGACGCCGGCGTCCTCACGCGCGAGCTTGTTCTCATCGAGGTATCGCTGCACCTCATTCCCCGCGGTTTCGAGTTGCCCCCACTCGACCATTCGGATCACGGGGTCTTCCACATGCGCGATCTGTAGATGCTTCTCCGCGCCGGTCGAACGGTAGAACTGACGCCAGGCGTTCCCAGTCTCACAGCCGAGTGGTGCGACAAGCCCGAAGACGATCGCCACGAGGTAAACGATGAGCTTGCACGCCCGCCCAAGACACGTCAGCATCAGAAGGCCCCCTTGTCCAAGTAACAACCTACCGCGCAATAGCGCCGTGTGCAACGCTGCTACGGCATGGCAGGGCTGGCCCAACCCAGACCGAGCACTTCCGTCCGCCTCCGACACCTCCTCCTGCTGTTGCTGGATGGTGGTCTGGTAAGGACGTGAGCCCAACGCACGGGCACGCTCGCAAAGACGAGCGAGCACGTGGCACGGAATGGGGAGGTGGTAGGGCAACCTGCCCACGGAACGGCGAGGTAGCGGGGCCACCAGCCCGTTACTTACCGCGAAAGAGTCGGCGGAAGAAACTCGGCGATCGTACTTGTTGTTGAATGGGGCGGCGTCCAGACGACGCATCGATCAACGCACTTTCTACTTGGGACGGACTGAGACTCAACAGATTGCGATGCTCCTGCAATACGCTCAGCAAAGGTTTCAGGAGTATATCAACATAGAAGCAGTTGAATGACGCGATCAGGCTGATGTCGAGCATTGCCTCGTGTACTGGGTTAGCCAGAACGATCCGAGGCTTCAGGCTTATCGGCGGCGCCTGCCACCCAGCGACGAGAAACAGCCGGAGTGCCCGCACCCACCGCTGCTCCGCTTGCTCCGGTTGCCCTTCCGCGTGGGCACGTTGCGTGCACTCGGAATAGAACTGGATACGCTCCCAAACAAGATCATCGAAGTCGTTGCCCTCGATCTCTACGGAGGCGAACTCCTGCTCGATATGGTCGACACAGTAATTCATCGCCTGAGTCCACGATTCGTTGTCGTGCGATAACGATGTCATCGCATGATGCAGCAAGTGAACACCAAAAATCCGGTGCTCAAGTCGGGACAACTCCGTTGGCCAATCGCTTGGGGGCGAGAAGTGCTCTTCCGCACCTTTCCACATACGATCTGTGCAGCGATCGCACACTGACTTCAACAACACCCAGACTGAGTCCATCTGATGAGGCATGCGACGAGTCTACACATTTCTTCACTTGTCGCGGAGAACACAGTCGGGGTAAGGCCTTGCTGAGGCCACCCAACGAAAAAGGCCCGATTTCTCGGGCCTTTGAAGCGAGGCGGACGGGACTCGAACCCGCAACCACCGGATCGACAGTCCGGTACTCTAACCAATTGAGCTACCGCCCCAATCGTGTTGTCGCCCGGAGTCGGCTGTCGCCGTTTCTGGGCCGGAAAATGTACGCGTCTGGCGGGGAGTGTCAAGCCTTGGGGGAGGCGTTTTGGGCGTTCCCGTGGGGCTTTCCGCCGCGGCTGCGGTTCCTGCCTGTTACGGGCGGGCGGGCGGCAGCTTGATCTGGCCTTCCTCCTGGAGGGAGAAGGGGGCCATGAAGCCTTCGCCGGGCGAGACTTTGGCGCCGGCGGTGAACATGACGCCGACGGCGACGGCGAGGAAGACGACGGCGATCAGGACGAGGGCGGTGTAGATGTCTGGGGAGCTGCCGCGGTGGACGCGTCCCGCGGGCATCTGCATTCCGAACTGGCTCATGGAGTGGCTCCTTTGGCCTTCTGGTGCGTGCGCGGGTGGTTTAGCGGAGGCGGCTGAGGACCAGGTCGCCGGGCTTGATCTCGACGCCCTGCATGTTCAGCGTGTTGACGACGCCGACGGCGGTGCGGAGGTCGGTGGTGGTGACGACGAGGTTCCCGAGGAACTCGTTGTTGCGGACGATGTAGAAGGTCATGTTTTCCTGGACGCGGTCGTTGGTGCCGACGTTGATCTGGGCGAGGGTCCGCTTGCTGGCGGGGTCGACCGAGACGTTCTCGACGCGGCCGTTGATGAGCGGGCCGGAGTAGACGAAGGGCTGGTTGCTGCCGGCGCCGGTGGTGCCGGCGAGGGCGGCATCGCGGTCGCGGCGGAGCTCGGCGAGCTCTTCCTGCAGAGCGCGGTAGTTCTGCTCGAGGACTTCGCGCTGCGACTCGAGGTCGGAGAGGCGGTCGTCCATCTCGAGGGCGCGGGTGCGGTACTGGAGCTCGTTGCCGCGGAGGGTGGTGACCTCATCGCGGTAGGAGCGGATGAGCTCGGCCTGGGTCTTGGCGGTCTCGCCGAGTTCGGCGATCTTGGACTCGACACCTTGGCGGGCGGCCTCGGCGCGGTCGCGGTCGGCGACGAGGGTCGCCTTCTCGGACTGGAGTCGCTGGATCTCGGCGGTGCGGGTGGCGAGCTCGGTGTTGAGCTGATCGACGGTGCGGGAGAGGCGTGCCTGCTCCTCGCTGGCGGCGGCGATCTGGGCGCGGGCCTGAGCCTCTGCGGCGGTGAGCTTGGCCTGGACGGCGGTGTAGTCGGTGGCGACGCGGTCGGTGTTGACGGCGTAGGCGATGACGAGCGCCGAGAGCGCGATGCTCAGGACGGCGGCGATCACGACGAAGATCTTGGTCAGCACGTGCACGGTAATCAGCTCCTAACCCAGCCTTGGGCCGCGGCCCGCCGGAATCCGGTCGGCGGGGGCCGCGGGGGAACGGTTCGCAGATCGCTCGGGGTCGGTTCACCCCCGCGGCGATTCAGTTGGACAAGCCTTCGGACGAGCGTTTGGGGGCCTCGGAAAGGCCACCAAAGTGCGGTGTGATACAGGACGCGGATAGCCGCTGTCAAACCGGGCCGGCCCGGGTGGGGCTGGCGGGGCGGGGCGGCGGCGTGCCGGGTCCACAGCATACCGCGCCGCGGTCGCTCATGCCGCGGGTGGGCGGCGCCGGGGGCGGACATACCGAGTGCGTCGGGGCGGGTTGGGCGACGGGGCCTCAGCCGCGGCGGCCGGTCCCCCGGCCCAGGGCCCGGAGAACGCCGTAGGCGGCGGAGAGGCGGACGGCGGGGTCGCCGTCCTTGAGCATGGCGGAGAGCTTGCCGAGGGATTCGGGGTCGAGGCGGCCGTTGGTGGGGCCGGCGGTTTCGCCGTAGACGAAGGCGGACTGGGCGCGGATGCGGGGGTCGGCGGCGTTGGCGTATTCGTCGGCGATGAACCCGCCGCGGGTGTTGCCCAGGGAGGCGAGGGCGGCGGCGATGCCGAGGCGGACCTCCGGCGGGTACATCTGGCCGGCGGCATCGCGATAGGCGGAGAGGTAGATCATCTGGCCGACCGCAGCGCGGTCGCCGACCTGGCCGAGGATCTGGACGGCGAGGGCGGTGGATTCGAGTTCATCGGGGGAGGCGGGGTAGAGGGCAGCGCGGACGAAGGGTCGCTGGGAGTCTTCGCCGAGCTTGATCATGGCTTCGGCGACCTGGAGCTGGAAGAGCTTGCCTTCTTCGTTGCGTTCGCCGGGGAAGCGCTTCGCGGCGGCGGAGCGGAGCATGGGGATCGCGGATGGGTTGCCGAGCTCGCCGAGGATGAAGGCGGCCTGGCCGCGGCGGAGGAGGGAGGGTTCGGTGAGGAGGGCGGAGGCGAGGGGGGACTGGTCGACGTCGAGCTCGTTGCGGGCGAGGGCGTAGATCGCGGCGAGGCGGACGGCCTGGGATTCATCGTTGAGCAGGCCGCGGCAGCGGGGCGCGAGGTCGGCGAGCTTGTAGCGGCCGATGGTCATGCAGGCGACCGCGCGGACGCCGGGGATGGGGTCGGAGAGGCCGCCGCTGATGACGTTCTTGAAGCGGGCGGGGGCGAGGCCGGAAGCCTCGACGGCGTTGGCGCGGATCTGGGGGTCGGGGCTGGTCCAGGACTCTTCGACGACGGAGATCGCGGACTCGCGGAGGGTGGAGATCGCGACGGTGTCGGTGGGGTCGATGGCGGAGGCCTGGATGCCGGGGGAGGCGGAGGGGCCGCCGCTGGTGGACTGGCAGGCGGGGAGGGTGGCGAGGAGGGCGAGGGCCCCCACTGCTGTTGCGGCGTGCTTGAGCGGGTTCATGGCTGGGTTCCGGCGTGGGGTTCTTGCGAGCGTGAGGCCGCGCGGCCGCGGATGAACGAATGGGCGAGGCCGAGCGTGGCGAGTACGAGCATGGTCCAAGGGAAGATCGGTCCGATGCGGGCGTAGAGCGTGAGTTGTGCGGCGGGGGGCAGTTCGGCGATGAGGACGCCGTCGGTGTCGGGGGAGAGGGAGGCGGTGATGTTGCCGCGGGCGTCGATGGCGGCGGAGATACCGGTGTTGGCGGCGCGGGCCATGGGGGTGGCGGTTTCGAGGGCGCGCCAGCGGCAGAACTGGAGGTGCTGGCGGCGGGTCATGTTTGACCAGGTGAACCAGCCGTCGTTGGTGAGGTTGACGAAGAGGTCGGCGCGGCGGGCGGAGTTGGCGGCGACCATGCGGCGGCAGAGGTTGGACTCGGTGACCTCGAAGCAGATGGGGGTGACGACGCGGACGGGATCGGCGGCGGAGGGGATATCGAAGACGGTGAGGCGGGTGCCCTTGTTGAGATCGAAGGCCATGCCGGGGGCGCCGAGGCTGAGCAGTTGCCGCTCGAGCCAGTCCCACTGCGAGATGTAGGGCATTTCCTCGCCGAAGGGGGTGAGGCGGACTTTGTCGTAGCGGGTGTCGGAGATGCGGCCGCTGGTGACGAGGAAGACGCTGTTGAAGCGGCGGTCCTGCGTGAGGCGGAGGCCGCCGTCTTCGCGCTCGACGCGGAAGCCCTCGACGCCTTCTTCGCCGACGAGGATGGGGATGCCCAATTCCTGTTGCACGAAGAGGAGGCGGTCGGCGAAGGCGGTGGCGAAGATGCGGGAGGGGCCGCCGTCGAGCGGGGGTTGCTGGAGGTTGAAGAAGATGCCGTTGTCGCTGAGCGTGTTGAGCGCATCGCGCGAGAGCGTGGGGCCGGGCATCATGGTTTCGGGGATGACGACAAGGTCGGCGCGGGCGCCCTGGATGTCCTGAGCGATCAGCTCTTCGTAGCGTTGCCAGTCGCGGAGTTCATCGTCGATGGTCCAGCCGATCTTGTTGGACTGGGGGACGTTGGTCTGGATGAGGGCAATGGGGAGGGGGGGCGCTGTTGAGAGGGGCGGGCGGGTGAACCAGGCGAAGAGGCAGACGGCGATGGTGATGGCGAGGGTGTTGATTGCCGCGGGGATGCGGCGCTGCCAGAGGTCGATGGCGGAGGCGCCGATCGCCGCGGCGACGAAGCAGGCGGCGTAGATGCCAAAGAGCGTGGCGGACGCGGCGAGGGGCGGGGCGTCGATGAGGGGGAGGCCGATGAGGCCCCAGGCGTAGCCGTGGAAGAGCAGATCGGCGCGGAAGAACTCGGCGGCGGTGAGGGTGATCGCGGTGATGAGGCTCAGGGGGAGGCGTGGGAGGGCGCGGGCGGCGTGGGCGGTGATCCAGACGCCGAGCGCGGAGTACGCGGCGAGGATGGCGATGAGGGGGAAGAAGCCGAGGAAGGAGACGTTGAGGACCCAGAAGTGCGTGACGGCCCAGAGGGGGAGTGCGCCGATGCCGGTGTAGAGCGCGATGGTGCGGGGGGGGGGGGGGGGGCGCGTGGGTGTTGGGCGCGCCATTGATGCGGCGAGCGCGAGGGCGGCGGTTGCGATGAAGACGAGGGGCCAGAGGGAGAAGGGCGGGAGCGCGAAGATGGTCGCGGCGGAGTAGGTGAGGCCGCAGGCGAGGAGTTTCACGCGCGGGCGCTCTGCGCGCATTGGGCTGGCCGCTACGGGCTGGGATGTGGATGGAGTGGTCACGCCCTGGGCGGCTCCCGTCCGGGTTGAGGTGTGCGTGGTGATTGTGCGGTGGAGGGCGGCGTTGGGTTCGGTGTGCCGCGGTGCATCGTCGCTGTGGTGTGCTTACTTGCCGGTGTAGTCGATGATGCGGGCGATCTCGGTGCGGAGCTGATTGCGGGGCACGACGCGGTCGACGAGGCCGGCCTTCTTGAGGAACTCGGAGCGCTGGAAGCCCTCGGGGAGTTCCTGTCGGATGGTCTGCTGGATGACGCGGGGGCCGGCGAAACCGATCAGCGCGTTGGGCTCGGCGAGGATGATGTCGCCGAGCATGGCGAAGCTGGCGGTGACGCCGCCGGTGGTCGGGTCGGTGAGGACGGAGATGAAGAGGCCGCCGGCGTCGTCGTAGCGGGCGAGCGCGGCAGAGGTCTTGGCCATCTGCATCAGCGAGAGGCCGGACTCCTGCATGCGGGCGCCGCCGGAGCAACTGACGATGACAAGGGGCAGGTTGGTGCGGGTGGCTTCTTCGATCGAGCGGGTGATGACCTCGCCGACGACCGAGCCCATCGAGCCCATCATGAAGGTGAGGTCGAGGCAGGTGACCATCGCCTCGCGGCCCTTCAAGAACATGCGGCCGCACTTGATGGCGTCGAGGTTGCCGGTCTTGATCTGCTCGGCGAGGAGGCGGTCCTTGTAGCTCTTGAGGTCGCGGAAGCCCAGCGGGTCGGCGGCGGTGAGGCCGGCGAACATTTCCTGGAAGGTGCCGGGGTCAGCGAGCTGGCGGATGCGCTCGGCAGCGCCGATGCGGTAGTGGTGATCGCACTCGGGGCAGACGTGGAGGTTGGCCTCCAGGTGCCGGCGGTAGATCATCTTCGCGCAGGAGGGGCAGCGGAGCCAGAGGCCCTCGGGGATCGAGGAGCGACGGGCCGGGCGGATCTCGTTCCAGGTGCGGGTGGTTTGGTCTGCGGGGGCTCGCGTCATGTAGCTTGCATCCTTTGCCGGGCCCGACTTGCGCCGCTCCGCGGCGGGGTCCCGGTCGGCCGGGGCCTTGTCGGGCGTCTGGGTCACACCGCTTCCCGTGCGAGTTGGCGGCTTTGACGCAGCCAGGCACGGTCCACCGTCATCCGTTCCATCGGGCCCGATGACTCCAGCACATCCCATAGATCGGCTGTCGGGCGGTCGGTCAGCCAGCAGCGGAGCAGGCCGAAGGCCAGGGGCCGCACGATGACCGCCACGGACTCACCGGCGTCGGCGAAGCGGGTGGCCTCGGCGGCGACGACATCGATGAGGCGGCGGCGGGCGGTCTCCAGGGCCTCGCCTTCGGGGGCGGTGACGACGCTGGGGTCCTTCTTCCAGCCGCGGTACGCGCTGGTGTAGCGCTGCAGGAGCTCTTCGGAGCGCATGCCCTCCCAGCAGCCCATCGCGACCTCGTGGAGGTCTTTGTATTCCTTGATCTTGCTGCCACCCGCGGCGGCGATGAACTCGGCGGCGGAGAGGCAGGCCTCTTCGGGTCCGCACAGGGTCATTTCCAGAGGGATACCAAGCTCCGACGCGATCTGCGTCAGGTTCGCCCGGCCCTTGCGGCTCAGCGGGTGGTCGGACACGCCGGAGATCCGTCCCTGGTCATCCCAGTCGGTGGGTCCGGCCTGCACGAGTACCAAAGTCAGCGAACTGGTCTTGGCCATAGGCGAGAGGGGTGCCCTGTCGGGGCGTCTTCCGGGCGGGCCGGGATGACGCCGCGTGTGGCCGGAAGTGTAGCCGAAGCCCGGGTGATGGGACCGGGCCGGGGCAATTCTACCTATCAGAGACCTATCGGACGTGCCGCGGGCTGCGGTTAGGCCTCGGCGCCCTTGAGCTTGGCGATGACGCCGCCGCGCATGGCGGGAGGGACGCCAAAGAGGGCGGAGGCGGCGACGAGGACATCGCAGCCGGCCTCGCGGACGGTGGCGGCGTTCTGGGGGCCGATGCCGCCGTCCATCTGGAGGCGCTGGTCGGGGCGGAGGCGGGCGGCGATGGCGCGGGTCTTGTCCAAGGTCTCGGTGATGAAGCTCTGGCCGGAGAAGCCGGGGTTGACGGACATGACCAGGACGAGGTCGGGGAGGGTGAGGAAGGGCTCGATGGCGGCGAAGGGTGTCGGGGGGTTGATGGCGAGTCCTGCGGAGATGCCGCGGCTCTGGATGTCCTTGATCAGCGGCTCGACGCCCGCGGGGCCGACGGCCTCGACGTGGAAGGTGATGAGGTTGGCGCCGGCCTTGAAGAAGGGGTCCACGTAGGCGGCGGGGTCGGTGACCATGAGGTGGACGTCGAGGAAGGTCTCGGGGAAGAAGCGGCGGAGCCAGCGGCACATGTCTGGGCCCATGGTCAGGTTGGGCACGAAGTGCCCATCCATGACGTCGAGGTGGAGCATGTGGGCGCCGTGCTCGAGCACGGTGCGGCACTCCTCGCCCATCCGCGCGAAGTCGGCGGAGAGGATCGAGGGGGCAATGAGCGGACGGGTCACGGGCTCGTGGAGAATCTTCTGAAGCACCGGCATCGCACCCTTACCTACGCGGCAGACAGAGGACCGCAGCGAAAGCGTTCATGGATTTCGACGTTGGCTACGGAACCCCGCACGGATCGAGGGCGGCGAGCGTAGGCCGCGGCGATGACGGCGGCGAGTCAGCCATGACGATCCGGGGACTGCCCCGTAGGATGCCGCTCCCCCACCACTCTCACCTACATAGGAGGAGACACATGCCCGACGCCCGCGAGATCGCCACGAAGCTTCAGGCCATCGGCCAGGAGCACCTCCTGCGGTTCTACGACCAACTGGACCCGGCGCAGCAGCGCGGGCTGATCGAGCAGATCGCTTCGTTCCCGCTCGACGAGATCCCCGAGATGGTCGAGACGTACGTGCGGAACAAGCCGCAGACGGAGCTGCCGGCGGATCTGGCGCCCGCGTCCTACTACCCGGCGGACACGACGCCCGGTCCCGCGCTCTGGAACCCGGAGAAGTTCCGCGCCACGGGTGAGGAGCTGCTCAAGGCGGGCAAGGTCGCGGCGTTCGTGGTGGCGGGCGGTCAGGGGAGCCGGCTGGGCTTCGACGGGCCCAAGGGCTGCTATCCGGCGACGCCGATCACACACAAGCCGCTGTTCCGGTTATTCGCCGAGCAGATCCGCGCTGCGATGACGCGGTACGGGAAGAAGATCCCCTGGTACATCATGACCAGCCCGCTGAACCACGCGGCGACGGTGGCCTTCTTCGAGGAGCACAATTACTTCGGGCTGTCGCGGGAGGATGTGATGTTCTTCCCGCAGGGGGTGATGCCCTCGTTCGACATGCAGACCGGGCGGATTCTGCTCTCAGAGCGGCACGAGGTGGCGACGAACCCGGACGGGCACGGCGGCTGCGTCCGCGCGTTGCACCGTTCGGGCGCGCTGGCGGACATGGAGAAGCGTGGGATCGAACACCTGAGCTATTTCCAGGTGGACAACCCGCATGTGCACATCATCGATCCTCTTTTTCTGGGATTGCACGCCGCGGCGCCGGACTCGTCGGGCGAGATGTCGAGCAAGATGGTGGCGAAGTCTTCGCCGACGGAGAAGGTCGGTGTCTTCTGCCAGAGCGGCGGGCGGACGTTCGTGATGGAGTATTCGGATCTGCCCGAGCGGATGCAGCACGCGACGGGGCCGGATGGGCAGCTCAAGTTCATCGCCGGCTCGATCGCGATCCACATGATCGGCGTGGCGTTCCTGCGGCGGCTGGCGACGGACAAGGCGTTCTCGCTGCCGTGGCACCGCGCGGAGAAGAAGATCCCGCACACGGACATCAACACTGGGCAGCCGGTCAACCCGCAGACGACCAACGGTGTAAAGCTCGAACGGTTCGTGTTCGATGCGCTGCCGCTGTGCAAGGCGTCGATCGTTCTCGAGACGGACCGGGTCGAGGAGTTCGCGCCGATCAAGAACGCGACCGGGGTCGACAGCGTCGAGAGCAGCCGGGCGCTGCAGACCGAGCGGGCAGCGCGGTGGCTGGAGGCGGCGGGGGTGAGCGTGCCGCGGAAGGCGGACGGGACGCCGGACTGCGTGATCGAGATTTCGCCCAAGACCGCGATGAGCGCGGCGGATCTCCAGAAGCTCGAGACCAAGCCGAAGATCGCGGCGGGCGGGAAGGTGCAACTCTGAGCGGCGCGGGTCAGAGTAACGGCGGTGTGACCGGGGACCGGTTCTCGCAGTTTCCGCGTTCGCTGGCGCAGCGGGCGCGTGCGGTGCGGCTGGGGCCCGATGTCCCAGTCCTGATCGCGCACTCCGACTGGTCGACGCCGTGCCCGGTCATGGTCTGGATGCACGGCCGGACGGTGAACAAGGAGCTGGATCCGGGGCGTTACCTGCGCTGGATCCGCGCCGGTATCGCGGCGGTGGCGATCGACCTGCCCGGGCACGGGGAGCGGTACTCGGCGGAGTTGCAGCACCCGCGGAACACGCTGGATGTGCTCGAGCAGATGGTGGGCGAGATCGATGCGGTGATCGCGGGGCTGGCGTCGCTGCCGGAGGCCGCGGCGTTCGATACCTCGCGTGTGGCGATCGGTGGTATGTCCGCGGGCGGGATGGCCGCGCTGCGTCGGCTGTGCGAGCCGCACTCGTTCACCGCCGCGGCGGTCGAGGGCACGACGGGGTGGCTGGCGGGGCTGTACTTCCCGGATATCGGCGGTGATGCCGGCACGCAGGCGCGGTGGGCGCAGCCGCACAGCAGGGAGCGAGTCGCTGCCGTGGATCCATCGGCGCATCTGGATGGGTTCAGGCCGATCCCGCTCCTTGCTCTGCACTCGGAGAAGGACGGCGTGATCCCGGTTGCGGGGGTGCGGCGGTTCCTTGATCAGCTTGGGGAGCGCTACCGCGCGGCCGGCGCCGATCCGGCGTTGATCGAACTGAAGACCTGGCCCGAGACGGGCGCGCCGGATGAACACAACGGGTTCGGCAAGGTTTCGAACGATGCCAAGAACGCGCAGGTCGAGTTCCTGGCGCGGGTGCTGGGCGCGGTCACACCGGCCGAGCGGCCGTAGGTGGGTGGCTGGCTGCATGCCGTCAGCCGCGGGGCGCCGAGCCGCGGTACTCTCGCACCATGACGCAGGTCGCCGATCCATCTGCCCGCCCTCCGCAGCCGCCGGGCCCGCCGCGTGCGCGGGGCCTGCAGCGGCTCAATCCGTTCTACGGCCTGAAGCGGCCGCGGGAGGTGTGGGCGTGGGCGATGTACGACCTGGCGAACCAGTCGTTCACGCTCCACATCAACACACTGCTCTTCGCGATCTTCTTCAAACAGGTCATCGTGCAGGATGACAAGAAGGGCGACGGCCTGTGGGGGCTGGTGGTCGCATCGAGCCTGCTGCTGGTGGTGATCGTGTCGCCGATCGCGGGGGCGATCGCGGACTTCAAGGCTTGGAAGAAGCAGTTCCTGATCGGGCTGGGCGTGGTGTGCGTGATCTTCACGTGCAGTCTGGGGCTGCTCGAACCGGGGTGGGTATGGCTGGCGATCGCGCTGTATATCCCGGCGAACTTCGCCTTCGCGCTGGGTGAGAACTTCCTTGCCGCGTTCCTTCCGGAACTCGCGGAGCCCAGGAACCTGGGGAGGGTGTCGGCGATCGGTTGGACGAGCGGGTACGTGGGCGCGTTGGTGCTGCTGCTGGGCACGGTCGCGGCGATGAACATGTTTGGGCTGGCGGAGACGGAGAAGTGGCGGCCGTTTCTCGTGTTCGCGGGAATCTGGTTCCTGGTGATGGCGACACCGACAGCGCTGATCCTGAAGGAGCGGCAGCGGCCGCAGCCGGTGCCGCGTGGGCGGACGATGGTGGGGATCGCGTTCTCGCGGCTGGCGGACACAGTGCGGGCGGCGACGCAGTTCCGGCACTTCCTGACCTTCCTCGCGGCGTTCTTCATCTACGCGATGGGCGTGCAGACCATGATCTTCTTCGCGGTGATCATCGCCGCGGACTTCGGCTTCGAGGGCACGCGGCTGGTGTGGTTCCTGCTGCCGGTGACGGTGATGGCGGGCGTGGGCGCGATGGGGTCGGGCGTGATCCAGGACCGGCTGGGGCACAAGCCGACGGTCGCCGCGTTCCTCGTGGTCTGGATCGCGACGGCGATCGGGCTGCTCTTGATCCCGGAGCAGGTTGCGGGCGAGCCGGCGCGGGGTGAGTGGATCATGTGGCTTGTGGCGAACGCGATCGGGCTCGCGCTGGGTGGGATCGGCACGGCGAGCCGGGCGTTTGCCGGGGCGCTCACGCCGCGGCACAAGTCGGCGGAGTTCTTCGGGCTGTGGGGGCTGGCGTACAAGCTCGCGGGCGTTGTGGGGGTTGGGACGTTCGGTCTCGTGAAGGCGGGGCTGGGGAACAACACGGCTTTCATCATCCTCGGGGTGGTCTTCAGCGCGGGGCTGGCGGCGGTGCTGTTCATCAACGTGCGCGCGGGCGAGGCCGCCGCCCGCGAGGCGGAGATCGCGGCGGGGCCCGCGGCGGCGGATGCGGCCGATGCCGCGGCGATCGCGGCGGCGGGCCCCGATCGCCCTACGCTGCATGCATGATCCAGGTGCATGACGCCCAGAACGCGGCGCCCGCCAGACTTTCCGAGGTCCCCACGCCCGATGGCCGCTTCGGCCGCTTCGGCGGGGCGTACGTCCCCGAGACGCTCGTCGCCGCGTTGCAGCAACTGACGGCCGAGTATCACAAGGCCTGCGATGACCCGGCGTTCTGGGACACGCTCTCGGAGCTGAACCGCACGTTCGTCGGTCGGGCGACGCCTTTCTACCAGGCGGCCCGGCTGACGGAGGAAGTGCGGCGGCGTGCGGGCAAACACATGGGCGCCACGATCTGGCTGAAGCGCGAGGACTTGGCGCACACCGGCGCTCACAAGATCAACAACACGATGGGCCAGGCGCTGCTGACGATGCGCATGGGCAAGAAGCGGATCATCGCCGAGACCGGGGCCGGGCAGCACGGTGTGGCCTCGGCGACGGCGGCCGCGCACTTCGGGCTCGAGTGCGATGTGTACATGGGGTCGGAGGATGTGCGTCGGCAGCGGCTGAACGTGACGCGGATGCGGATGCTCGGGGCGCGGGTGGTCGAAGTCGATTCGGGCTCGAAGACGCTCAAGGACGCGACCAACGAGGCGATGCGCGACTGGATGGGTTCGGTCGAGCACACGCACTACATCATCGGTTCGGTGGTGGGCCCCCACCCCTTCCCCGCGATCGTGCGGGACTTCCAATCGGTGATCGGGCGGGAGACCAAGGCGCAGTGCCTGCGGACGCTGACTCGTCTGCCTGATGCGGTGGTGGCGTGCGTGGGCGGCGGGTCGAACGCGGCGGGGATCTTCTACCCGTTCATTGATGATGCGGCCGTGCGGCTGGTGGGCGTCGAGGCGGGTGGTCGTTCGAGCAAGGCGGGCGATCACGCCGCGCCGCTGTCGCTGGGTGAGCCGGGGGTGCTGCACGGGTCCCTGAGCTATGTGCTGCAGGATGAGACCGGGCAGACGGCGGATGTGCACTCGTGCTCGGCGGGTCTGGATTACCCCGGTGTCGGCCCTGAGCATTCCTTCTGGAAGGATGCCGGGCGGGCGCAGTACACGGCTGTGACGGACGATCAGGCCCTGGACGCTTTCACCCTGCTGGCCAGGACCGAGGGGATCATCCCGGCGCTGGAGACGGCCCATGCGATCGCCCACGCGGTGGATCTGGCGGGGTCGATGAAGGCCGATCAGCACATCGTCGTGAACCTTTCCGGCCGCGGCGACAAAGATGTCGATGAAGCCGCTCGGCTGCTGGCCGCCCGCGATGAAGCGCGGGGGCGGCGGTCCTGATCAGAAGAATCGCCCGATCGACCACCTTTCCAGCCCGGAGCCCGTTCGCGTGAAGCCCGTTCTGAAGCCAGCCCGACCGACCGCAGCGCGGGGCGCCGGG
The DNA here is from genome assembly GCA_040255445.1 of Planctomycetaceae bacterium. GTDB lineage: Bacteria > Planctomycetota > Phycisphaerae > Phycisphaerales > UBA1924 > JBDZUZ01. Next base: position 1,181 of record JBDZUZ010000091.1, on the reverse strand, counting down.
CGGTGGCCGCTGTGGCGGACGGTCGCGGTGGTCACGGTGGGCGTGGTGACGCCGGTGATGCTGGTTGCCTGCGCCGGGCGGCCGGCGGATGTTGCCGGGGGCGTGGGTGTGAGCCGCGACGGGAATCGGCAGGCCGATGCTTCGCTTGAGGTGATCGACGGCGCGGTCGTGACGACGCCGGTGGCCGGATTGTTTGGCGTGAGCACCGTGGATGCGGAGATCGCGGCGGGCGAGCAACCCGGAGCGGCGGGCGGCGGGGAATTTCGGGAGGGGTCGGATGCAGCGGCCTCGCCGCGGCAGCCCGACCCGGACCTCGCGAAACTGCGGGACAGTTCACTGACCGAGGCGGAGCGGATCGCGGCGGCGGAAGCGATGGCGCTTCGGATCGCGCGGTCGAGCAATCCGGACTCGCAGTCGCTCGTCGAGGCGCTCCAGGAGCTGCTGGCGACTCCGGACGATGCCGCGGCGAGTTTCGTGATGCGGGCGATCACCAAGCTGCCCGATGCGCCGCCGATGCTGCTGCCGCTGCTGACTTCGCGGCTGCCGGACGCCTCGCCCGAGGAGTTGCCGCGGCTGCTGGACGCGATCGCTTCGGTGCGGACTCAGGATGCAGCGGCGGAGATCTTCGCGTACACGGATCCGGATCAGCCGCCCGAGGTGAGCGCGGCGGCGTTCGCAGCGCTCGCGCGGCTGAGCGGGCGGGACGACATCGGCCGCGATCGAGCCCGCTGGCGGGCGTGGATCGACGAGGTCAGCAGGCTTTCGGACCTGGACTGGCGGCGACGGCTGACGATGAACTTTGCGCGGCGGGCGGATCGCGTCGCAGCGCAGCGGAACGATGCGCTCAACAGGCTGACCGATTCGCTGCGGCGGCTGCACCTGGCGACGCCCGCGGAACAGCGGCCGGAACTGCTGGCCTCGATGCTGCTCGACGATCTGCCGCAGGTGCGGGATCTTGGGTTCGAGCTCATCTCGCGGGAGCTCTCGGCGACCGGCCGGATCGATGGGCCGGTGGGTGATGCATCTTTGAAGCTCCTGGCGCATCCGCTGGCATCGGTCCGCGGGAGCGCGGCGGTGCTGGTGCGGCGGATCGTGCCGGATGGGGCCGAGGCGGCGGTCGGCGCTGCGCTCGTGGCCGAGACCGGGCCGGTCGCGGGGGAGAGCATGCTGCTGGCGGGGCC
>JBDZUZ010000090.1:0-15861 GCA_040255445.1 Planctomycetaceae bacterium | reverse complement strand
CTGGTAGGATGACTTTCTCTCACTCAGATTGGCTCAGGGAATGCAGGCAGGTCACCGGGTCGTACCTGGGCGCATCACACTCCCGCGGCAGCACACTCAGGCACCGGCGCAGAAACGCGTGATCCGCAACGCTGACACCGAGCGCCTCCGCGTTGCTCCGATCCATCGCCCGCGTACCGGGCGCGAACCGCCGGACGATCGAGTGCAGATCCGCGAGCCGCACCCGGTTCTTCTCCGCGCCGGGCGCGGCGAAGTCCATCGGCGCATCGATGAGCTCGCCATGGCGCATGTGCGCTGTCCCAACCTTCGTGCCCCGCAGCGCGGCAAAGAACCCGCTCGAGATCGGCGGATCCTCCCGACGCTCGAACTCGACTTCACAGTTGTCGAGCGTCACCGCCACCATCGGCTTGATCCGGTGCGCTGCCGGCGGCCGCGGATCGTCCAGCCGGTGATTGATCACCGCATCGGTGAGGCCCATCGATGCGAGTTCGAAGTTCACCACCGCATGCCCCAGGAAGTCGTACACCAGGTTGTGCGGCTCGTTCTCCGACACCACCAGCGCCCGCCGGATGCAGTGCCGCAGCGTGATCGGGTGCCCCGGCGCCGGGTTCGTCTCATCCGTTGCCAGCACGCTCCCATCGTCGCGATGAAACGCCAGCGGCGCATCCAGCAGCGGGCCCGCCTCAGCCGCGACATCCCCGGTCATCCGCGTCCACCGCGCCGCCGCGACCGCCGCAAGCAGCTTCACCGTGCTCGCCGGATAGAAGTACTCGGCATCCGCCCGGAAGCTCTCCGTCCGCGGCTCTTCCAGCCACACACCCCCAAGCCGCAGCGGCGTTACCAGCATCTGCAGCCGATGCTCCGCGGCTCCATCGAACAGATGCGCCCACGCGCCCCGCATCCCATCAAGCGTGTCAGCCAGCAGATCCATCCCCCCAGCGTACCCGCCCGCCGCCGCTACCCGAGGCGCCCGAGCAGCCGCCGCGCCAACTCGAACGCCGCCCGCCGGACTTGTTCCTCATCTCCGCCCGCTCCCCTCGCGAAGCGACCCGCCCCAACCGGCCCCACACTGTCGATCGCCGCAAAGTGCTCCCGAAGCATCGCAACCGCTTCGAGCCCGCGCGAGACGTCCAGCACCGGCCGCATCGCCTCCGCGAGCGCGGGGGGACCGCCGCCGTAGTTCGCCAGGCAGAAATAAATGTCGTACCCGTCCTTGTCCTTCTTGCGCTCGCTCAGTGCGAACGCCTTCATACACAGAAACGCCGGGATCGACACGACCCTCGCCCGCACCGACCCCCGCTCCCCGCCCGGCAACCGCCCCGCCAGTGTCAGAACCGCGGCATGATCGATCGCGATCTCGACGCCCCGCAGCCGGCCGATCTGCAGGTCCTGCACAAGTGCGCTCGATGCATCGCCCTCAAGTCCGGTGATCATGTCAACCCGAACCGTGATCGGATCCGGCCCCACCGCGCGCCTGAATACACCGCGGTGGAGTTCATCCTGCACGTAGCCCGCGGCAAGCAGCCGCCCCCGAATCGACTCGTACCCGCTCGAACGGATCCGCCCCGCGTCCAGCGCGAGGTCGACATCCAGCGAGCCAACATGCCCTCGCCCCGGAAACACCAGTGATGGAACCCATCCGCCCACAACCACGATGCCGTCTGTGTACAGCCCCAGCACAGACAGGACCTCGAGCAGCACCGCGTGGCTCGCTTCCTCCGGGGTTCGCGGTGTAGGGAGTGTCATGCGCCAGCGCCCCCCGCCCGCGCAGGCCACGCGAAGGGAAGGTGCCCCCGCGCGATCTCCGCCGCCGCTTCCTCGCCCCGTGCAGGATTCTGCACAAGGTCCAGGTACAACTGCACCGGCGACACGACCGGAAGGCCCCCCCGCTCAACGCAGCGGTAGAACACCGAGTCGTCCCGCGTGATCCACAGCGTCGCCGTAGCGCCCGTCTCCACCTCTGTCATGTCAAGCTCCGCCAGCAGGTCGCGCAGCACCTCACCCCCACGTTCCTCCTCAATGTACACCGCGCTGCGCTGGTATCGCACCATCGGCGCAAGCCGCGCCGCCCCAGCGAACTCCGCAAGCCCGCAGCGGACACCGCGCCGCCGTGCCCACGCGACAACCGATGCTTCAAGCCGCTCCGGCCTGTCAGCGCTGAACACCTGCACCGCCCGCGCCGGCCGCGCATACACGCGCGACCACGCTCCCAGCAACCCCGCAGGATCACGCAATCGCACACCCCCCGGCACGCTCTCCGCATACGCCTGCTCAATCAGCCCCCGCCGGATCCGCGACACAAGGCCCAGGCTCACGCCAGACTCCGCGGCCAGATCGGCCACACGCCACGCCCGTGCCGGATGCTCCAACAGCACCCGCACCACCCGGCTCGACTTGCTCGCAAACAGATTCTCCGCGCCACGCGTGTCCGGCGCCGCGTTCGCCCGACCCTCGATATGCACGCACAGCCCGTGCCCTGCGAGGTGGCAGTTGCCGGCCGCGTCCAAGTACCCGATCCCGTGCTCGCGGCAGAGTTCCGCGGTCCGGGCCGAGATGTACGGCGCCGCCACGCTCACGATCACGCGTGCACCGGTGTCCGTGTCCGCCGCGCCGATCCGATGCGCAAGCTCGCGGATATGCCGCGGCTGCAGTTGACGCTTCTCCGCAACCAGCAGCCGGATCGCGTCCCCACCGCCCCCAGGGCGCACCGCGAGATCCAGATCCCAAGCCCCGCCCGCCACGATCCGACGCTCCTCGCCATCCGCGAGCGAGAACGCACCACTGAACTCCGCGATCTGCGCGAGCCAATCTCGGATGGGTTGTTCGTGTTCGATCGGCAAGCCAGGCCTCACCTTGGCCGTTCAGTCCATCGGCGGAATCGTGCGACGGTGCAGAATTTCACTCAATAGTGTATTTCACCATCTTGGTGAAAACAGCCTTGAAGTGAAAAATTGCTCGGGTAGCTCCATAGAGAACGATGTGGCTCGCAGAAGAAGCTTCAGAAGAGCAATCAGAATCCAAACAAAAAGCCTTGACACCCGTCCAAATACCTGTATTCTCCCCTCGTGATCCAAACAAATCCCGCCCAATCCACCGATCCAGCCCTCCTCGACGCGGCAGCCCTCTCCCCCACGGACCTCGCCCGCCTCGATACCTATTGCTTCGCAACCCCCTGCGACATCAACGCCGCCGCCGCGGCACACGGCGTGACTGCCGCCGAGTTCTTCCTCTTCATCGAGCAGCCCCACATCGCCGATTTCGTCCGCCGCGCCCGCGCCGCCCGCGCTGTCCACAACTTCGAGGTCGCCGCCGATTACACCCGCGGCCTCATCACCCAGCCCGGCAACCCGATCGAACGCCGCCGCGCCGCCGCGTCCCTCCTCCGCGCCTGCACCGTGCCACGACCGACCGCCTCCGCGGTCAGTCGTGCCGAGCGTCACACCGCGAGCGAATCCACCAACACGCGTTTAGCCAGCCCGGTGATCGCCAGCGACGAACCCGACGAGGCTCGCGACAAGGATGTCGACCTCGTCACCTCCGAATCAGAGGTCGGCGCACATGCCGAAGCAGGAGCGAACGCCGCCGCGGCCGCACAGCCGATCCACGACACGGGCGCTGATTCCGCGTCCCAGTCTGGCGACCACCAACAAGCAATTCATTCAACAGACCCGGCGCCCCGCGAGCTCGTCGAGACCCTTGCCCACGCGCTCCACGCCGACGGCTCCGGCCCCTTCGCCCAGCTCATCGAGGGCCTCCGCACACCCGCTTTCACCTTCAAAGATGACGCCGGCGAGCGCCGACCAGATCGGCCCGTCAGCCCCGCCGACATCCCCCGCACAATCCAGGATGCCTGTTTCGACGAGCGCCTCGCCACCACGATCGAGCCCGGCCACCTGTGCGCCCAGCACGCGATCTTCCGCATCACCGCCCACAACGGCCGCAGCAGCGCGACCATGAACCTGCACTTCCGCCGCGTGCGCGATGACCCGCACGACGCCGCCTCCGCGCGCTGGCGCCTCGACTTCCTCGAAACAACCTGATCCTCCACTCTGTCCCTTCGTCCCTTCGTCCCTTTGTCCCTCCGTCCCTTCCCCCCTCACTCCATCGCCCCATCACCTCCAAGCAGATTCTCCGATCCGCTCGCCTCGGTCTCCCGCGATAACTCCTCCACGACACCGTCGCGCGTCACGCGATGGACATCGGACGGGGGAGATGGCCGCGGCGGAGTCTTCGCGGTGGTCTCGCGCGCAGCACGCGCCGGCTTCTCGCCCGGATCCCGCGCAGCGGGCCGCGGCTTGATCTCCGCGCGCTCCGCCGGCGTCGTCATCACGCCCAGCCCATCGCCCACACTGATCCGGTACCCAGGCTCGGGCATGTCGATGTCCAGCCGGTCGTACTCGACCTTCACCCGCTGCATCGCAGCGCTCCGCACGCGCCCGAAGTCGTGCGTCGACTGATTCACCCAGCCAAACAACCGCAGCGTGATGCTCGAATCACCCAGCTTCGTCACCAGGCCGAACGCCTCCGGATCACGCAGCACCCCGGGCGTCCCCAGAATCGTCGCGACACCCACCTCGATCGCCTGCCCAAGATCGACGTCGTACCCGACGCCCACATCGAACTCGAACCGACGCCGCGGATCCGTCGTGTAGTTGATCAGCGCGGTCTTGAAGACCGTCGCGTTGGGGATACGGACTACGTTGCCATCGAACGTGGTCAGCACCGTCGTCCGCGTGTTCATCCCGCTGACCAGCCCCTCGTGCCCATCGATCACCACATGATCCCGCATCCGGAACGGCTGCCGCAGACTGAGCAGGATGCTCGCGATGTAGTTCTCGACAAGATCGCGGAACGCGAACCCGATCGCGATACCCGCGACGCCGGCAGCGCCCAGCACACCGCCCACCAGCGCGGTCGCCTCCAGAATCTCGAGCGCGAGCAGCAGCCCGATGATCAGGACCACCGCCTGCACCACCTTCTGCGCGATCTCGCGGAGGAACGGGTTGCGGTGGATGCGCCGGAACGGCCAGTCCCACCGGCCGATCAGCCAGGCGATGAACGCCGCGATCAGCATAACCACCGCGGCCACCGGGATCAGCGGCAGGTACGCGAGCCACCCCTCGACCTGCGACTCCACCCGCGTCTGCGCCCCCCGCAGCCGCTCCTGCACATCGGTCGTGAGTTCGACCTGGTTGTCCAGCGTCGCCGCGCCCGTGATGCGCTGCGCCGTGTCACCGGCCTCCTGGATCACCGATCGCCCATCGGCCTCCCCCCGCACGGTGACGTTCTCGCCGGCGACCTCGACGTCCTCGTTCTCCAGCCCCTCGAGCCGCGAGAGCGCTTCCTCCGCGGCGCGCTCGCGCTGCTCCGGATCCGCCGGCGGCTGCGCAAAGCCCACCATCGGCGCGGCCAGCACAGACACGCACACCAGCACGAGCAACCAACGCGGAGTCATCGCCATGCCGACCAGTCTACCCCATCACCACGGCGACACCCTGAAATGTTCTTCACACATGCGCGTAGTCGATCAGCACCCGCAGCGGCGCATCGTCCGTCGGCGCCGCCGCGGCCTGCGCGTGCGGCCAGTACAGCCGGATCGTCATCGACCGCGGGTCGTAGAGCGCGGTGTAGATCGTGCCCGCCCCGCGCCGGAACTCCCGCCGAAAGAGCGGCGGATGCAGAAACGCGCCGATCACCGCTTCGGTCCCCGGCGACCCGGCGAGCGTCTGCTCGATGAAGTCGCACCGCTCGACGGTGTGCGCAAAGCGTGCGTACTCGGGCCAGTCGATCTCGTCCTGGTGGTTCGTGCTCGCCAGCCGGTCGGAGAAGGTGGTGGGGCGAAGGGGCGAGGTGTAGGCCGTCGCGTGCGCTCCCCCGCGGTCCAGCAGCGTGAAGTTGTACGCCATCGAGACCGGGATGCGAGACAACGCGGCTTTCGCCTCCGCCACCGTCGCGCAGGTCTGCAGGAGATACCGAACCACGAGCGATGCGGCGAACCCCTGCCCCGAATCGCGCCGACCGCCGAACGCCAGCGCAACCACCAGGCCGTGTTCGTTCACACCGTCGAGCGCGCCCCAGATGCAGTCGGTCACCGCGTGCACACCCACACCGCCCCAGCGACTCGCCAGGAGAAGCCCATCGCACAGCCACGGCGCGTAGTCGTAGTTCCGCACCAGCACGGATGCGCCGTCCTGCCGCGTGATCGCCTGCGAGCAGCCGCGGACGATCGGCGGCGGCCGCCACAGCGACAGGAAGCGACGCTTCTCCGGCTCGTCGCCGACGAGCGCGAGGAGCGATTCACGCGTCGGCGCCAACTCGGGCATATGGCGGAGGAATTGTGCCTCGCACTCCGCGACCGTGGGCGCGGCGTGTCCTCCGGCGGGCGTGCGGCGCAGCCACCGCTGGTACGCGGGCCAGTAGGCCTCGAACGCCGCGGCGATCCGCGGCCCTGGGTTCGGTTCGATGATGCCGCGGAACTCCAGGATCAGCCGCGGCGGGGGGGCGGGCGATGAAGGCGGCGTCACAGCAGCTTGAACTCGTGCTGGTGGGCGGTGAGATCCGATTCGCTGCCTGCGATCGGCTCCGATGTGTACTGCGAGCGGATGCCGCGGATCCAGGCCCTGGCGCGGTCGGTCAGCTGGAAGTCGTCGTCCATGAAACGCCCTGGGCTGACGAGGATGCCCAGGTCCGCGCCCTCGTAGAAGTAGTCGCCCTTGCCGGCGATACGGAGGTAGAAGGCGCGATTCTCGGTCTGCACCGTGCGCCGGTGCGTCTGCGACCGGACGTAGCGGATGCCGCCGGAATCGGGCAGCTCCCAGATGCCCGACGGGGGCGCATCGGTGATGCGCGAGACCGAGTCCTCGGTGTGCTTGATGACCAGTTGGCTCCAACTGTCGATGTTGTCGGGGTCGGCCCAGCGCTCGTTGAGCGCATCGACATCCAGGTCGTAGTTGACGCCCATCCACTCGAGCAGATGGAAGATGAACAGCGGCGCATCGGCGTGCGCAAAGCTCGCGAGGTTGGTCATCGAGCTCGCGCCGGTGATGCGCGGGTTGCACTCGCCCAGATACACCTTGCCAGAATCCAGGTCGGTGAGGAAGTCGAGCTCGAAGTAGCCTCGGTAGCCCATCTTCTGGAGCTCTTCGCCGAAGGCGACGGCGGACTTGCGGGCGCTGCGGCGGGCCTGCGGCGTGAAGGCGCCGGCGAAGACCTCGTTGCCGCACCAGCCGCCCTTGTAGGGCGTAAGTTCCTTGAAGCCGACGAGCTCGGTCATCAGCGGGCCGACGATCGTGCCGCGGCGGGTGACGCAGGCTTCGATCGCGGAACCGCGGCAGCGGATCCGCTTCATCACCTTGACCTCGGGCGCTTCGGTGATGTCCTTGGCGTACTTCCTAAAGTCGGATTCGTTGGAGATGAAGTAGGTGGTGTGGCCGGAATCGCCGAAGGCGGTCTGGACGACCAGGTCCTCGCCGAGTTTGGCGGAAACCTTGCGGAGCGTGTCGAAGCTGTCGACCTTGGCGAGCACGTTGGGCACGCAGGCGACGCCGGCCTTCTTGGCGATGCGGGTGGTCTCGACCTTGTCGTCGATCGCGGTGCGCAGCTTCGCGGCGGGGAAGCAGACCTCGAGGCCGGCCTTCTTGCAGAGTTCCTCGGTCTTCTCATCGAACATGAGGAAGACGGCCTTGCCCCCGGGGCCGCGGTCCTTGATGAGCTTGAGGACGGCGGGGTGGGAGAGGAGGTAGTTGTTGATGTCCTCGATCGACTCGAACGGGTCGTGCGGGATCTCTGGGGGGACGAAGACGTGGGGGTGCTGGCCGTCGAAGCAGTCGATAGCGCAGATGAAGGTGAAGTTGCGGATCCACTCGTCCATGCCGAGCAGGTTGAAGTTGGTGGCGCTGATGAAGTAGATGGGCTCGGTGTTGCGGTAGAAGAAGCGGCGGATATCGGAGATGCCGTCGAGGCGCTTGGCCTTGAGGCGCGATGGGCGGTCGGAGGTCAGCGACTTGGCCTCGAGGTCGCCGGTGAAGCGGCCGTTGGGGCCGGGGGTCATCTTCGGTGCCCGCTTGCCGGCCGGCGTGCTCGCCGCGGCGGTCTGTGCTGGCTTTCCACTACCCATGGTGGTCTCCTTCTCCTTGCGAGTACCTCTGTATTGATCAGGCCTGGGAGGTCAGCGCGCTGCGCGCTCGAGCGCTGCCTCGGTGAAGACGCGGAAGCCGTACGACGGGTGGTACCCGTGGATCTCTTTCACATCGATCGCGAGCAGGAACGCGATGATCTCCGCGCTGACGACCTGCCCGGGGACGAGCAGCGGGAAGCCGGGCGGGTAGGGCGTCACGAACGACGCCGAGACGAACTCGCGCCCGCCCTGGATCTGGCGGAGGGTCTCATCGGAAATGCGCATCCACGCGAGGTTCTCCTCGTCGTAGGTGTCGAAGTAGGCGCGGCGGAGATCGCCCTCGGGCGTGCCGGAGGTATCGGGCTTGTAGGCCTCGTGGAAGCGGCTGAAGTTGGGGAGCGGCGGGCTCGCCACCAGCGAGTCGACGGTCGCGACGTGCCGGCTGAGCCCCGTGCTGCTCTCGGTGAGCAACCGCTCCTGCACGCTGGTGCAGCAGCGGGCGAGGGTCTCGATGAGGTAGGCCACATCGCCGCGGGACGTTCCGATGTTGGGCATGAAGAGCGCGGTGTTGCGCGAGGTCTTGTTGATCTGGATGTCGTGCTGGTCCATCAGCAGGTGGCGGAACTGATCGCCGTTCATGCCCGTGGCGGAGATCTGGACGGTGACGCGGGTGGGGTCGAGCGTGAACTCGTCCATCCGCCAGGCCGACTCCATGCGGCCCCAGCCGTGGACCGGGCTGTAGTAGAACTCGAGCCCGGAGGGGCGGAACTCGGACGGGATCATGTCTGCCGGGCGGAGCACCGAGAAGAACTTGTTGATGACCGGGTGCTCGCGGATGCGCTCGCGCATCGTCATCGCCAGACCGATGGTATGGTCGACGAGTTCGTACCCCTCCATCTCGACCTGGCGGCGCCCGACATCGAGCGAAGCGATGATCTGGTAGTTGGGCGAGGTCGAGGTATGGGTCATGAACGCTTCGCTGAAAGGCCCGCTCGCCTTCTGCTCGAAGTCGTCGTCGAAGATGTGGATCATCGACCCCTGGCGGAGGCTCGTGAGCGTTTTGTGCGTCGACTGCGTGGCGTAGACGCGCACGCGGGCGCGGTCGGGGTCGGGCATGCCGGGGACGTAGCCGTCCTTGCCGGCGTCCTTGGCCTTGGCGCGATAGGCCTCGCGGTAGGCATCGCTCTTGAGTTCTTCGCGGAGGCGCTCGGCGGCCTGCATGCCGGTGCGGCGGCGGAGCACGGGGTGGAAGCGGGCGAAGGCGAACCAGGCCTCGTCCCACAGGAAGATCATGTCGGGCTTGATGGCGAGGATGCGGCGCATCACCAGGCCGGGGTCGTAGGTGAGGCCGTCAAAGGTGCAGTTGGTGAGCAGGAGCATCCGCACGCGGTCGAGCTTGCCGGCGGCTTTGAGCTCGAGCAGCCGCTCTTCGATCTCGTGGAGCGGGACCGCGCCGTACATCGCGTAGGGCTGGAGGGGGTAGGAGTCGAGGTAGACGGGCATGGCGCCGGCGAGGACCATCGCGTAATGGTGCGACTTGTGGCAGTCGCGGTCGATGAGCACGATGTCGCCGGGGCGGATGAGCGCCTGCAGGACGATCTTGTTGGCGGTGGAGGTGCCGTTGGTGACGAAGAACGTGTTGCGGGCGCCGAAGGCGCGGGCCGCGGCGTCCTGCGCTTTCTTGATCGGGCCGCGGGGCTGGAGGAGCGAGTCGAGTCCGCCGCTGGTGGCGGAGGTCTCGGCGAGGAAGATGTTGGAGCCGTAGAACTCGAGCAGGTCGCGGGCCCAGTGGGAGTTGGCCATCGACTTGGCGCGGGCGATGGGCAGCGCGTGAAAGACGCCGGTGGGCTTGGAGCTATAGCGGCGGAGCGCATCGAAGAACGGCGCTTCGAAGCGGGTGCGCACGCCCTTGAGGATCGTGAGGTGCTGCTCCATGTACTGCTCGAGGCGGTAGAAGGCGCGGCGGAAGACCGAGCCGAGGTTGCCGGCGACGGCCTCGAGGGGCGTGTCGGTGACGAGGTAGAGGTCGAGCTCGGGCCGGAGGCGCTTGAGCATGCGGCCCAGCTCGAGGCTGCGTTCGAGCCCGAAGCAGATGGGGAGCGGCTCGGCCTCGAGTGGCTCGAGGTAGCGTTGCAGCGCGGCGTGGCGGTGCTGCGTCGAGTAGGTGTAGTTGTACCGGAGGAAGACGGCCTGGATGGTCGGGTTGAAGAGCACCGCGATGATGGCGTCTTCGAGGCTTGGGACGGTGACGACGTCGTAGAGGAACTCATCGGAGTCGCGGCGGCACGCGGCCAGTCCTTCGCGGAGCTCGGCCCGGTCGTACGCGTCGATGCCGTCGACGACGAGCACCTCGAAGTAGGGCTTGGAGGGGGTTTGCGAGCGGTCGCGGTCTTCGGGACGGTCGCGGTCGGCGCGGTCCTTGCCGCCGCGGTTGGCGAGGGCGCCGCCGCGTTCGCGGTAGGCATCGCCCACGAGGAGGCGCGTGATCTCGGCGACCTCGCTCGAAAGGTCGGTGTACTCGCCGCGTTCGAAGAGGCGCGTGAGGCGGTCCATCTGCGCGCCGCCGGGGAAGGCCCAGTAGAACTCGAGCGTGCGGAGGAGTTCGAGGCTCGCGGCGACTTTGGCTTTGGGCACGGTGATGTCGCGGCCGCCGCGGCTGAATTCCTTGAGCCAGGTGGCGCGAACCTGGAGTTCGTTCCAGGTGTCCATGCGGAGGCGCGGGGCGTAGAAGCGGCCCATGCCTCGGTTGGCCGGGTGGGGCGGCGGCGAGTTCGCGGCCGGCGCGGCGGGATCGGGGTTGATGCGCGGGCCGGGGGAGTGCGTCGTCATAGCTCCATCCTCGGCGCCGGCGGTTGGTGCGGCGCTGGCGTGAGCGGGGGTGACGAGGCGATGGCGGGCGGAATGAAGCCGACGTCCTCGTTCACGGCGGCTGGCGTCGCGGCCGCTGCGTGGGGCTTGTCGTCGATGAGGCCGGCGCGGGAGCCGCGCTGCATCTTCTCGAGCGGTCCGAGGCTGCGGAGGTAGGCGTGGACATCGGAGTCGCGGCGGTAGACATCGAAATCGACCTTGCGGTCGCGGAAACTCTTGAGAGGCTGGCCCAGGCCCTTGAGGCCGACCTCGCGGGAACGCTGGACGCGCTCCATGTCGATCTCGATCGGGAGCATTTCTTCGTTGCTGGTTGCCTGGTAGAGCACATCGCCGGTGGGGGCGACGAGGATGGAGCGGCCGATGCCGCCGTCGCCGACACCGTTGATGTCGATGACGAAACACTGGTTGGTCGCGGCGGTGGCGCGGGCGATGGCGAGTTCGACCTCGCGGTCGATGCTGGGTGTGAGTGTGGGGTGGAGGATGACCTCGGCGCCCATGGCGGCGAGCGTGCGCGAGGTTTCGGGGAACCACATGTCGTAGCAGATGCTCACACCGAAGCGGCCGATCTCGGGCACATCGAAGACGCAGAACTCGGTGCCGGATTCGACGCCGGTCTCGTAGGGCATGAAGGGGAACATCTTGCGGTAGCGGGCGATGACCTCGCCGTCGGGGTTGATGACGGGCGTGGTGTTGTACACGCCTTCGGGGGTCTTCTCGTAGAGCGAGCCGGGGAGGAGCCAGATCTTGTGCTTGCGGGCGAGGTTGCGGTAGGTGTCCTCGACATCGTTGGGGAAGGGGAGCGCGTGCCCGGTCCAGCCGCCGAAGGTCGCGAGCTCGCTCAGGACGACCATCTGCACCCAGGGGTACAGGTAGAGCAGCATCTCGATGCGGTCGGTGATGTGCGCCAGGTTGGAGACGCGGCCGGAGATATGAAGCTGGAGCCCGGCCACCGCGAATGGACGCATACAGATCAGCCTTTCACGGCGGCGTGTGCGGCGGTAGGGGCCGCCGCGGCGGTGTGCCGCTCGATTTCTTCGAGAAGGATGGTGAGCCCGCGGTCGAGCTGCGCATCGGTGATGACGAGGGGGCAGAGGACGCGGATGGCGTCGCCCATGACGCCGGAACTGATCACGAGCAGGCCGCGTTCCATGCAGGAGACGGTGATGTCCTTGACGACTGCGGCCACCGGTTTGGAAGCGTTGGCGGGGGCGCCGATCTCGATGGCGACCATGCCGCCCAGGCCGCGGACATCGGTGATGGCGGGGTTCGCCGCGGCGGCGGCTTCGAAGCGGTCGGTTAGCGTGCGGCCGATGGTCTTGGCGCGGGCGAGGAGGTTCTGCTTCTCCATCGAGGCGATGGTGGCGAGGGCCGCAGCGCAGGCGACGGGGTTGCCGCCGTAGGTGCCGCCGAGTGTGCCGGGCGTGACCTTGTCCATGACCGAGGCCTTGCCGATGACGCAGGAGATGGGCAGACCGCCGCCCATGGACTTTGCCCAGGTGGAGAGATCGGGAACGACGCCGTAGTGCTCGTACGCGCCCCAGGCGCCGGTGCGGGCGAAGCCGGACTGGACCTCGTCGAAGATAAGGACGATGCCGTGCTCATCGCAGATCTTGCGGAGGCCTTCGATGTACGCCTTGGGGGCGACATGGAATCCGCCCTCGCCCTGCACGAGTTCGATGATGATCGCGGCGACGTTGCCGGGGGCGACGGTGTCCTTGAGCGCCATCTTCAGGCGGGCGAGTTCGCAGGCGGCGACGGCTTCATCGTTGAATCCGCTGCGCTTGCCGGGGGCCGAGCGGCCCTTGGGGAAGGGGAGGCGGTAGATCTCGGGCATGAAGGGCCCGCACCTGGTCTTGTACTCGACCTTGGAGGTGAGGGTGGAGCAGAGCATGGTGCGGCCGTGGAACGCGCCGGTAAAGCAGATGACGGCGGAACGGCCGGTGGCCTGGCGGGCGATCTTGATGGCGTTCTCGACCGCCTCGGCGCCGGTGTTCACGAGCATGGCCTTCGTGGCATCGCCGTGGGGGAGGATCTCGACGAGCTTCTCGCAGAGGGCGATGTAGGGCTCGTAGGTGGCGACGTGGATGCAGGTGTGCATCAGCCGGGCGGACTGCTCGGCGACGGCGCGGGCGACATGTTCATCGCAGTGACCGACGTTCATGACGCCGATGCCGCCGGCGAAGTCGATGAACTCCTTGCCGTCGGCATCGACGATGAGCGCGCCCCTGGCCTTCGCGGCGGTCATGCCGGAGATGCGGCCGACGCCGGGGCAGACCACGCTCTCGCGCCGCCGGATGAGATCTGCAGATGCCGACATCGTGTCGCTCCCGCTGTTGACGCCCTGGGATCAGAGGCCCCAGGAGATGTATTTGACCTGTGTGTACTCGTCCATCACGAAGTGGCCGCCCTCGCGGCCGAATCCGGACTGTTTGACGCCGCCGAAGGGGGCCTGCGCGGTGGAGGGGCCGCCGTCGTTGGCGCCGACGATGCCGTATTCGAGGGCTTCGCCGACGCGGATCAGGCGCGAGGCATCGCGGGTGAAGAAGTAGGCGGCGAGGCCGTATTCCGAGTCGTTGGCCCACTCGACGGCTTCCTTCTCGTGCGTGAAGCGGCGGACGGGGGCGACGGGGCCGAAGGTCTCATCGGAGTTGATGAGCATGTCGGTCGTCATGCCCTCGATGAGCGTGGGGGCGTAGAAACGGTCGACAGCGCCCTCGACCTTGACGCGTTGGCCGCCGACGGTGATCTTGCCGCCCTTGCTTCGGGCGTCCTCGACGTGCTTCTCGACTTTCTCGACCGCATCGTCGTTGATGAGCGGGCCGATGTCGACGCCCTCGGTGGTGCCGATACCGACCTTGAGCTTCTGGATCGCAGCGCGGAAGCCGGCGATGAAGGTGTCGTAGACACCGTCCTGCACATAGAAGCGGTTGGCGCAGATGCAGGTCTGGCCGGCGTTGCGGAACTTGCAGGCGACCGCGGCCTTCACGGCGGCCTCGACATCGGCATCGTCGAAGACCAGGAAGGGCGCGTGGCCGCCGAGTTCCATGGAGAGGCGCAGAAGGTTCTTCGAGGACTTCTCCATCAGCATGCGGCCGACTTCTGTCGAGCCTGTGAAGGAGAGCTTGCGGACGCGGGGGTCGTCGAGGATCGCGCCGCCGATCTTGCTGGCCTTGCCGGTGACGATGTTGACGACGCCGGCGGGGATGCCGGCCTCGATCGCGAGTTCGCCGATGGCGAGAGCGGAGAGGGGCGTGTCCTCGGCGGGCTTGATGACGGCGGTGCAGCCCGCGGCGAGGGCGGGGCCGAGTTTGCGGGTGATCATCGCCGCGGGGAAGTTCCAGGGCGTGATGATGGCGCAGACGCCGACTGGTTGGCGGATGACGAGGATGCGCTTGTTGGGGGCGGAGGCGGGGATGATCTCGCCGGGGATGCGCTTGCCTTCCTCGGCGGCCCAGTCGAGGAACGAGGCGGCGTAGTTGATCTCGCCCTTTGACTCGGCGAGGGGCTTGCCCTGTTCGCTGGTCATGATCGCGGCGAGGCGGTCGATGTCGCGGCGCATGAGGGCGCCGAGTCTGGCGACCATCGCAGCGCGGTCGCCCGCGGTGCGGGCCTTCCAGACGGGGAAGGCGCGGTGGGCGGCGGCGATGGCGCGGGTGGTCTCTGCCGCGCCGCAGCGCGGCACGGTGTCGACGACGCGATCGGTCGCGGGGTCGGTGATGTCGAAGATCTCGCCGCTGTCGGCGGCCACCCAGGCGCCATCGATCAGGTTCTTCTGCACCGGTGCATCCTTACTGGTCCGGCCGACCTTCCTGAAGCCCAACATCGCGCGGGATTGCGCGGGTGGAGCATTGTCTCTCGCAGTGTAGCGGATCCTGCGTGCATGGCCGCGAAATCCCCCGCGTGGGCCGTGTGAGGGCCGATTCTTGCGGATTTGGTGTGGATTTGATCGGGGTGCGCGTGCGGGGGTGAGTCGGTGCGAGGTCGGTGCGGAGATGGCCATCGATTCAGCGCTGGGGCTCTGGTAGGCTCGCGGACGGAGTGGACACACGTGCAACGGTGGATGAGGTGTTGCGGGCCGAACTCGGGCGGCTCGTGGCTGTGCTGCGTTCGCGGGTCGCCGCGGTGCAGGCGCAGCCGGGTGCGGTGAACGGGACGCCGCTGGCCGGGGTTGTGATTCCGGATGTGACGGCGGCGCGGCTCGCGGCGGATGCGGGTGGGGCGGATGCGGGCGGGCCGAAGGAGCGCAGCGGATCGTCGGTGCACGGACGTGAGCGAGGGTTGGGGCGCGGGGCGGGGCAGGAGTGTGCGTTGGAACTGCCGCGGCCGTTGCCCAGCGAGCGGGCGCGGCTGCCGCTGTTTCGCGCGGCAGCGCGGTTCGAGCTTGATGCGATCGAGTACGCGGCGTTGCTGCTGGCGGTGGGTGTGGAGGTGGATGCGCGGATCGCTCGGCTGGTGGCGTATTTGAATGATCACGCCGCGCGGCCGCGGCCGACGATGGCGCTGGCCGCATCGGTTGCGGGTGTGGATGGCGGTGCGGGCGGGATCGTGGCGATGCTGGGGCGGCCGGCGTTTCGTGATGGGCTGCTGACACTGGAGGGGGACGGGCCGTTGTCTGAGCGTGCTGTGCGGGCGCCGGGGGCGGTGCTGCGCTGGGTGGTTGGCGCGGTGGCGGTCGATGAGGTCGCGGCGGATGCCGGCGGGTGTGTGTTGCGGCGGCCGCGGGCGGAGTTGCTGGATGAGTTGGTGATCGGGGAGGGGTTGCGGGGGGAACTGGAGCATTGGGCGGCGTGGTCTAAGGAGCGGGAGCCGCCGCGGGTCACGCTTGTGGTGGGTGATGTGGGTGTGGGTCGACGGACGGTGGCGCTGGCGTTGGCATC
>JBDZUZ010000089.1:0-15844 GCA_040255445.1 Planctomycetaceae bacterium | reverse complement strand
CTCGACAGTCCCGCGAGCCCCCCGCCCACCACGACCACATGCTTCGGCTGCGTCATCGTCTCGATCCGGGCGCATCCGCGCCCGTCCTTTCCTGTACCTGCCCGTTCTTCGGGCTACCCGCCGGGCCGATCCCGGCCCGGTCAGCGAGCCGTTCGCCGGGCTCGTTCTCGGCCGAGCGGGTCAAACCCGTCGGCAGACCATCGATCCCGATCGGCGGTTCGCCCGGCCGACCCGGCTTCGCCCGCGGGATAGGTTTGGACGCATCCGCACCCCGCCCGTACCACCACCGCACCCCCGCCGCGACCATCCGCACCAGTGTCCGCGGCGGCGGTTTGATCATCCGCCGCGCGGCCCCCGGCCCGGTCGAGACGTACACGGGCCGCGTCAATCCCAGCAACCCCTCGGTGCCGCGGCTCAGGCCCGATCCGCTCGGCCCCCGACCCCCGATCGAGACCCCCGGGTGGCCCTGCGGCACGATCGCATCGTTGATCGTCAGGTTCGTAACTCCCAGCCGCCGCGACAGCCGCGTCGCCCGCGCCGGGTCCGCGGTGAACATCGAGGCCGTCAGGTGCTGATCGCACGATCGGTGAATATCGAGCGCCGCGGCGAAATCATCGACCGGCACGACCGCGAGCACCGGACCGAAGTGCGCGCCCTGCACCAGCGGCGCTACCGGCGGGCAATCGAGGATCACACTCGGACGAAACAACCGTCCGCTGGGCGGATCGACATGCCCCGCCGCATCGCGTCCGCCGCGCTTCACGGCATCCGCCGCGAGCTCGTAGCACCGCTTCGCCGCGGCATCGTCGATCAGCATGCGGGGCGTCGCCCTCGCCGCGTGCCGCTCGATCGCGGCCGAGAACTCCTCGTAAACATCGCGGTGCACCAGCGCCCGCCGCGGACCCATGCAGGTCTGCCCGGCGTTCACCGTCATCGCGCCCCACAGCGACGCGGCGGCAAACCCCGGCCGCGCATCCTCGAGCACGAACGCCGAGTCACGCCCCGAGAGTTCGAGCGTTGCCGGCGTCAGTGTCTCCGCCAGCGTCGCCGCGACCTTCCGGCCCACTTCCGTCGAGCCGGTGAAGATGACGTGATCGAGCCCGCCGGCCTCGATGAGGTCGCGCCCGGCCTCGCGTCGGGCATCGACCCAGGTAAGCACGCCCTCGGGCAGTCCCGCCTCGATCGCGAGCATCAGCAGGCGTTCCTGCGTCCGCTCGGCCCGCTCCGAGGGCTTCACGATGACAAGGTTGCCCGCCGCGAGCGCCTGCGCCACCTGGATCCCCAGAAGCTGCACCGGGTAGTTCCATGTCGCGATGATCCCCACCCGCCCGACCGGCTCGCGCCGCTCGACGATGCTCACGCCGCGCATCCAGCCCGGCGCGCCATCGACCGACCGCGTCCGCAGGATCGCGGGCGCGCGCTTCTCGAGCCAGCGACACGCCGAGAGAAACGGGAGCAGGTCGGAAAGCAGCGCTTCGTGCCGCGGCTTGTCGACCTCGCGCTCCATCAGCCGGCAGAGGTCCGCTTCATCACGGGCCACGAGCTTCCGCCACCGCGCGATGTGCTCCACACGCCGCTTCGGCTCCAGCGAGGCCCAGGGATGGTCCAGCGGCGAGGTCCGCATCGCCTGAGTCTACGGGCATCGCCCACGCCGACCCGCCGGCATCCGCGTATGAAGACGCGGCGAATCCCGCCCGTCGACCCGCTACCGTCAAACGCAAGCCCGCCGTGCCCGACACCGGGATCGCGGCCCAGAGCACGACCCAGAGCACAGCCCAGAGCACAGCCCAGAGCACCGCATGTCCAGACCGCTCCATACACCCGCCGCCTCAGGCCAGCCCACCGCCGCGATCATCGGCGCCGGGCCCGGCGGGCTCGCCGCGGCGATGCTGCTCGCCTCTTCGGGTGTCCGCGTCACGCTCTTCGAGGCCCAGCCCGTCGTCGGCGGCCGCACCAGCCCCGTCACGGCCGGCCCCTACCGCTTCGACCGCGGCCCCACCTTCTTCCTGATGCCCTATGTGCTCGAGGAAATCTTCGCCGCGGCAGGCCGTCGCCTGCAGGACCACGCCGAGCTCCACCGCCTCGACCCGATGTACCGCCTCATCCTGGGCCGGGAGGGTCAGAAGCCGATCACGCTCGACACCACGCAGGACATCGCCGAGATGGCCCGCCGCATCGGCGCGATCAACCCGCGCGACGGCCAAGCCTTCAAGCGCTTCATCAACGACAACCGCCGCAAGCTCCACGCGATGGAATCGATCCTCCGCAGCCCCATGCGGAGCCCGGCGGACCTGCTCAACTTCGATGCGATGAAGTGCGCACCGATGCTCAACCCGCACCTCTCGGTGCACGGGCTCCTGAGCAAGTACTTCGAGGACCCGCTGGTGCGGCTCTCGGTCTGCTTCCAGGCCAAGTACCTGGGCATGAGCCCGTTCGAGTGCCCCAGCCTCTTCACGATCCTCCCCTTCATCGAGTACGAGTACGGCGTGTGGCACCCCATCGGCGGCTGCCACGCGCTGATGCGGGCGATGGCCGAGGTCGCGATGGACCTGGGCGTCACCATCCGCACCGGCGCGCCGGTGGAGGAGATCCTCTTCGACGGTGTGCGCGCTGTGGGCGTGCGCGTGCACGGCGCCGAACACCGCTTCGACAAGGTCGTCGTCAACGCCGATGCGACCTGGGCGATCAAGAATCTCGTGCCGCAGTCCGTGCGAGCCAACGCGGGCGCGACCTACGACACCTCGGTGATCGACAGCCGCCGTTACTCATGCTCGACTTACATGCTGTATCTGGGTGTTGATGGCGAGATCGACCTCCCGCACCACACCATCTACGTCAGCGAGCAGTACCGCCGCAACCTGCAGGACATCTCCATCGACGGCCGTCTGAGCGATGAACCCTCGGTCTACATCTGCAACCCCTCGCGCATCGATCCGACGCTCGCGCCCCCCGGCAAGAGTTCGCTCTATGTCCTGGTGCCCACGCCCAACTGCACCGCCGCGATCGACTGGACCGTCGACGCGCCGCGGCTGCGGCAGAAGACCTTCGAGCAGATGCGCAAGGTCTTCGGCATCACCGACATCGAGCAGCGCATCGAGCAAGAAGTGCAGATCACGCCCGACGACTGGCGCTCCGCCAACATCAACTTCGGCGCAACCTTCAACCTCGCCCACAACCTCGGCCAGATGCTCTACCGCCGCCCGCAGAACAAGCTCAAGGGTTTCGAGGACCTGTTCCTCGTCGGCGGCGGCACGCACCCGGGCTCGGGCCTGCCCACGATCTTCCTCTCGGCGCAGATCTCCAGCCGCATGATCTGCCGCGAGCTCGGCCTCGCCTTCACCGGCGATGACGCTGCGCCCCGCGGCATCGCCGCAGCACGCCGCATGCTCGAATCGCCGGCCGAGGCCCAGGCAGCCCTCGCCGCCGCGGGCGTCTGAACAGCGTCTCTCGCCGCCAACCCCGCGCCCCGCGCTATCGTGCGTGCGGAGGGCATGCATGAAGACCGGGCAAGCGAGCCCCGGGCAGCCAAACACCGGGCAGTCAAACACCGGACGGGCGAACACCGGACGGGCAAGCTCGGGGCAGCCGAGCTCACGCGCCCCACGCGACTCCGCGACAGCGCGCCCGCGTGTCGTCATCATCGGCGGCGGGTTCGCGGGCCTGACCGCCGCACGCGACCTCGCCGATGCGCCCGTCGATCTCACGCTGATCGACCGTCGCAACCACCATCTCTTCCAGCCGCTGCTCTACCAGGTCGCGAGCGCAGCGCTCTCGCCGGCGCAGATCGCCACGCCCATCCGCGAGGTGCTCGGGCGGCAGCAGAACGCCCGCGTGCTGCTGGCGGAAGCGACCGATGTCGATGTCGAGAACCGCCGCGTCGTGCTCGACCGCGGCGAGCTCGTGTACGACTATCTCATCGTCGCCGCCGGCGCCGAGAGCCACTACTTCGGCAACGATGCGTGGTCGCGGCACGCGCCCGGACTCAAGAACATCGAAGACGCCCGCGCGATGCGTGAGCAGTTCCTGCTCGCGTTCGAAGAAGCCGAGCGCGAGGACGATCCCGAACGCCGCGCTGCCTTGCTCACGTTCGTAATCGTCGGCGGCGGGCCCACCGGCGTCGAACTCGCCGGTGCCTTCAGCGAGATCGCCCTCCGCACCATCCCCCGCGACTTCCGCAGGGTTGACACCCGCGCCGCCCGCATCATCCTTGCAGAGGCCGGCGAACGCCTGCTCCCCTCGTTCCCGCCCGCCAACAGCGAACGCGCGAAGCGAGACCTCGAATCGCTCGGCGTCGATGTGCGATTGCGGACGAAAGTGACCAGCATCCAGCCGGGCCGCATCACGCTCAAGCCCGGCGACGGTCCCGACGCGGGCGCCGGCGCAGACGTAACCCTCGCCGTCGGCGGCATGTTCTGGGGCGCTGGCGTCCGGCCCGTGCCGCTCGCCGCCCGCCTGGGCGCGCCGACCGACAAAGGCCGGGTCAGGGTGAACACAGATCTGACGATCCCGGATCACCCGGAAGTCTTCGTCATCGGCGACATCGCGAAGGTCATCGACCCCGCCAGCGGCGATGAGGTCCCCGGCATGGCCCCCGGTGCGATGCAGATGGGCAAGTACGCGGCGGCCACCATCGCCCGCGAAGCGGGGAGCGGCGGCCCACCCGACCCCGCATCGCGCCGGCCCTTCCGCTACACCGACAAGGGCCTGCTCGCGACCATCGGCCGCAACAAGGCGGTCGCGACCGTCGGCGGGCGGCACTTCGGCGGATTCCCCGCCTTCGCTCTGTGGGCCGCGGTCCACATCTACTACCTGATCAACTTCCGGTCCCGGCTGATGGTGATGCTGGAGTGGATCTGGGCGTACCTGCTCTTCCGCCGCGGGGCCCGGCTCATCACCGCAACGTCCGGTAAGCCGACGCCAGCAGCCGATCGGACTCCGTCCGGGGCATCGGACCGGCCCGAACAATCCACCAAATCGACCCCCGAAACCGCCACACACCCGTCTTGACGGCATCTTTCCTTGTCCCGGCCGCGTAAGGCAGTACGCTCAAGCATGGGCCAGAGGCCCCGGGCCCGGGCTCACTCAGTCCGGCCCGTTCACAGGTTCAGAGAGAGAGGACACCAGAATGCGCATGTCACTGTTCGCGGCCACCGCCGCGCTCGTCGCCGCCCCCGCGATCCTCGTCGCGGATGTCGCCAACCTGTCCGCGTCGAAGGACAACACACTCTTCTTCGACCCCAATGGTGAACTCAGCAGCGGCGTCGGCCCCGCGGTCTTCGCCGGCAAAACGCTCCGCGGCGGCGATATCCGCCGCGGCCTGATGGCCTTCGATACCGCCGCGATCCCCGCCGGCGCCACCATCAACAGCGTCGAGCTCCGCCTCTACATGGACATGACGATCTCGGGCGCGGTCCCGGTCAGCCTGCACCGCGTGACGTCGAACTGGGGCGAGGGCACCAGCTCCGCCGGCGGCGGCACCGGCACCCAGGCCACCACCAACGATGCAACGTGGATCCACACCTTCTACCCCGGCACGCTCTGGAACACCGCCGGCGGCGACTTCGTCGCCGCGGCCTCCGCCACCGCCTCGGTCGATCAGGTCGGCTCCTACAGCTGGTCGAGCCCCGGCATGGTCGCCGATGTGCAGAACTGGCTCGACAACGGCGGCAACTTCGGCTGGCTGATCATGGGCGATGAGTCCGCCAATGGCACGGCCAAGCGGTTCGTCTCCCGCGAGGGCGCCGCCCCCGAGCAGCTCCCGGTGCTCGTCGTCGACTACACCCCGATCCCGGCCCCCGCCGCGGCTCTGGTCTTCGCGGGCCTCCCGCTGATCACCCGCCGCCGCCGTTGATCGCTCTCGCCGAGACTGTCCGATAAAAACAGCAGCGGCCAGCCGATCCTGAATCGGCTGGCCGCTGTCGCTTTTGTGAGGTAGGTTTCCGTTGCCCGGATAACCGCGCCAGGAGGCACTACCGCTATGCGCTGCACGATCGCACTCGCCCTCGCTCTTCCCGCGGCCGCCGCGCTGGCCGACACCGCCACCATCGGCGCTTCCAAGGACAACACGCTCATCGAGGGCGCCGGCGGCTTTCTCAGCAACGGCGCGGGCAGCTACATGTTCGCCGGCGTCACCAACCAGCCGACGGGCGATGCCACCCGGCGCGCCATCCTCGCCTTCGACATCGCCAGCGCAGTACCCGCCGGGGCGACGATCAACTCCGTCTCGCTGCGGCTCTACATGTCGCGCACCAACGCGGTCGGTACACCGATGACCCTGCACCGCGTGCTCGCCGACTGGGGCGAGGGCCAGAGCGATGCCCCCGGCGGCGAGGGCGGCGGCACCATCGCCACCAACGGCTCGGTCACCTGGCTCTACACGCACTACACCACCCAGTCGTGGACCAACCCGGGCGGCGACTTCGTCGCGGCCCCCAGCGCCTCGACGGTCGTCGATCAGGCGGCCTTCTACACCTGGAGCGATCCGGGCATGACCGCGGATGTGCAGGCCTGGCTCAACAACCCGTCGCAGAGCTTCGGGTGGATCCTGCTCGGTGATGAGAGCGGCCCCGCGGGGACCGCCAAGCGCTTCTCCACCCGCGAGAACTCGAATTCCTCGCAGCGGCCGCGGCTGGTGATCGACTACACACCGATCCCCGCGCCCGCCGCGGTGGCCCCGGTGCTCCTCGCGGTGTTCGCAGCGCGGCGTCGGCGGTAAGCCGACCCGACCGGGTTAGAATCGGCGGCACACCCCCACTCATCCCCACTCACCCCCGCGCGACCCGCGCGGCGGGAACCGGATGCTCTGCCGAGGACCCCCGCGATGCCCACCGACCACGCCACCGCTGCCACCCACTTCGACACCCGCACCGATGCGCTGCTCGCGGACCTGCACAAGAACGGCCTCTTCAAGCACCTGCAGATGATCGATGGGCCCATGGGCCCCTCCGTCCGGCTCCGCCAGCCCGATGGCTCCTTCCGCGAGACGCTCTGCTTCTGCTCCAACAACTACCTCGGTCTGGCCAACCACCCGCAGGTCGTCGAGGCCGGCATCGAGGGGCTGCGGAAGTTCGGCGCGGGCACCGCCTCGGTCCGCTTCATCTGCGGCACCTTCACGCCCCACGAGACGCTCGAACGCTCGATCGCCGAGTACATGGGCACCGAGGCGTCGTACACGTTCGTCTCCGCCTGGACCGCGAACGAAGCGCTCTTCCCCACGCTCTGCGAGCCCGGGGACATCATCATCAGCGATGAACTGAACCACGCCTGCATCATCGACTCGATCCGCCTGGCGACGACGATCAAGAAAGGCGTGCACAAGGCGGTCTACCGCAACAACGTGCTCGAGGGCGAGAAGTCACTCCGCGAAGCGCTCGAGAAGGCCCGCGCCAACCCCGATGTCACCGGCCAGATCTGGGTCGTGACCGACGGCGTCTTCTCGATGGAAGGCTCGATCGCCGACCTCCCGAAGATGCGCTCCCTCTGCGATGAGTTCGGCGCGATGCTCGTCGTGGACGACAGCCACGGGCACGGCGTGATGGGCGCCACCGGCCGCGGCACGCACGAGCATTACGGGATGATCGACGGTGGAAGCCACAGCGGCCGTGTCGACCTCTTCACCGGCACGCTGGGCAAGGCGCTCGGCGGCGGCGCGGGCGGGTTCATCGCCGGCAGCCAGCGGGCGATCGAGATGATCATCCAGCGCGGCCGGCCCACGCTCTTCTCTAACGCCCTCCCGGTCACCGTCGCCTGCTCGGCCGACAAGGCGATCGAACTCGTCCGCACGCAGCCAAAGTTCGTCGACACACTCAAGTCCAACGTCGCCTACGCCCGCAAGAAGCTCAAGGCCGGCGGCTTCGAGGTGCTCGAATCCCCCACCGCGATCTGCCCGATCATCGTGCACGACACCGCCAAGGCGATCGCGATGAGCAAGCGGCTGCTCGAACTGGGCGTCTTCGTGATCGGCTTTGGCTATCCGGTCGTGCCCGAAGGCCACGCCCGGCTACGGTGCCAGATCTCGGCCGCGCACACCACGCAGCACATCGATGCTCTGGTGGATGCGCTCAAGAAGATCTGACCTCGGTGCGGCGCCGGGCGGTACCTCGGGTCCGTGGGTACCTGCTAGGCTGCCGCATCCTGGCGACTCGGTGCGCTGCCGCTCCGCCAAGGGCACCCGTGGCGGAGGTTCGCGATCATGCGGCAGAAGTGGTCTCTTGCCTTACTCATTTTGGCATCGCTTGCGCCGGCATTCCTCACGGGCTGCAACAGCCTGGGCGATGCGCGGGAGGCGCGCGGCGACGGCACCCGCCGCACCTATTCCGCTACCGTGGATCAGGTCTGGCGGGCGGTACCTCGCGCGGCGAATGATCTCGACCTCTCCGTCGCCGGTACATTTCAGGATGAAGGCTACATGCTCCTGAGCCGCGGGGCGACAATGTTCAGCTGGGGCGAGCGCGTTGCCGTGTTTGTCGATCCGATCGACGGCGGTTCATCGGTGGAGGTTGTTTCAAAGCGGGCGATCTCGGTGAACATTACCGCTCGCAATTTCGAGGACTCGCTGCTCGACAAGATTGGCGAGTACCTCGTGCGGTGATTCACCGCCTCACGCCCCCGGCTTCACCACCACCACGAACGTCTTCTCCGCGTCGTAGTACTTGCGGTACGCCGCCATCACCTCGTCGACCGACATCGCCTTGATCGCCTGCTCGGTCCGCCCGATCTCATCGGGCGACATGCCGTCGTACCGCATCGTCGCCATCCGCGACACCCAGTACCCCGGCTCGTTCTTCGCCTCCAGGATCGCGTTGATCGTCTGGCTCTTCGCGACGTCCAGCTCCTGCATGGTGATCGGCGTTTCGCCGAACGCCGCGTACATCTCCAGGATCTTCGCGACCAGCGCCTCGGTCTTCTCCGGCTGTGTGGTCGATGCGGCCTGCACCACGCCGAACCCCGGGAAGGTCGTCCCCGGCCGCACGCTCGCGCCGATGCCGTACACCAGCTGCGCCTTCTCGCGGATCTCCTGCAGCATCCGCGTGCTCAGGATCCGCGTGCCGATCTCCAGCCGCCGCACATCCTCCAGGTTGCCCTGATCGGGGCCGAAGAAACCCGCCATCACCACCGCCATCGGCGTCTGCGTCTGGATCTCCTCGATGACGCGGATCGGCATGCCCGGCTTCTCGAGTTGCCTCAGCTCGGCGAACATCCCCGCCGTGACCGCCGGACGCTCCGGCAGCGACCCCAGGTAGCGGCCGATCATCGGCACCACCACCTCGCGGTCCATCTCGCCCACCACCGCGATCTCCATCGGGCTTTCGCGGATGATCCGCTCCAGCCACGCCTGCGCGGCCTCCAGCGTGAGCGCCTCGACCTGCGCCCTCGTCAGCGGCTGCGTCCGCGGATCGGGCGGGAACAGAGCCTCGGAGGCGATCTTCGCGAACATCTGGCCCGGGTTCTTCTCCCTCGCTTCGATCGCCTGCAGCGTCACCGTCTTCCATTGATCGAAAGCGGACTGCTCGATCTTCGGCCGCGTCAGCAGCAGGTGGGCCAGCTTGAGACCATCCTCCAGGTCCGTCGGTGAACCGGAGATCCGCACCGCCACCGAGTCCGCCGCGGCATCGCCCCCGACTCGAATCTTCTTCCCTGTCATGAGGGCGCGGATGTCGATCGAGCTGAGCTCATCCGTCGCCGGCTGCCGCAGCGCCAGCACCGCGGCCTCGGTGACGCCGCGGTTCTCGGCGGTCTCGAAGAGCGCAGCGCCGTAGAGGTTGATCACGACCGTGATCGAGTCCTCCTTCGCATCCATGAACCGGTGGTGGACCGTCGCGTTGTTCGAGAACGAGCCGGTCCAGATCTCCGTGTCAAGATGCACAGCGCCCGTGACCAGCGTGCCCGGCTCGGGGAGCGTCTCCATCAGGCTCGCCGCCCGCGCTTCCTCGGTGATCGCCTCGGGCTCGGCCGCGATCGCGCTCTTCCCGATCTCGAGCAGGTCCGCCTCGCTGGGGATCTGCGCTGCGTTGGCCGGCAATTGCACCAGGTACATCGCCTTCTCGAAGTCGAACATCTCGCGGAACGCCGAGGCGATGTCCTCGCCCGTGATCGTCGGCAGCACCTTCTGCACCGCCTCCAGCCGCTGCTGCGCCGAGAGGATCGGCTCGCCGCTCTCGACCGCGCTGTTCATCATCCCCAGCACGGACCGCGCGTTCACCGTCGACTCGGTCGAGACCCGCCGCTCCAGCGATGCGATCAACTCGCGGCGGACATCATCGATCTCCTGCGCGGTAAAACCGTGCAGCCGCGCCCGCTGCACCTCGGCCGCGACCGACCGCAGCGACTCCTCCCACGCGCCCGGCTCGACCGCCGCCCCCACCTCGACCATCCCCACCGCCTGCGCCAGCTCCGAAACCGAGCTGCCCGCCGCGAGGAACGGCGCTTCGCTCTCCGCCACCATCTTCTCGAAACGCCGATTGAGCGCGGCCGTTGCGAGCTGCTCGACCACCTCGCGTCGCAGCTCGCCCAGTGTGTCCGTGGCGCCCCGCGGCTCGAACACGCGGCGGATCGCCACCGTGCCCCGCGCCAGCTCCGGGTCTGTCTCCACCGCCGCGAACGAAGACTCGTACGGCGCAACGCCCAGATCCTGCCGAGCCCCCGCATCACCCGGCTCCTCGAACCCCGAGAACGCCGCGGTGATCCGGTCCTCGACCAGCTTCGGGTCGATATCCCCCACCACCATCATCGTGATGTTGGATGGCACATAGAACCGCTTGTAGAACGCCTCGAAATCGGCGCGGCTCATCCCGCGGATCGTCTCTTCGACGCCGATCGGCAGCCGCCGCGGCACCAGCGAACCCGGCATCATCCGCTCGAGCACCCGCTCTGCAACACGCTGCTGCCCGCTCTTGCGGCTGGTCTTCTCCTCGAGGATCACCTGCCGCTCCTGCTCGATCTCCTCCTGCGAGAGCGTGAGCCGGCCGGCGACATCCGAGAAGAAGAGCAGCGCCTGATCGAGCACCGCCTGCTCCACGTTGGGCAGGCTCAGCTGATACACCGTCTGGTTGAAACTGGTGAAAGCGTTCTGGTGCTGGCCGAAGGTCAGCCCCAGGCTCTCGAAGAACGGCACCACCGCTCCGGGCGGAAAGTTCTCCGAGCCGTTGAAGGCCATGTGCTCGAGGAAGTGCGCCACGCCCCGCTGCGCTTCGCTCTCATCGAGCGAACCCGCGCCCACCTGCATCCACACCGAGACCCGGCCCGGCGGGTTGCTGTGCTTCTTGATGATGTACTTGAGCCCATTGTGCAGCGTGCCCGTCACCAGGCTCGGATCGCTCGGCAGTTTCTCCGCCGCGTCGAACGCCGCCGCGGACTTCTCCTGGACCGCCGGGGCCCCCCCAACCTGCGCCGCCAGCGGCAACGCTGTCCCCGCCACCGCAGCCAGACCCGCCACCGACACCATCACGCCGCGAATACGCATCACCGCACCTCCGAACGCAACGCGGCATCACCGCGCACGATTCCACTCACTTCTTCCGCATGTACAGATGCACCGCCATCCCGTGATACACGTGCGTCTCGGGCCCGTCAGCATTCGGAAGCTTCATGTCCGCCTCGATACGCGGCGGGGCCGCGGGCGCTTCGCCCAGATCGATCTCTTCGAAGATCTCCCCATCCGGCCCGATCGTGATCGTCCCCTCGGGCAGGTCTTCCTCGTCCTCATCCTCGAACACCGGCTCGGGCGTCTGCCGGGCGCCGCGGCCGCCCTTCCGCCCCCCGCGCCGATCCGGCTTCGCGGGACGCGTCGGCTCCTCCTCGGGCTGCGGCACATCGCTCAGGAACAGCGGCCACGGCGTCCGCAGCACCGCGAACCCGTCGTCCGCGAGCAGATCGACCAGCGCACCCAGCTGCGTCATCACCCGCTTGAACCCCGTCGTCTCCCGCACCAGCGGGTACGGCGGATCGAGGAACGCCAGCGTCAATGGCCGCGGGCACCGCGCGATCGCCGCCGGCCCCAGCGCATCGCCGTTGAGCACCGAGCACCGGTCCCGCACCCGCAGCGTGTCGATGTTCTCCTGCAGCAGCGCTGCGATCCGCCGGTCCTTCTCGACGAACAGGCACTCCTTGGCGCCGCGGCTGACCGCCTCCAGCCCGATCGCCCCGGTCCCGGCGAAGCCATCGAAGACCGTCGCCCCCTCGCAGTGCCCGCGGAGCAGGCCGAAGAGCGATTCCTTCACCCGATCGGGGATAGGACGTGTCGTGCTCGCATCGGCGGGCGTGGCCAGCCGACGACTCCGAAATTCACCAGCGATGATGCGCACGCCGCGATCGTAGCCGCCGCGGGCCCCGACTCAGGCCCCCAGCTGATCGATCCGGTACCGCTGGAAGGGCGGCTTCTCGATCCCGGTAACCACCCGCCAGAACGGCTCGCCCTGCCCGTCGCAGTACCACGAGCGGAATTGTGCCCGCGGGTCCTCGCCGTAGACGTCAAGGATCGAGCCGCCCACGAAGATGCAGCGGTGGATCAGCAGCACATCGTCGCTGACGTACTCCGACTCCGCCGCGACCCCCGCCATCGCATCGACGATGCGTCCGAACAGCCGCGGGTTGGCCCGCAGCAGCACATCCGAATCGTGCCAGATGTAGTAGCGATACTTCGCGTTCGCCCGCCCGCGATAACTCGCCCGCGACCGCAGCAGATTCGCCACGCCCGCCGGTCCGTCGATGCGGCGATCGAGCACCGGCCCCGGCACCGAGCGCTCGAGCTGGTAGCAGAACGAATCCAGATCGGTAATGAACCGCCCGTAGAACACCGCGACTTCGGTGTCGCGTTGAGATCCGAGGAACCGCGCCAGCGACACCGCGAACTGCATGCGTCGCGGCGCCACATCCGTCCACGCAACCAGGTGATGCTCATCGAGCATCTGCGTGACATCCGCCTGCCAGTCGGGCACCAGCAGCGGGATCTCGGTCTGACGTGGAAGCGCACTCATCGACGCGGATGAGCCGGGCAGTGCCGGCTCCCCTTCTGATCGACGGCCGCGCGGAATTCGGCCGGGTTGGTTCAAACAGGTTGTGACCGAGGCCCCCACACGAGGCCTTGGTGCATTGCCCCTCTCTCACGGCCTCGCGGCCGCTCCCTAGCGCAAACATGCCTCAGGAAACCGGCTTTACAAGCGGCGCAGCCCGAATTCTTGGCTTAACCGACAAACTCCCCCCATCGCCCCCCACGCCAGACACCAAACAGAACCGCCGCCCCGGTGCGAACACCGGGCGTCAGCCGCCGCCTTGACCCCTGCATGAACGGCATTTCGGGTCCGCGGCCGCCCGGTCCGAACCCCGCCGGCGGTTATCGGTTCGTGACCCCGACCTCTTCCTCGCCCACCTCGCCCGCGTCGATGTCCCCCACGGCCTTGCCGGCCTCGGGCTTCACCTCCGCCACCGACTTGAGCCGCTTCTCGCCCGAACCCGCCACCGGCGACCGCTCGTGGTCCGCCGCCTGGCGGCCGTCCTCGGTGATCCGGTACACCACACCGATCGTGGTCTCGGGCTCATCGAGCAGCAGCCGGTTCACAACCTCGACACCCTGCATCAGGCTGTGGTCGGTGTTGGCGACCTCGTACTTCCACATGCCGAAGCGGCCGCGGCTGTAGATGCCGCGCGCTTCCAGCCACGGGATCACTTTCGACAGGATCTCATCGCGCTCGACGCTCGGCGTCGGGTACGAGTAGTCCGCGTAGTAGTGCCACACCGAGCAGATGTCGTTGCGCTCGCCCGGCTCGAGCAGCCCCGCGTTCTCGAGGCCGACGATCGTCTCTTCGATGATCTTCTCGGGATCAACCGGCTTGTGCCGCTCGCTCTCGCTGGTCTCGCACAGGAGCGAGTAGTACCGGTCCTTGTCGGGCGTCATGAAGGGCGAGTAGTTGGAGAGGTACGTCACCCGGTAGAACGGGCAGTTGTCCTCGGGGAAGTACATCCAGCTCTTCGTGCTCGGACACGGCCGCTTGATGCCGATGCCCACCATGTGCCCGCCCGAGTGCTTCAGCCCCGCGGCGGTCTCACGCAGCCACTGCGGCACCTGCCCGACGAGAATGTCGCGGCACAGGACATCCAGCGGCATCGTGCTGATCAGCGTGTCGTACTTGGTCGCCGTGCCGTCGGTGAAGGTCACCGTCTTCGTATCGACGTCGATCGACTTCACCTTCCGGTTCAGGCGGATGTGACCGCCGGGCGTCTCCTCGCCGGCCTCGGTCAGCCCGAGCTCCGGGCCGAAGCGGCGGTAAAACTCGCCCGTGCCGCCCTTGAGCGGGAACTTGAACTGGTTGTTGGGCCCCCAGCCAAAGTCATCGCGCTCGAGCATGACATTGCGCAGCGCCCGCTCCACATCGATCACCGCGACGCGCTCGCCGATCCACTGCTTGTTCATCTCTTCCGGCGGGTGCGCCCACACCTTGAAGTTGTACGGCCGCATGAAGTGCTTCGCGATCCCCTCGCCGAAGACCGCATCGATGAACTCGCCGAAGTTCTTCGCATCCGCCGGGCTCTTGACCGGCCCCTTGCCGTTCTGCGCCTTGATCAGCCCCGCGATGCACTCGAACGCTGCCTCCTTGGGCAGGTACCGCACGTTGTTCTGGAACGGGTACGGCACCCACCGGTCGAACATCCGCACCCAGCTCTCGCGGTTGTTCAGCGTGAACTCATCGCCCATCAGCTTCTCGAAGCACTCGTCGTAGTACGAGTAGTGGCTGAACATCACGTGCCCGCCGATGTCCCACGTAAAGCCGTTCTCGTCGGTGAAGCTGTGCGACAGGCCGCCGATGTACGGGTGCCGCTCGTACATCTCGAAGTTCTTGTACCCAAGCTCCTTGAGCCGGTACCCGGCGCCCAGGCCGGTCGGGCCGGTGCCGATGATCACGATCCGCGGTTCATCACCGCCGCGGGACCCCTGCTCGCGGGCCGCGTGGGGAGCCTTGCCGTTTCGCTGCGCTGCATCGGGCACCGTCTGCTACTCCATCTCGTGTGCAACATCATCCGGCCGCGGCACGCCGCGCCGGCCCCCAACTGGCCCCCCCGGGCCCCCTGCTTCTGTACACCCCGGCCTCCAGCCTAGCGCGGTCCTTGCGCGTTGTCAGCCGCCGCAAACCCCTGGCCCCGACCGGCTCTCAGCCGCCACGGCCCGCCCGCCGCTCGATCTTCCCCGCCAGCTCCGAGGCCAGCCCGGCGTCCTGACGCAGCGGCACCTCGTACACCGCCGGGATCCCCCGCGCGATCAGCTCCGGGTTCCGCGTGTAGCTCGGGAACCGCACCGCCTTGGGCGAGATCCGCAGCCCGTAGGTCTGCACGCGGTAGATCGTGACCTCGACACGCGCCCGGAACGGCCCATCGTGCTCCAGATAGGAATCGCCACCCCCGACCTCCGCGACGCCGCCCTCGGCCGTCAGCGGCTCGAAGACCACCCGCACGCGCCGCCGCTGGTCGTTGAAGAAGTCATCGAACTCATCGACCAGGTCCGACTGCTCGGAGTCCCAAGGTGTCGCCAGGCCCGCCGTCCGCTTCGCATCCGTCGTGATCACGCCCTGCGCGGCATCGACCCGCTCCAGATCAAAGCGGAAGTCCCGCAGGACCTCGCGCGTCGCATCGAACGCCGCGGCGTACGACCCCGCCTCCACCTTGAACTCACCGCTGCCTGAAGAAGCGCACCCCACCCCCGCCAGCGCCCACGCCAGCAGCCCGACCACCATCGCGACCCGTGCCGTCCATCGCATAGGCCCAAGCCTAGCGGATGCGGCCGCGGCGAGCGAAGCCGAGGCCGTCAGGCCAACCCCCTCACGCAACCCCCCACGCACCCCTGGATCACCCCCCA
>JBDZUZ010000088.1:0-15943 GCA_040255445.1 Planctomycetaceae bacterium | reverse complement strand
CTCCTTGCGGGGGATGCCCAGGATCGCGCCCTTCAGGAAGACGTTCTCGCGTCCGGTGAATTCGTGGTTGAAGCCGCTGCCAAGCTCCAGCATCGCGGCGATGCGGCCGCGGACCGCGACCTCGCCCTCGGTGGCGGTCAGTGTGCCGGCGATGAGCTGCAGGAGCGTGCTCTTACCGCCGCCGTTGCGACCCAGGATGCCGATCGAATCGCCGGGGTAGACCTCGAACGAGACGCCGCGGAGCGCCCAGAACTCGCGGTAGTACTGCTTTTTCCAGCGGAAGAACGCCTGCTTGAGCCGGTCCTGCGGCTTGTCGTAGACCTGGTAGCACTTGCCCAGGTTTCGGACGGCGATCACCGGCTCATCGTGCGTCGCCGCGGGGGGCGCACCGACAGTGTGGACATGCGGCCCGTCAAGGACCGGCGTTGGCGCTGTTCGTTCCGCGGTGGCGACGTCAGAGGACATCCGCGAACCCCCGCTTGCTCTTCATGAAGAAGGCGTAGCCGAGCTGCATCGCCAGCATACCAACGACCGTCACGATCCCAAGGGCCATCCAGTCGGGCTGCTGACCGAAGATCAGGACCTTGCGGGCGCCGTCGACGATCGGGGCCAGCGGGTTGAGGTACGCGATCCGCTTGATCGCCGTTGGCAGGTTGTCGAGCCGGCTGATGTCGTACAACACCGGGGTCACGAAGAACAGGATCTGTCCCACCAGGATCCCGACGATGTTGCTGATGTCGCGCAGGAAGACGCCCAAGCTCGCGAGCAGCCAGCTGACCCCCAGAGTGAGCAGGACCAGCGGGAGCAGGATCAGCGGGAAGAGCACGATCGTCCACTTGACGCCCGGCCCGAAGATCGCCGTGCCCACCAGCACCAGCGCGAGCCCGATCCCGGCGTAGGCCAGCGACGATGCAAGCGACGCCACCGGCAGGATCTCGAGCGGGAAGACGACCCGTTTGACGAAGTTGGGGTTCTCGACCACCAGCGCCCCCGCACGCAGCGTGGCCTCGCTGAAGACGGCGAACACCGTCATGCCGCAGAGCAGGATGATTGCAAACTCGACCACGCTCTCCTCGCCGGTCGCCGCCCAGCGGGACTTGAAGATGTAGTTGAAGACGAAGGTGTACACACCCAGCAGCATCAGCGGCAGGATCACCGCCCACAGCAGGCCCAACTGCGTCCCGCGGTAGCGGGCGTGGAAGAGCCGGGCGGTGAACTGCTTGATCAGGTCGCGGTGCGACCAAAGGTTTCCCACGAGGTTCGCGGGATTGAGCAACGCGGGGATGGGTGTCGGGCGGGCTGTCCGCAGGACGGTGTCTGTCATGGAATCGGGGGCCTCGCCTCGCCGCGGTCGGGTCCGGCCGCGGTGCGCGGCCGGCAGGTAGGGTGGCTCACGGCGGCGGAACCCGTCGCATCGCCGTGCAGGGACAATACGCCGCGGCCCGGAGGGTTGCTCCCGCCAGCTGCGAGGGATCTGTCAGGGGGTAGGCGGCGGCCGGTTTGGCCTCCGCGTTCTCATCGGCCGCAAAAACTGCGCGGTCAGTTCGCGCCGATCCGCTCGGAGGCCCGGCGCACTTCCGCGGTGGGCGACCCATCGTCCGACACGGGTTCGCGCGGGACCGGGCGGTAGGTCGACCGGAGTTCGAACCGGCCGCCAGTCGCCGGGGCCGCCTCGATCATCGTGACCGAGATGGTGCGGGCATCGGGCCGGTGCATCAGCACGCTGAGTTCGGACCGATCGGGCCAGCGGTGGGCGTGGAAGCGGTCCTGCAGTTCAACTGTCGGCCCCGGGCGGATCACCAGCTCTTCGAAGAGCGGGATCCGGACCTGCACGAGGTGATCACCCAGGCCGGAACTGGCGAAGCACGCGGCGGGGCCGGCGTGCCCATCGGTCGTGAGACGCGTCCTATCCCAGCGGGCTTCATCGATGCGGATCTGCCCACCGCTGCCATCGATCGCGACCAGACGGAAGGGGGCGAAGCGGTCGAGTTCGAGCGCGGCGATCGACTCGGCCAGCGGCCGCTCGTCCTCGAGCAGCCGCGGGATGATGAGCCCGCGGGAGATGAGTTCGTTGCGCGGCGGCAGCCGCGGAGCCGGGTGGAGGTTGTAGTTGAGGATCGCCAGGAGACGACCACGGTCGCTGGCGCCGATCCAGGTACCGCCCGCGAGGCCATCGCGCGGCCACAGCGCCCGCACCCCGCCGGGGAGCGTCGTCCATTCCGGCTCGGTCGCCGGCGGACGAAGGTGGCTTTCATCGCGGTTGGCGACGACTCGGAAGCCGCCATGAGGCATCGGGATGACGGAAACGGTGCACATCGGTCTGGCGGTAGTCCTTTGCTCAACGACCCGGGCCGCCCGACGGGGCGGCCCGGTACTTAGATGCCGCGGATTCTAAACCGGTTCAGCGGGCGGGCTTGCGCTCGTGGTTCAGCGTCGAGGGCGCGCGGCCGAAACACTCGTCGCAGTCAACGCCGAACTCCGCGGCGATCGCCTTCATCATCGCCTGGTGATGTACAGCGTGGTGCGTTGCGAATGCCAATTCGCGGCCGAAGGAACTTGTGAGCACGGCCTCGGCGCCGTCCGCACTCAGCATGACG
This sequence comes from Planctomycetaceae bacterium, assembly GCA_040255445.1. Taxonomy (GTDB): domain Bacteria; phylum Planctomycetota; class Phycisphaerae; order Phycisphaerales; family UBA1924; genus JBDZUZ01. Next base: position 13,346 of record JBDZUZ010000088.1, on the reverse strand, counting down.
CGGATCCGGACCGGCGTATCGAGCCCGTGCGACGCCGCGCGGGACAGCCGCGAGCGGAGATCCCCGATGAACCGGGCCGCGGCGGCGGGATCCACCTCCACCGGCACATCGCGTTGACGGCGGTCGTAATCGATCTCGGCGTCGTCCTCGACGCCGGCGAGCGCCGCGGCGAAGTGGTCGAGCGTGTGGCGGATGTGCTTGCCGACGGTGCCGCCCTTGAGCGTGTTCGACGGGCCGGTGAAGTGTTCGGCGGCGAAGGCGGCGACGAACTGCTCGCACTGGGCGAGGATCGCATCGGCCGCGGCCGCGACATCGGCGCACGAGGCGCTGCGCTGAGCTGTGATCCGGGGTTCAGAAAGAGGCGGTTGGACCTTCATGCCGTGAGATTCCGATCGTGATACCTGTGCGAGAGCGGCCGCGCCTGGTTCGGAGAATGCACGGGCCGCTTGCAGGGTAGCGGCGTTCAGCGGGCCGGCGGAACCGCGGGGATCCCGCCGGTATGGGGGGCGTCGTGTGCGGCTTTGTGAGCGAGGCCGACGATCGAACGGACCTGATCGACGATTTCCCGGTGGTTGGCGCACCGGGGGCACTTGTGCTGGCCGCCCAGCTTGCCGCGGCTCTCGAGCCAGCGGTGGAAGGTCCCCAGCGGCACGGGCGTGATCGTCGGTGGGGCCATGCCCAAACCGTCGGTGCGCTTGGTGGTGTAGTCGACGTTCTGGGTCTTGAGCGACTGGTCGAAGGCGTCGCGGAAGGCCTCGATCGCACGCTGGGATGGGTTGGGTGTTTCGAGGATGAGTTCGAGGCCCGCGGGGTTGCTGTCGGAGGGGTACACCGGGGCGGCGGTGAACTCGCCGATCGAGATGCCCGCCTCCGAAGCCGCCGCGGCGACCGCGTTCTCGATGTGCTCGACGATCAGGTTCTCGCCGAAAGCGTTGATGAAGTGGCGGTGGCGGCCGACGATGCGGAGCCGTGCCGGCCCATCTCCCCCACCACCGCCGGCGGAAGCCCGCTTATCGGGGATGGTGTCGAACTCGACGACATCGCCGAGGATGTACCGCCAGAGGCCGGCGCAGGTCGAGAGCACCACGACATAACGCTGCCCCTTCTCGACCGCTTCGCAGGAGAAGGCGGGCGGGTCGGGGTCGTTGATCGACTCGAGAGGGACGAACTCGAAGAAGTTGGCGTTGTCGGTGAGCAGGCGCAGGCCGGGGTCGCCGGGCGAATCCTGGATCGCGATGAAGCCCTCGGACGCCGGGTAGAGTTCGAGCCGGTGGGGCACATCGGGCCCGGTGGGCGAGCCCGACCAGATCTCGCGGACACGGCTCTCGAAGGGCGTGTACTTCACGCCGCCGTGTACGAGCGCCATGAAGTTGGGCCACACATCGCGGAGCGTCTTCGCGTCTTTGCCTCGCTCGCGGGCGAGTTCGATGACGCGGTTGAACAGCACCAGGCCCCAGGAGGGCATGCCGCTGACCATGCGGACATCTTCATCGATGCAGCGCTGGGCCATCGCTTCGATCTTGCTGGGCCAGTGGCTCATCAGCGCGATCTTGCTGCCGGGGAGATAGATTTTCGTCAGCGGCCAGCGGATCAGCGGCGTGACGATGCCCGAGAGGTCGCCGGTGCGGACGCCGTGCGTGTTGGTGTCGAGATTAGTTGAACCGCCAAGGAAGAGCGACTTGCCGGCGAGCATGCCGCCCAGCGAGACGCCGAAGCGGGCAAGATACGCGAAGATGTCGAGCGAAGCGCGGAAGTTGCTCTGCAGCATCGCCTTGCTGACGGGGATGAACTTGTCGCCCGCGGTCGTGCCGCTGGTCTGCGCGAAGTCCATCACCTTGCCGGGCCAGAGCAGGTCCGGCTCGCCGCCCTCGCGCATCCGGGCGATGAGATCCTTGTACGCGTACCAGTCGGCGACGGGCACGGCCTTGCGGTACGCGCCGAGCAGATCGTTGTTGTCGAGCGTCGCGAGGCGGGCGAAGTCGTGCGTGCGGCCGAACTCGGTGTCCTTGGCATCACGGATCAGCGTCCGCAACTGCGAGAGCTGGATGCCCGCGCTGTTACGCTGCCAGTACTCGAGATTCCCCAGACGGCGGGCGCGGCCGAACAGGTAGGTGCGGAGTCCGTAGCCGACAAAGCTCGTTGCTCGGAACGAAGGGCCGGGCATCGTGTGCGTTGTGGTCATGACTGGATCGGGCGGGGCTGGATCGGGCGGGTCTGAACAGGCGGCGGTCACTTCGCGTCGCCGCGGGCGTCGAGCTCGCGGACAAAGCCGACCAGGGCTTCCGCGAACGACTCGGGGCACTCGATCATCGGTGCGTGGCCGCACTGATCGAACCAGACGATCCGCGAGTCGGGGATCTTGGTCTTGAACTCGTCGGCCGCCTCGGGCGGGGTGACGATGTCCTGGCGGCCCCAGATCAAGAGCGTGGGCGTTGTGATGGTGTGAATGCGTGTGCCCAGATGGTTGCGGCGGGCGGAGCGCGAGAGTTTCACCATCGCCCGGGCGTGGCCTCGAGCCGACAGCTGCTGGTACGCCCGGTCCACATCGGCCGGGTTCATCTTGTTCTGGTCGAAGAAGAGCTCGCCGATCTTGCGCTGCAGCCACTCGCGACTGGGCCGGATCTGGACATCGCTCACCATCGACTTCTCGATGAGACCCGAAGCGCCGGCGAGCACCAGGCCGCGGCACAAGTCCGGCCGCTCGAGAGCGATCTTGGTGGCGACATGGCCACCGAAGGAGTTACCCACGAGCACCGCGGGGGTGCGCAGGTGCTGCTCCAGGAAGCGGATCGTTAGTTCCGTTGCACCGTGGATCGAGCAGTCATCGCCCTGCAGATCGAGCAGCGGGAGCTCCAGCAGCACGCAGCGGGCGGTCGAACGCGTCCGCTGCACGACCTCTTCCCAGTGGTCGTTGAGCCCGACCAGACCGTGAAGAAAGACGACGGGCGAGCCCGAACCGGTCTCCGCGACGGCGGCTCTCACGTCTTTGTCGGCCAAGCCTCGGAGCACGCGGTGTCCGGAGAGCCGGTCGGCTTCAGCGTCGGATAGCGGGGTTGGCCTGGTCATGGCGCTTGGCATGGAACGCGGTAAGTATAGTGGGGACTAGTCACCCGACCAACCGCCGCGTGCTGCAGGATCCTGTCTATTGAGGGTTTGTAGGCGGCAACCCCCGGACCCGCACGCAGTTTTCGCGGCTTCTGAACAATCATCGCCCCCGACGCCGCTCGGGGCACGGTTCAACGCCGTCGTCCGACCCCCTCTGAGATCAGACCGCGAGCCCGGCCGCGACGAGATCAGGGACCTCGACGACCCGACCGGCCTCCAGACGGACAACCCGGTCGGCCCGTTGCGCCGTCGCAGCGCTGTGGGTGACGACGACCATGGTCTGGCTGGTCTCGCGCTGGATCTCGATGAGCAGGTCGAGGATGCTGTCGCCGGTTTGTCGGTCGAGGTTGCCGGTGGGCTCATCGGCCAGCAGCATTCGGGGCCGGTTGATGAGGGCGCGGGCGATGGCGACCCGCTGGCGCTCTCCGCCGGAGAGTTCCGCGGGGCGGTGCTTGACCCGGTGCCCGAGACCGACCCGCTCCAGGAGGGCGCGGGCCTGGGGGACCACGACGCTCCGCTGCCTCCACCAGCCCCAACGGTGCCGCGCCATCGCGGCGATGGTCACATTCTCGAGCACCGTGAGCTCGGGGAGCAGGTGGTAGAACTGGAATACGAACCCGATCGCCGAAGCGCGGTAACTGTCGAGCCGGCCGCCGCGGCCGAGGGGTTCTCCATCGAAGCGGATATTGGATCGCGGTTCGCGGTCGGGCTTGTCGAGGCCGCCGATCAGGTGCAGCAGTGTGGACTTGCCCGAGCCAGAGGCGCCCAGGATCGCGACGAACTCGCCGCGCTGGACCGTGAGGTCGATCCCGCGGAGCACGGGGACATCGACCCGGCCGAGGCGATAGGTCTTGTGGAGGTTCTCCACAGTGAGGATCGTTGGGTGGATGGCGGGGTGGCTCGTCATTCGAAGCGGAGCGCCTTGACTGGGTGCATATTCGCCGCGCGGATGGCCGGCCAGAGCGCTCCGCCAACGCTGCAGAAGAGACCGCCGAAGAAAACGATCGCCGCGCGGTCCGGCTCGACCTCGTTAGGGATCTTCACGAAGTAGTAGACTCGCGGATCCCAGATCTGCAGGCCCAGGGCCTGTCCCATCCATTCGTGGATGGGGTTGATATTGATCACGATCGTGTACGCCGCGGCGAGGCCGAGCACCGAGCCGACGATGCCGATCGCCAGGCCGTACCCGAGCCAGAGGCCGGCGATCCCGCCCTTGGAAGCGCCGATCGACCGCAGCACGCCGATATCGCGCGTCTTCTCGCTGATCATCGCCCAGAAGATCGCGAGCACCAGGAACACCGCGGTGAGCGAAATGAACGAGAAGACCACGAGCACGACCGTCGTCTCGGTGCGCACCGCGTTGATCATCGTGCGGTTGAGGTCTTCCCAGGTCAGGATGCGGATGTTCCACTCGGCCGGGACATCCGGGTGGTCGGCGGCGAAGTCTGCGTAGATATGCTCGCAGCGGATCCGCAGAGGGTCGGCCGCGCCGAAAGTCGAGAGATCCCCGACTCCGCGCACATAGACATGTGTGACTCGGGCGGGCTCGATCTCCATCGCCTGCGCGGGCGGTGTGCCGGCGAAAGACTCGCCGCCATCGCCGGCGGTCGGCGCGGCCGGTTCATCGACGGCGCGGAGCGCCTCGTCCATCATGAGCATGTCCTGGAGCACGCCCAGCTCGATCAGGACGATGTTCTTGTCGAACTCGAAGACACCGGAGTGGAACTCGTTGGCGACCGGCAGGCGGCGCGTGACCGTCTGCACCGCCTGGCCCTCCGTATCGAGGGGGAGCACGTTCAAGATAACCTCGCCGTTGCGGGGCAGGAAGACATCGACCGCCCGGGTCGTGCCGTCCTTACGCCGCTCGAGCAGCACTTTGGGCGTGTAGAACCCGGTGACCTCGCGCTGGTTGAAGCCGCTGACCTCGATCCCGGGGACGACCGCGCCCTCGGCCTGCCCGGTATCGGGGTTGATGCGGGTCAGGGTGCGGCCCTGCTCCTCGAGACGGCCCATGAGGTCCTTGAGCTTGGGGTCAACGCGCGGATCCTGGGCCTTCTTGTCCGCGGGGACCGGCTTATCAAGCGGCTTCCACCAGAGAATGTCGCCGTACGCGGTCACCTCGGCGTAGCTGGGGCCGTGGATGCCGCGGATCTGCACGGTCTCATTACGGCCATCGGGGAGTTGGATGAGCCCGAAGGCCTCGATCACCGGCGTCGCCGCGGCGATCATCGGGTCGGCTTTGAGGCGGGTGATCAGGTCGTCGTAGTGCGGGAATCCGGTATTGGGCCAGGTGATGACGACATCGCCGGTCATCGTGCGGCCGGAGGCGACGAACTTCTTGAGGAAGCCGCCCATGACCGACCAGGTGATCAGCACCATGGCGGTGCAGAGAACCACCGCGAGCGATGCCAGAAGCGGCATGATCTTGCTGGTCAGGTAACGGCGGGTCAGGAGCAGTTGGTACACGCGGGGGGAGTGTAGTGCCCCGCCCCGGGTCACTCACTATCGTGTAGTTGGTGGTTGACCGATACGGGGCGGAGCGGCGGATGCCGAGGCCCCCGGCGGAGGCGTTCATGGGCGACGAGGGCAAGCGACCGGATCAGGGCGGGGCAGGCGGGTCGGGCGGCGGCCGAAAGGGTCTGCCGCGCTGGAAGGTTGCGCTCCTGTGGGGGTCGGTCATGGTCATGGTCGCCGCGGGCGTGGCCTGGGCCATTGGCGCGGCGGGCTCATCGCCGCCGGCCTCGGGCGACACCGGTGAGACTGGCAAACTCGTCCGCGGCTTCGCGGAACAGTCGGGCGTGAAGGACGCGGCTAAGTCGACCGACCCTGAGGTCCGCAACGCGCTGGAGGCATGGTCCCCCGCGGTGTTTCGGCTGGGCTTCGGCTTTTTCGTCGGGTTCTGCATCGCCTACGCGCTGCGGGCGTTCTTCAAGATCTCGCTGATCGCGCTGGGCGTCGTCTTCCTCGCGCTCTTCGGTCTGCAGTACGCGGGCGTGCTTGATGTCAACTGGGACAAGATCGAGCGGGCCTACGACGCATCGGCGGAGTGGGTGCAGAGCGAGGCGAAGACATTCGTCGCGTTCATGCAGGGGTACATTCCGTCGATCGGGGCGGGGCTTGTGGGCGGGTTTATTGGGTTCAGGAAGGGATGATGGCGGAAGGGACAGAGGGACAGGGGACAGAGGGACAAAGTGGAAGAAGCCGGAGCCTGCGCGGGCGTCGCATCAGTTAATCGCGCAGTGACCAGAAGCGGGCCCAGGTGTTCCAGGCGAAGTTGCGGCGGTCCTGATCGGACCAGCCGCGGGCGGCGAGGGCGGCATCGAGCTTCGCCAGGTCCGCCGGCGAGTCGATGCCTTCTGGCAGCATCCGTGCGCTGAAGCCGCCGTCCATGTCGCTGCCCAGCGCAACCCTGTCGCGGCCGCCGGCGAGTTCCGCGGTGCGATCGATGTGGTTGCAGAGTTCAACCATCGTTGCCCGGCGTGACCGCACCCCGCCGCGGATCAGGAATGGCGAGAAGAGGTTGATGCCGATGATGCCGCCACGCCGCCCGATCGCGCGGATCTGGTCGTCGGTCAGGTGCCGCTGGTTGGTCGGCGACTCGGGGATGTCGATGAGCGCGCGGCAGTTCGAGTGCGATGCGATGATGCGTCCCTTCGCGGTCGCCAGCAGGTCGTCGAACGCCTTGTCGGACAGGTGCGATGCATCGTGAACGATCCCGATGCGGTCGAACTCGGCGACAAGCTCCTTGCCCGCGGCGGTGATGCCGCGGCCCTTTGCGGCCGAGGCCTCTGAGTTGCCATCGGCGTACCGCGACCCGCGGGCCCACGCCAACCCCACCGCGACCACGCCCTGCTCACGCCACCAGCCCGCCTCGGCCGGCGTTCGAATCGGGTCGGCGCATTCCATCAGGATGCCGATCGAAAAGCCGGGCGTGTCAACCGGGCTCAGGCCCTCATCGAGAAACTGCACGCGGCCGCAAGTGCGCCATGTCTGGTAGACCTGCAGCTGCGCCAGGCCCGCCGCGTGGGCGGCTTCGGCGTCATCGGCCGGGTAGCCGACCGCATCGCGGCCATCGGCCTCGGTGAAGATCGTCGCGAGTGCGCCGTGCACACCGCCCGCGGCGAGCGAAGTGAGCGTGACACAACCGGGGAGATCCGGACCGCCGGCGTTGATGGGCGCGGCGGCCATATCGCGTCCGTTCACCGCCATGTAGGCGAGGTCGAGGTGCGCATCGAACCAGCGGGGGAGCGATCGCGATGCGGCGGTGTCATCCATAGACGTGCCCGTGGTCGCGGGACCTCATCAAACGCTGATCGTCGCCGGCGTGCCGTTCACGATGATCTCGGCCTCGGTCGCCTCCTTCACCTCATCGACCGAAACGCCCTCGGCCAACTCCTTGAGAACGAAGCGGCGCTTGCTCTTGTCCATCTCGAGCACGCAGAGTTCGGTGATGACCATGTCGATGCACTGGCGGCCCGTCAGCGGCAGCGAGCACTCCTTCACCAGCTTGGCCTTGCCCTTCGCGGTGTGCTCCATGGTGACGATGACCTTCTTGACGCCGGCGACCAGGTCCATCGCCCCGCCCATGCCCTTGACCATCTTGCCCGGGATCATCCAGTTGGCGATGTCGCCTTCCTGTGAGATCTGCATGGCGCCGAGGATGCACAGGTCGATGTGCCCGCCGCGGATCATCGCGAAAGAATCCGACGATGAGAAGTAGCTCGCGCCGGTCCGGGCGGTCACCGTCTGCTTGCCGGCGTTGATGAGGTCAGCATCGACCTCGTTCTCGCGGGGGAAAGGGCCGATGCCCAGCAGGCCGTTTTCGGATTGCAGCCAGACATCGATGCCGTCGGGCACGTAATTGGCGACGAGCGTGGGCATACCGATGCCCAGGTTCACGATGAAGCCGTCGCGGAGTTCGAGAGCGGCTCGCTGGGCGATCTGTTCACGGGTCAGGGGCATCGGTCGGTGCTCCGGTCTACGGAGAAGCTATGTCATTGAGAACGGGCCATCGGACGGGCTGACATTAGGGATCCCGACCGGCATCGCGGCGTGCGCGGGCCGCCGCGAGTTCGGCCTCGAGCACGGACTCGCCGGCGCGGGCGCTGTCGTTGCGCCTCCGGCGGCGGAAGGCCGACATCGTCAGGCCTTTGACGCCGACGGTGAACAGCACCGCACCGCCCAGGCCCCAGATGGCGTAGCGGAACACGTTCCCGCTGATCTGCTGTTCGGAACTCTGTCCGGAACCCGAGGCAGCGCCGCCGGAAGCAGCGGTCGACGCATCGCCGCCCGCCGCGTTCGGTGCGTTCATCGTGGCAGCGGGATCGGCCATCGGATCGGCCAGCGCCTGCGTGTACAGGCCGATGATCTCCATCACAGCGCTTCCCAGCCAGTAGAAGACGAGCACCGCGCCGCAAAGCGTCATCGACAACCAGATCAACGGCTTCATGCCAAGAGTGTACCGCGCGGCGGCCCAACGCCCGCCGCGGGTACACTCGCGCCATGACCACCCCTGCGCCCAAAGCAACCTGGACCTACCGCTCCAGCGACGATCCCCTGCTGCGGGCCCAGCCCGAGCGGCTCGCGACGGCACTCACCGCCCACGCCGACCAGAAGCCGCGCGAGCGGGTGCTGCTGTACGCGCTGGTCTTCGCGCTCGCGCCCAAGCGCGTGCTGGAGATCGGCGTCCGCTGGGGCGGCGGGTCGAGGATCCTCCACGCCGCGCTCAGCGATCTCCGCCAAGGGACCCTGGTGGGCATCGACCCCGAGCCGGCGCTCGAGTTCGATTGGAACCAGATCGCCGACCGGGCCACGCTGATCGTGGGCCGCTCGCCCGATGACCTGCCGCGGGCGGTACAGGCGGCCGGCGGCCACTTCGACTTTGTCTTCATCGACGGCGAGCACAGCGAGAAGGGCGCGTGGGGCGATCTCTCGGGTGTGATTCCCTTCACGGAACCCGGCTGCAACATCCTGATGCACGATGCCTTCCACCCGCCCGTGGCCCGCGCGATCGACCGGGCGCTCGCCGAGCTGCCGCTCACGGACCTGGGCATGGTCGCCAACACCCGCAACGACGGCGTGCATGTCGAGAGCGGGAAGGTGATCCCGTTCGGCGGGGTGCGCTGGTTGCGGCGGACCTGAACGCCCGGCGGACCATCACTCGCCGCAGAGCGCCGCGGCCAGCGCCCTGATCGTCGGGAACTCCATATCCGCCTCGACGTCCTGCCCCGGCGGGGGCGTGGCGCCGGGTTTGCCCGCCTGGCGGTTGATGTACGCCGTCCGCAACCCCATCGACTGTGCGGGCACGACATCGTGGAAGAGCGATTGTGCGGCGTGGAGGATCCGGGCGCCGGGCAACTTGCTCTCCCGCATCGCCGCCCAGAAGTGGCCGATGGCCGGCTTGTACGAACTGGTGTCCCCGGCGGTGACGATGATGTCGAACTTCGCCCCCGCCGCGGCCAGCCGAGGCAGGCTCATCTCAATCAGGTCGCGGTCGATATTGGAGAGGATGCCCAGCCGGTACTTCTCGCCCAGCCGCGCCAGGCCCTGGGCCGTGTCGCCGAAGGCCGGCCAGTCCTTGATCGATTCGGGCAGCATTGCCGCCTGCTCGCGGGAGATCTCGACGCCGTAGACCCGCCCGAACTCGAGCATGAGTTCGGTGAGGATCTCGCGGTAGGGGCGGAACTCGTCCGCCTGCAGTTTGGGCTCGATCTGGGCGTACCGCGAGAGAATCTGCTCGTCGCTCACCTTGACGCCGGCATCGCGGAGCACGGGGCCGATCGCGCGAACGATCCCCTTCTCCCAGTCGATCAGCGTGCCGTAGCAGTCGAAGGTGATCAGGCGGACATCGCCGATCCAGTCGGGGAGTGGCTCTTCGTGGTTCATACCGGTACGCCGTGACTGCTGCGAGCGGGGTTCACTTCCGCGTCGTCCGCTGCTCGATCCGCTTCTCGCTCACGGTCTTCACCACGCGGTCGATGTAGTTGCCCGGTGTGTGCACGGCATCGGGCCCGATCTCGCCGTGGCCGACGAGTTCATCGACCTCGGCGATCACGAACGCCGCGGCGGTCGCCATCATCGGGTTGAAGTTCCGCGCGGTCTTGTTGTAGATCAGGTTGCCGAAGGGATCGGCCTTGTGCGCCTTCACGAGCGCGAGGTCGGCGTAGAGCCCCGTTTCGAGCACGTACTCACGGGGGCTTCCGCTCTGCGGCGCAGAACCCGGCCTGCCGCCGTAGCCCTTGCCCGGGATCGTCGCGCCGCACTTGCCATCGGCCGGACGCAGGAACTCCCGCGTCTCCTTGCCGTCGGCCACGATCGTGCCCGCGCCCGTCGCGGTGTAGAACGCCGGGATGCCCGCGCCGCCGGCGCGGATCCGCTCGGCCATCGTCCCCTGCGGGTTGAACTCGACCTCGAGATCGCCATCGAGGTACTGCTTCTCGAAGGTCGCGTTCTCGCCGACATACGACGAGATCATCTTGCTGATCTGCCGCGTCTTGAGCAGCAGGCCAAGGCCGAAATCATCGACGCCCGCGTTGTTGCTGATGCAGGTCAGGCCCTTGACGCCCGTATCGCGCAACGCGGCGATCAGGTGCTCGGGGATGCCGCACAGGCCGAACCCCCCCACCATCACCGTGATGTTGTCGCGGAGAATCCCCCGCTCCTTCAGCCCCTCGAAGCAGGCCGCGGCGGTCTGGTAGACCTTGGTCTTTCCGGGGGCGGTCGTTGTTGATGAATTGGTCATGGCGGCTTCAGGGTAGACGCGGCAGGGGCACGATTCAGACTCTCAGAGCGAGCCCGGGCACGACATCTGCACGAACGCCCGGGCGATGGTGTCGTCGATCATCGTCGTGGTCGCCTTCATGGTGATGACATCGCGCACCGGGCCGCCCGTCAGCGACTCGAGCCGCTCACGGCCGGCCCGCACCGTGCCCCGCAGCGCATCACGCACTTCCGCCGCCTCGCCGGTCACGCAGATGATCACGCGGCCGTTCTCCTGCCGCGGCTCATCGTGCCACCAGGACGGTTTCCCCGATGCCGCGACGGCGGGAACCGGCGTGGGCGCGGGCGTCGGCGCCGGCGAAGGAGCGACGGCGTCCGGGTCGGTCGCGGGCGCGGCCGGCGGCGTTGCCGGGCTGGGTGGGGACGAGGGCGCTGCGGCGACCGGCCGCGGCGTGACCCGCACCCAAACCGTGAACCACCCCTGCGGCGCCCGCATGAACCCGACGCGGTCGGGCGTCAGATCCCGCGACTCGACGCCCGGCATCCCCGCCGCGATCCGGCGCATCGCCTTGTCGTACGCCACTTCGAGCTGCTGGTCGTCGGCGAGCGCGGCGGGCGCTCCCATGCCCTGCTGGGCTTCGACCGCCTCCACAAACCAGGCCGGCGCGCCGCCGCTGAATTCCTCGACCGGCCGGCCGATCCGCGCGGCGAGGCGGTCGGACTCGAACTTCGCCTGCCGCTGGCGGGCTTCCTCGAGCGTGGGCCGGGCGGGCGGCTCATCGGCGGGCGTGCTGGCTCCGGTGGTCGGCGAAGCGCCGGACGAGGACGCCGCCGCGGCCGGCTGACCGCCGCCCTGCGGTGACGACGATGCCGGCTGCGAGCACGACGCCCCCAGCAGCGTGATGAGTGCCAGACCAGCCAGACCCGCGCTGAAGTGCTTCACGATCCCGAACTCCTCTGCCTCTCGCTCCCGCCGCGCCCGACGGACGCGGCCGGACCATCAGAACAGCTTCTGCTGGTCCTTCACATCCCGCGGCCGCCCGTCGAGCAGCTCGAGCTGCTCCTTGAGCTCATCGACGCTGCGGAATTTGTAGTACTCGCTGGCGTAGCGGATGTACGCGACCTCGTCGACATCCCGCAACGCGACCATGATGCGCTCGCCGATCGTCTGCGACTCCACCTCACGGTCGAACTCGCGATGGAGTTCCTCCTCGACCTGATCGATGAGCTGTTGCTTGCGGTCCTCGGGGATCGGCCGCTTGCCGCACGCCGCCTGCACACCCCGCAGGATGTTCTCGCGGTTGAAGGGCTGGCGGGTGCCATCTCGCTTCACGACGGTCAGCCGAGCGGTCTGCTCGACCCGCTCGTAGGTCGTGAACCTGCGGTTGCACCCCAGGCACTCCCGCCGACGGCGGATGACCTTGCCCCCATCGGAGGCGCGGCTGTCGATGACCTTGTCGTTGTCCTGGCTGCAGTACGGGCAGATCACAAGCCACCACCACCCTTTGGGGGCCATTTGCCCCGGACGCCTGTATGTCGTCGGCTCTATCTTGGCGTCTGGGGGGGTGGGCGTCAAAGGCGGGGGCCAGGATCTGCCTGGCGGGGCCCCGCGGCCGGGTCACTCGACGATGATGCGGTCCCCGGGCCTCACGAGGAACTGCGTACCGCCGCTGCTGAAGTCCTTGGGGGTCGCTGTATGCACCGCGACCTCGGTCCCGGCCTGGCTTCGCAAGACGCGGATGCGCTCGAATCTACCAAGGCCGCACGCAGCGAGCACCGTGCTGAGCGGCACGCCGTCGGCCGCGAGCGTATATGCCCCCGGCGTACCGACCCCACCCTCGATGTACACGATCGGGATCGGTCGGTCGAGAGAGCCGATGGGCGGCGACATGGATTGCTCGGACTCGAGCGTCTGCTTCATCTCCTCCAGCACCCACTCCACCCGCGGCTGCAGCCGCGCGGGGCACTGCACGAAGAGCTTGTTGTTGAAGGCGTAGATCTGCCCCAGATCACCCCCGTACGACGTCCACATCTCGGTCTCGACGAACGAGGTCACGACATCGATGACCTGCTTGTGGGTGCGATCGAGCAGGTCACGGTCCTTGAGGTTCAGGAGACCGTCGGTGATGACCCCCAGGTCGTAGGTCGCGAGCACCAGCTCGCGCCGATCGAAGTACCGCCGCGTCGCGAAGGTAAGCCGATCCTCGGTCATCCGCATGTCGATCGCGGCGTAGCCGCCCAGGCGTTCGTTGAGGAGCCTCAGCGCCTCCGCGGGCCGGAAATCCTTGAGCGCCAGGCCGATCGGCTTCTCGGGGCCGATCTTCTCGGCGTCAAGTTCCTCCTGGATCGCGTGCCAGTTCACGAAGATTGGCATGCCGGCGTCGTCGCCGATCGCTTCGAAGAACGCGGACCATGTCGTATCAGCGCCAACCGTGATGCGGTTGCTGTCCGAGAGCGACTCGGCAACCGGGGCCGGCTGGAAGACCGCGCTGGGCCCGCCGGCGCCGTGGCCGCCGCCCGCC
>JBDZUZ010000087.1:0-16057 GCA_040255445.1 Planctomycetaceae bacterium | reverse complement strand
CGGGCCTTGCCCAGCGCCGGCAGCAGGATGCCGATGAGCAGCGCGATGATCGCGATGACCACCAGCAATTCGATGAGGGTGAAGGCGCGGCCGCGGCCGCTGCGGGACAACGCTGAGGGCATCTGGGACCTCCTCGCAGAACGCGTGAGGTTGGGGGGTGTGAGTCTGAGATCACTGTACCAAAGACGCGGGACCTCGCCAGATGCGGCCCGGGATTTTGCCCGGATCCGCATTATCACGACGCACGCCCCACACCAGGTGGTACCGCCCGGCCCGGACGCGGGTTGCGATTCCCCGCCCACCTACACTTCGCCCATGCTCACGGCCGCGCCCAAATCCCTGTCGCCCTTGGGGCTTACGAGCGACCAGTTCGTCGCCGCCGCGGCGGGCCGGTTCATCGTCGACCGCGTCGGCGGCCGCGGCGGGGCCCTCGAGGTCTACCGCCGGGTCTTCAGGGCCGGTGTTCGGGATTTCCCCGGTGCGGAGGTCACCCTCCCCGAGATCGTCCGGACCCACGAGGAAGACTGCCCGGAGGGCCGCGTCGTCAAGTTCGTCTCCCGCCTGGGCCCGATGGGCCTGCGGCCCGCGACCGGCTCGGTCCGACCCGGCGCCGCCCCGACCGAACTCATCGAGACCCCCCTCGATGTCGAGTCCGTGCTGATCCCCATGATCGGGTCGACCCGCCAGCCGACCTACACCCTCTGCGTCTCGAGCCAGGTCGGCTGCGCCATGGGCTGCGGCTTCTGCGAGACCGCCCAGATGGGCCTGATCCGCTCGCTCACCACCGAAGAGATCGTCTCGCAGTGGTACACCGCGACGCACGTCCTGGGGCACACGGTCAAGAACATCGTCTTTATGGGCATGGGCGAGCCCCTCGACAACTTCGACAATGTGATGCAGGCGATCGCGGTGCTCAAAGACGACAACGGCCCGCGCGTGCCCATCAGCCAGATCACCGTCTCGACCGTCGGCCGCGTCGATGGCCTCCGCAAGATGGCAGAGCGCATCAAGACGCCCGGCTGGCACCGCCTGGGCCTGGCCGTCTCGCTCAACGCCTCCAACGACCAGGTCCGCGATGAGCTCATGCCCATCAACCGCAAGTGGAAGATGGCCGAGCTCCAGTCCGTGCTGATCGACTGGCCACGGTTCGCGGGCAACAAGATCTGCATCGAGTATGTCATGATCCCGGGGATCAACGACGGGCCCGAGCACCTCAACGAGATCGCGGCGTTCCTCGAGCCCTTCAAAGTCACCAACGGCGGCAAGCCGCGGGCGATGCTCAACCTCATCCCCTACAACCCGCGGCGGAATTCGCCGTGGCCCGCACCCAAGGAAGAGGATGTGGAGGCGTTCCTCCAGGCGCTGCACGACCGCGGCGTCTTCGCCAAGCGGCGTCGCACCAAGGGCCGGACCATGATGGGCGCCTGCGGCCAGCTGGGCACCGAGAGCATCCGCGGCCGCCGCTTGGTGCAGTCTGCACTTGCTCAATCCGGCGCTGCCAACTCCGGCCTCGTCCAGCCCACGATCTCCCTCGAGCGATAATCAACCGTGAGCGTGATGCGTCTCGATGATGGGTTGTCCGCGGCCGGGGCGGCCCGCACGCGGCGCGCGCCCTTCCGCTCGGTCGAGCCGCGGCCACGCTGGCGGCTGCGGCGACGCTGGATCGTCGTCTACGCGCTGCTGGTGGTGCTCTCGCAGATCGTGCAGCACACCATGGGCCCCGCAGACCCGGAACCGGGCGCTCGGACGGTGACGCTGCCGGCCACGGACGATGAAGGCCCGCTCGCCGTCGAGCGAATGGAACTGGCCTACCGCGAGTGGGGCCCGGGCACATCTGTTCTGCCGAGCGAAGCGGCCGATATCGCCGCGGACGCCGCAGACGAAGCGGACGAGTCGGACGCGACCGACGCGGTCCCGATCGAGAGCGCAACCGCCGCAAAAGCAGGCGTGCCCGTCATCCTGCTCCACGGCGCGCCGGGCGACTCGGAGAACTTCGAATCGCTCGCGCCGCTGCTAGCGCGCGGTGCCGGGGATGGTGATGGCGAGGGCCCGCCGCGGCGGGTGATCGCCCCCGACCTTCCCGGCTCTGGAGGCTCCACCGAGGATGTCGCGGGATATTCCATCCGCGCCCAGGCCCACGCGGTCTTCGAACTCATGGATGCGCTGGCCATCCAGCGGGCGCACGTGATCGGCTGGTCCAACGGCGGCGGCGTCGCGCTGCACATGCACGAGGAAGATGCCACGCGGCTCGCGAGCCTCACGATGCTCGCCTCGATCGGCACGCAGGAGAACGAGGGCTCGGGGAATTACTACTTCGAGCACGGCAAATACGCCGTGGGCCTCGCGCTGGTGGGCTATCTGCCCGAGGTCATCCCGCACTTCGGCCTGCTTGGCACGCTCGACAGCCGCGCCGGCTGGCTCAGGAGCTTCTGGCAGACGGATCAGCGGCCGCTCGAGGCAATCATGCGCCGCGTGACCACGCCGACGCTGATCCTGCACGGGCGCGGCGACATCCTCGTGCCCGTCCGGGCCGCGCGGCAGCACCACGCGCTCATCCGCGGCAGCCGCCTGGTCGTGCTCGATGCCAACCACTTCCTGCCCTTTCTGCAGAGCGAAGAGACCGCCGCGGTGCTGCGGCCGTTCCTCGCGCGGCACGATGCCGAAGGTGTGCCGCCGCTGGGCGGCGTCGCCGACCTCTCACCGCAGGACCCCCGCGCGAACGTGACCAAGGTCGCGATGTCGATCGAGGACCGGCTGCAGCGCGTGCCCTGGTGGATCGAGGTCGGCGCCATCGCTGCGGTGCTGCTGGTCAGCCCGGCGCTGTCGGTCGCGATCGTCGGTGTGCTGATCGTCGGCGCGGGGCTCGACTGGGGCGTGGGCGCGGCGGGGCTCGCGGCGGGTCTGATCGCGCAGAGCGCGGGGCTGACCCTCGGCGGCGCGATCGCCGGGCCGGGATTCCGCACACTCCCCGTGCTGGGATCGCGGCTCCCGGCCGTTTCGACCGAAGACTGGAAGCGGCGGATGGCGCGATCGCCTTTCCGCACCGGTTTCGTCGGCCAGTTCGCCCGGCCGCTGCGCGCCAGTTCGGCCTACGCGGCCGGCCTCGCGCACGCGGGCTGGCGGGCCGGCGCGCTCTTCATGATCGGACGCGCTGTTGCGGTGCTCCTGTGGGTGCTGGTGAGCCTGATCGCCGTGATCGCCGTCGGCGCTGCACTGGGCGAGAGCGTCCGCGAGGAACTCGGCCTGCTCGGCGTCGGCATCGGCCTCGTGCTCATGTTCATCGCCGCCGAGGCGGGCCCATCGCTCGTCACCCGACGTGGTCGGCAGCACCTCTCCGCGCGGCTCGCCCGCACGCTGCACCACGAGTACTGGCCCGCGTGGCTCTTCTACCTGCCGCTGCTGCCCACCCTGCTCTGGCTCGCCGCGCGGCACGGCGGGCTGCTCACGCCGACGTGCGCCAACCCCACAATCGAGGCCGGCGGCGGCATCGCCGGCGAGAGCAAGCACCGCATCCTCGCCGGCTTCCGCGATGACCGCGTCCTGCGGGCGTGGCTCGTTCCCGGCGCGGCTGCGGCCACGATCGATGAGCGCGAAGCGCTCGTCGCGGCGATCATCCGCGAGCACGGTCTCGAACTCCCGGTCATCCTCAAGCCCGACCGCGGCGAACGCGGCCACGCCGTCAAGCTCATTCGCGAGATGCCGCAGGTCCGCGAGTACCTCACGGCGATGCGCGGCGATGCCGTGGTGCAGGTCTACCACCCCGGCCCCGAGGAGGTCGGCATCCTCTGGACCCGCAAGACGCCCGAGGAAACACGCGGCACCGAGAACGACCGCCTGACCGGCCGCATCCGCGTGATCGTGCGCAAGGAGTTCCCGGTCATCGACGGCGATGGGAAGCGCACGCTCGAGGAGCTCATCGATGCGCACCCCCGCTTCCGCCGCCAGTCATCGGTCTTCCTCAGCCGCTTCGCCGATGTTGCCTCGCTCGTGCCCGCCGCGGGCGAGCGGATCCGCCTGGCGATGTCGGGCAACCACTGCCAGGGCACGCTCTTCCGCGACGGCGCGGACCTGATCACCCCGGAGCTCGAGCGGGCGATCGACGAGATCTCGACCACCTTCGACCGCCTCGATGTCGGCCGCTTCGATGTCCGCTACGAGAGCGATGAGGCCCTCCGCCGCGGCGAGGGCTTCGCGATCGTCGAGCTCAACGGCATCAGCGGCGAGCCGACGAACATGTACGACCCGCAGCGCAGCTACGTGTGGGCGTTCGGCGTGCTCAAGGCGCACTGGGTGCGGCTCTTTGAACTGGGCGCGGTGCGCCGACGCGAGGGCGTGAAGCCGCTGACCTTGCGCGAGGTTCGGGCCCTGACGCGGGCCCACTTCGCTTCGCTCAGCGGTGACTCGGTCGCGGACTGATGAGATGCGCCCCCGCTCAGGCCGCCAGGCCGCGGAGATAGCTCTGGAAGTCTTCCAGATCGTCCCCCGGCGCGGGCTCGACGCCGAGCGCCTCGCAGAGCGAATCGAATTGCTCGCTCGCCGGCGTGTACCGGTAGTGGGTCAGCCGCTGGCCGCGGCTGTCGTAGAGGTACGCGCAGAACGACCCATCGTTCTCGCGGACGAGCTCGACGGTGTTCCCACCGATGTTGAACCGAGCCGGCGCTGACTCGAGCTCGCTCCGCAGATCGTCCTCGACAGAGTCATCGACCACGTTCACCAGCCCGATCTGGACCAGTTCGGCGAGGTTGTCGACACCGGTGAGCGTCGCCGCGATGTTCGAGAAGAGGTCCGCCGTCGCCGAGTACTCGTTGGCCGAGCACGAGACGATGCGGTGCAGCTCGGAATCGCTGACGCCCAGCAGATCGCCCGCCGCGCCGCCGCACTCGTCGACGTTCAGCCGCGGCTCGCTCTCGGCGGTGACCTCGAGCTGACCGACGACGTACGCGATGCGGTGCAGCCGGTGCACCGGCTCATCACGCGTCACCTTTCCGGGCCGGCGGTGGTGCCACTCCAGCGGCTTGGCGAGCAATTCGGGGAACCGCCACCGCTGCGCCATCGCGGACATCACATCGACATGCGTGAACTCGAGCGCATCAAACTCACGCTGGTAGAGTTTGCCCGGCGTCGTGTTGGCCCGATACAGCGTGGCGTACTCATCGCCGATCAGCCGGCACATCAGCGGCACGCCCGCATCGAGCATCAGCCCGATCACAAAGGCCTCGGCCACCAGCGTCGGTGCGATGATCCGGGCGCACTCCGCGGCGATGCACGCCCGCAGCACACCCTGGCCCCACACCTCGCGCGAGATCGATTTGCCGTCGCCCGTCGAGGCCGCGGCCCGACTCAGGTGGAACCCCAGCGAGATCGACTTGAGCCGCTCGAGCCCCAGCAGCAGGCACGCGCGGTCGACGCTCGTCACGCTGCGCCGCTGCGCAAAGAGCGCGGAGTTCGAGAGCTTGAGAAGCCGCCCGGAGAGCGCGGCATCGGACTTGATGACCTTGGCGTAGTCCTGGAGCTGCGACTCGGGCCGCGACGCAAGATCGAGGATCTTGAGCGCGATCTCCGGCTGGGACTCCAGCCCGATGCGGCTCAGGCGTTCATCGAGCGCGTTGATCACGCCGGCGATCTCCGCCGCGGTCAGGAGACTCCGCGACTTCATTGTCCACCCCGAGCAAGCATGAACGAACCCCAACGCATCGCGGCGCGAGATCACTGACCGCCCGATCCGAGCGGATCGAGGGACGCGGCCCACATCTGATTCATCGGCGTTCCGCATCCGCCCCCTGAGCGAGCGAAACGGGCTTTCTGGTCGGAATCTTCAGCGTCCGAGAACACGCGCGACCATCACGGCTGCAGCCGCTGCGCCAGCCACGGCCCGGCCGCGAACGCACGCTCCGGGTCGCTGGCGGAGCCCGGGGTCAGCGTCCGCGTCCACCGGGCCCGGTCGTGGAACCGCCCGGGGCCGCCCAGCCAGAGCTCGACCCGCTGCGCCCAGATCCGGAACCCGCCCCAATGCGGCGGCCGCGGGATATGCACCGCGTTCCCCTTGGTCTCGACATCCTGCACCGTGATCCCCAGCTTCGCCATCGCCTCCTCGGCCTGTTCGAGCAGATGCTCGTGCGAGGTCAGCGGCCGGCTCTGGTCGCTCGCCCACGCGCTCAGCCGGCTCTCCCACGGTCGGGTGGCGAAGTACGAATCACTCTCGTGCGTCGGCGCCTTGATCGCCGGGCCCTCGATCCGCACCTGCTGGTCGCTGTCGTCCCAGTGGAAGAGGAGCGCGGCGACCGGATGCCGCTCCAGCGCTTCACCCTTCCGGCCGTGATAGTTCGTGTAGAAGCGCACATACCCGCGCTCCACATCGATGCCGCGGCAGAGCACGATCCGCGCCGAGGGTGCACCATCGGGATCCACCGTCGCGATGGTCATCGCGTTTGGGTTGGGCTGCGCCTTGCGCTCCTGCGCGTCGTTGTACCACTCGACGAACATCGGGAACGGATCGTCGGGCAGCCGCTCGGGGAGCAGCCGCGTCGAGGCGAAACGCTTGGCCAGGGATGGGGGCAGCATGTCCTGAGTATTCGCCCTTCGGCCGCGCCGAGAGTCAGGCGGCTCAGGTGGGAATGTCGTCCAGATCATCGTCCATGCCGGGATCGAACGGCGGGGGCTCGCGCCTCGGGCCGGTGTCGATCTCCGGCCCGCCGCCGTCGCGGTGGTTGTTGATCGGCCCGGTGCGGGCACGGCCGCCAAACGCGCTGCCGGCCGCGGGGCGGGATTCGCCACCCCCACCCCCACCACTACCCATGGGCTTGGGCGAGGAACCGGTGTCGAACGGTGCATCCTCGAAGGGGTCGAGCGGCGCGGCGGGCGCGGCCGGCGCCGGCCCCGCGCTGGACATCCACGATCCGCCGGCGCTGCCCGTCGAACGCGGCGGGCCCGAACCCGCCGCCGGCGCCGCGTACGGACGCGAACCCGGGAACGACGCCGCCGCGGCGGACGGCGAGTTGTACCCGCCGCCGGGCATCCCCGGCGGCTCGTGCGCGTGCGGGTCGTAGTTCTTGAACCGCGTCGTGTTCGAATCCCAGAGGAGTTTGACGATGCCCGTCGGGCCGTTTCGCTGCTTGGCGATGATCACCTCGGCGACGCCCAGCTTGTCCGGGTTCTCCGCCTTCCACTCCTCGTCCTGCACGTGGTAGTAGTCCTCGCGGTGCAGGAGCATGATCACGTCGGCGTCCTGCTCGATCGAGCCCGATTCGCGCAGGTCCGACATCCGCGGCCGGTTGCCTTCGCGCTGCTCGCTGGCGCGGTTGAGCTGGCTCAGACACACAACTGGAATGTTGAGCTCGCGCGCCAGGGCTTTGACGCCGCGGCTGATCGTCGACACCTCGACCTGGCGGCTCTCCCGCGCAGCGCCGGGAGCGGACATCAGCTGCAGGTAGTCAATCATGATCGCGCGGACACCGTGCTGCGCCACCATCCGCCTCGCCTTGGCGCGGAGGTTCAGGATCGTCAGGTTCGGCGTGTCATCGATATAGATCGGTGCGCTCTTGAGATCCTCGCTCGCGAGAATCAGCTTGTGCAGGTCCTTGTCGCTGATACGGCCGCCGCGGAGCTCCTGCGAAGACACGCCCGACCGCGCGCTCAGGAGACGCTGAATGATCGCGTTCTTGGACATTTCAAGGCTGAACACGCCGACGGGGATCCGCTGCGTCGCGGGCGCGCCGGCGACGGGCACGCCCCCCATCGCGATCTGCTCGGCGAGGTTCATCGCCAGAGCGGTCTTGCCCATCGAGGGACGCGCGGCGAGGATCAGCATTTCGCCGGGCTGGAAGCCGCGGAGGTAATCGTCAAGCTCGTGGTACCCGCTCTTGAGGCCGGTGCAGCCGCCGCCATCGAACTCCGCCGACTCGATCCGCTGCATCTCGATCTGCAGCAGATCCGCGAGGCTCTGGGGATCGGTCGCCTGCGACTCCTGCGCGATCTCGAAGACCGACATCTCCGCCTTGTCGAGCACCTCGCGGGCGCCGTCGGGCCCCAGATCGCCCACGTGGTAGGCGTCGTAGAGGATCTGCCCCGCGGCATCGATCAGCCGCCGCAGCTTGGCCTTCTCCGCGACGATGCGGGCAAAGTGCGGGGCATTGACCGAGGTCGGCACCGAGTTGGCGAGCTCGACGAGATAGTCCGCCCCGCCGCACTGGTCATACACCTTGCGGTCGCGCAGGAGGTCCTGGATCTGAACAAGGTCGCCCGAGTTGCGGATGTCGTAGATGTCCCGCACCGCGGTGTAGATGTGGCCGTGCGACTCCTTGTAGAAGTCGCTGGGCCCCTTCACCACCCCCAGCACATCGGGGATGCACGCCGGATCGAGGATCATCGACCCCAAGAGCGACATCTCCGCCTCGAGGCTGTGGGGCGCCTGCCGCTCGAAGAGCGACTGCGCGGAGATCGGCTCCATCTCGAAGCGGCCGCGGCGGCGGCGGGGTGAGGCGTCCTGCATCGTCATGGCCGAATCCTTGGCCGGGGTGGGTTGAGGGGCGTGTCTTCCTATTGAACCGGAACCGACAGGGAACGGAAAGACTTTTCCACACTCATTCCGGCGGCGTCGCGTCCCCGGACCCCTCGCCGGGCCCGCTCCCCTCCGGCCGGCTCCCGCTCTCCCGGTAGCTCGCCCGGTCGCTCACATACTTCTCCGGCGAGACCTTCAGGTCCGGCGTCTCCCCCCGCATGTGCTGGGCGTGCAGGTGCTTGAGAAACGGCACACACCACATGCACCCCGTCCCCGCCGAGAGACACTCGGAGATCAGCGATGCCACCGGCGGGTTCTCCCGGGCCAGAAAGGTCCGGATCTTCCGCAGCGACACATGAAAGCACAGGCAGACATGGTCATCGGGATCCACGCGACATCGTAGGTGCTCCGTGGCATCGGCCACCCTTCCGTGGCATCGGCATTCTGCCGATGTGTTGTGCGCCGCTCGCGCACGAACGCGCACCTCGGACGAGGGCCAGAACGCATGCAGCGTCGTCGCCGATAGTGCCGTTCCGAGATCTGAAGCGGCGATCCGCACGGTGCGCCTCCTCATCGGCAGAATGCCGATGCCACACAGAAGCCCCCGTACACTCCCGCGCCATGCCCACACCCAGCGCCCCAGCCCCCGTCCGCATGGACAACTCCCCCCGCTTCGACCTCATCATCTCAGATATCGACGGCTGCCTCGGCCCCGAATCCGCCGCGCCCATGCACGCCGCCGCGCTCGCCGAGATCGCCGCGCACAACGAACTCGCCCGCGACCGCCGCGACCGCCCCGTGCTCACCGTCTGCAGCGGCCGGCCGCAGCCCTACGCCGAGGCCATGTGCCGTTTCCTCGCCAACGACATGGCCCCGTGCATCTGCGAGAACGGCGTCTGGCTCTACGAGCCCCGCGGCAACCTCTACCTCCGCGATCCCGCCATCACCGCCGACCACCTCGCCGCGGTGCACGAGGCGACGCTGTGGCTCGAAGCCGAGCTCATCCCGCTGGGCGTCGTCATCCAGCCCGGCAAGACCGCCTCGATCTCCCTCTGGCACCCCGACACCGATCTGCTCATGGCGCAGATGCCGCGGCTCAAGACCGAGTTCGCGAAGCGCTCCTGGCCATTCCGCGTCTCCCGCACCGTCGCCTGGATCAATCTTGATCTGGAGCACGTGAGCAAGGGCAGCGGCATCCGCCGGCTGAAGGAACGCACCGGCCTCGACACATCGCGCCTCGCCGGCATCGGCGACATGCCCGGCGACCTCGCAATCCGCGAACACGTCGCCTGGTTCGCCTGCCCCTCCAACGCCGACCCCGCGATCAAGGAAGCGAGCGACTACATCTCGCCGCTGCCGGAGGTTGAGGGTGTGCGCGATATCCTGCGCGTGATCGACGGGATGCGGTGAGGCGGTTCAGAGACGACGTATGAAGGGCCGCAACGCTGCCGCGGTCTCTGGCAGACCGCGATCGCGGAGCACATCGAGGAATCGCTCGCTTGCGAACGGCGGCCGCTTCCACCGCTGCCGCATCTCCGCGAGCGCATCGACCACCAAGTCCGGTGCCGCGGCGAGAACGCTCTTCAGAAACAGATCCGGGTGCTGCGCGCGAACGCCGAGCGGGGCGAGCACGGCCTCGGGGAAGTGCCGCAGATTGAGCGTCACGATGACCGAGGCGCCCGCACGCATCGCCGCGGCGAGAACATGCCGATCGCCAGGATCCGGCAGCGACAGCCCGCTGACAAGGTCCTCGTATTCAAAGACCATCGCCTGCGGGACCGAGTCGTCCATCGCGGCCCGAATCGCCTCAACGTCCGCCACCGGGATGTCCGGCCTCGCTTCGCGGATCGCCTTCATCCACTCGGCGTGGATCTGCGCAGACCACTTCGCCTCAAACAACCCGTGAGCCGCCAACTGCATCAGCACATCGCGCATCGTCGCCGGGAACAACACACAGGCGTCAAGAACAGCGACGATGCTCGGCATGGGCGGGGAGTCTACCGACTCTCATTCGAGTCCGTACTTCTCGTTCAACTCCCAGAGCCTGTCCAGCGCCGCCTTCCGCTTCGCATCAAACCTCTGCTGATACGCGACGAAGTCGCCCACCCGCACACGCCGATGCGTCCCCACCGCCCGCGCCGGCAGCCGCCCCTCCTCGATCTCCTTCACCACCCACGGCCGCGACACACGCAACAGATCCGCGACCTGCTGCGTCGTCAGTTCATCATCATCCGTCAGCATCGACACCGTGCGCCCCTGGCCCAACTCCTTCAGCATCAACACCAACAGCCGCGCCGCCTCGCCAGGCAACTCGACAGCGCTGCCATCCTCCGCGCTCAGCGTGAGCGGCCGCTCGTCCGTCGCGACTTTGCCCAGTACCTCCGCGGCGTCCGCAGCGCGGCGGATGTCCTCCATCGACAGAGCCTTCGACTGCGAACCTCCCGGCGTCATATCGGTGTACATGCCAAAGCCTCCCGAACACGGCTGCAACGTCCCCCAAGTCTATCGCCCAACCGAATCAAACGCAACAATCGAATCCCACGATTTTCCCCTCCCCCCATCCCGCGGCGGCGACCCGCCCCAGCCGCCCCGACCCCCCGTTAGCATCTCTCCCATGCCAATCCACCGCCCCGCCACAGCCCTCCTCCTCGCCCTCGCCGCCCTGACCGCCGCCCCCGCCGCGGCGATCACCACCGCCACCACCACCGCGCCCTCCGCCGCGCAGCACATCGCGCGCGAGGACGACGCCAAGACCCGCACCTCCATCGAGCGCACCCTCACCGCCATGGCCGATGCCGTCATCGCGCAGCGTGTCGATGCCTACCTCTCGCTCGTCTGGCCCGATGATGAAGAGTTCCTCAACGAGCAGAAGTACTTCGCCAAGGACTTCGTCCGCGTCAAGACCGAGGCCGTCAAGTACACGCTCGGCGACTTCGCCCGCCAGGACGACGGATCGGTCGTCGGCGATCTCACCATCGACTGGAACATTGAGGGCAAGCCCGCCCGCACCATCACTTTCAAGGCCCGCTTCATCCAGCGCGATGAATGGCACCGCTACGCCGGCGAAGCGTGGGAGACCCACATCGCCCCCGGCGTGCTCGTCATGCACGACCCCGGGCTCGATGAACTCGCCGCCCGCGCTGCGGAGGCCTTCATCGCCGTCCGCGATCATGTCGAAGAGGGCTTCGGCCTCGCCGATTCCGACCTCTCCCGCCACACGCAGCAGATCAAGCTCTACGGCTCGATGAAGCACCTGCAGGCCTCCATCGCGCTCGCGTACGAAGATCCGCTGGGCGGCTGGAACGAGCCGGGCGAGCCCATCAAGCTGCTCGCCAGCTCGCGCACAGGGCCGGCCGCGCTCCGCAACGTCATCGCGCACGAGTACGGCCACTGCGCCACGTTCGTCCTGGGCGACAAGTCCAGCGAGATGCCCTGGTGGGTGCTCGAAGGCGTCGCCGAGCTCGCCGCGAACAAGTTCACCGGCGACCGCGCCGAGCGCCGCGTCCTGAGCTGGGCCAAGCGCGACAACCTCGCGCCGTGGGACCAGATCTCCGACTTCCACAACACGCCGCGCGAGTTCATGGGCCACGTCTACACGCAGGGCCTGCACATGATGAGCTTCATCAGCGAGCGCTACCAGCGCGAGGGCCGCAACGCCTGGCTCACCGCGCTCGCGCAGGGCGCCGAGATCGACACCGCCACCCGCGAGGTCTTCGGCATCTCCTTCGAGGAGCTCGACAAGGACTGGCGGGCCCGCATCGCCGAGCGGCTCGCCGCCGCGGAAGCCAAAGAGGCCGAAGAAGCCGCGAAGCAGCAGGAGTCCGCGGATACCCCCGCGAAGACCGACCCGGAAGAGAAAGACGCGGGCGAGCCCGCCGGCAAGGGCGGCTGATCAACCGCCGCGGCGATCACCGCGATCAATGCCCGCCGCCGTGACTGTCCTTCTTCTTGGCATCGGCCTTCTTGGCGTCCGCTTTGCCGGGCGCATCCTTCTTCCCGTGCGCATCACCATGCCCCTCCGCCGCGGCGTGGGCCTCGGCTTTCGGCGCCGGCGGCTGCGGCAGCTTCGACTCCGCGAAATTGAACGGCGGCGGCTCGTGCTTCGCCGGGTTCGGATCGTGCAGGAAGAGCAGATAGCCCCAGATGATCGCGGCCCAGAAGCAGGTGCTCGCGGCGATCCACCCCAGCGTGTCGCGCACGATCTTCGGCTTGCTCGCCAGCGGCGCGGCCATCACCTTCGCCACCGGCATCAGGACGGCAGCCAGCCGATGCGTGACCGGAACCGCGGGAGCAACGACCGCCGCCGCCGCGGGCGCTGCGATCGCCGGCTCGGGCTCCGGAGCGGGCGCCTTCGCGGCCGCTGCAGCCGGTGCAGAAGGTGCAGGTGCGGGCGCAGTTGAAGGTGACGCCGCCGCCGCGGGTGCCGGTGTCGCGGCGGGCGCGGGCGCGGGCGTGGACGTTGGAGCAGGAGCTGGGACAGGAGCAGGCGCGGCCGCAACAGGGGCCGGAGCCGGCGCGGGCGCCTCCCCGATCCGCGACTCCTCCATCTCCGTTAGTTCTTCCGTGAGCTGCGCGAGCTGACGATCCAGCGATGCGATCGCATCGGCGGTGGGCCCCCCCGCCGCGGGTGCATCCGCCTCAGCGTCCGAACCAGACTCGGCCGCCGCGGGCGGTGCGGGAGCGGGCGCTGCCGCGACCGGCGCCGCCTTCGCAGGCTCGGGCTTCTTCGCCGGCGTGTCGAGCATGCCCGCCTCGGCGAGCATCCGGTCGATCTCCGCCTGGTCCGCCTGCGCCATCTCGCTCGATGACTCGGCGGTCAGGTCGATCTGCTGCGGCGCTGCGGCCTCCGCCGCGGGCTCCTCGTCCTCGCCCGCGGCATCGCTCAGCAGCGAGTCGATCTGACCCGTGAGCGAATCGATCTGCGCCAGCATGTCATCATGATCCGGGTCGCTCGCCGCCTCCGCGGGCTTGGTCGCGGGCGCGGGCGTGCCCGCCTCGCGGTCCGCTTCGCGCAGCAGATCATCGATCTCGGAGGCGAGGTCTCCGATATCGTTCGGGTCAACGGGTTGCGGCTGCGGCGACGACATGCTGCGAAGGGCCCGACATCTCCGGGCAAGGACTGCGGTTCTGGCCCCTCCGCACCTGCGTGCGTGGAGCGTACCAACACCAGACGCTGGTCACTATCGGTCCGAGTATTCATCCACTCCAGCCGGGGTCCGAGCCCGGATCCCACAGGCGTGGGGGCACAGCATAGAAAGTCGCCCGATGGCCGAACACTCCATCCTTCTTGAAGGTCTCCTGGACCGCTTCGCCGGCCAGACCGGACCCCTCAACCCCGCCGATCCGGCCAGCGCGATCGAGGTTACCGGTCCTGAAGCCCAGCACGCGATCCGCGTCAAGCGGCTCGAGCTCGGCCATCGCGTCCGCCTCCTCGACGGCCGCGGGCTCGCCGCGACCGCGCGGATCGCCGCCACCGGCAAGGTCCGCGGCGAGTGGGCCCTCACCGCCGCGATCGAACGCATCGACCAGTTCGCGCCCGAGCGGCCGCGGCTGGTCGTGCTCGCTTCCGCCGCCAAGGGCGAGCGTCTCGAACGCATGGTCGATCAGCTCGGGCAGCTCGGCGCTGCGGCCTACGCCCCGCTCGACACCGCGCTCACCGTCGTCGAGCCCCGCCAGGGCAAGCTCGACCGCCTCGAACGCATCGCGATCGAGACCGCGAAGCAGTGCGGCCGCGCGTGGGTGATGGAGATCGGTGAATCGGTCTCGCTCGCGAAGGCGCTCGAGCGCGCGAAGCAACGCAACGCGGCGCTGATCATCGCAGACGGCGCGGGCGGGCCGTACCAGGCCACCGGCGCGGCGGAGATCGTGCTCCTCATCGGCCCGGAGGGCGGCTTCACGCCCGAGGAGATCGTGCAGGCCGAGCGCGCGGGGGCGGTGCGAGCGAGCTTCGGGCCGCACATCCTGCGGATCGAGACCGCCGCGGCGGCCGGCGCGGCGGTGATCCTCGATGCCGAGCGACGGCAGCAGGCCTGAACCCGCCGCCGCCCGCCGAGGTACAGTGACTCGCCCGGAGAGAGGCCACGACGCCCGCCGGAGATCATCTCGAGACCTGAGTTCATCACAACAGTTCCGTCACCGGCTCGTGGGCGCAGGGAGAATTGACGATGCATCGGTTGCTCTTGATCACCGTGTGCGGCTTTGCACTCTCGCTCCACGCCTTCCACACGCTCGCCGCCGCCCCGGCGCAGCCGGTGACGACCAAGCAGGCCGCCGCGGCGATCGCGGATGACGACAAGCCCGACATCGCCAAGGCCGAGCGCATGATCGCCAAGGCGATCGAGTACCTGCGCGGCCAGCAGCACGCGAGCGGCGGCTGGTCAATCAATGAGGGCGGGCCCAACTTCCCCGCCATCACCGGCCTCGTCGTTGATGGGATGATGATGCAGCCGGGTGTCGGCGCGAAGGACCCGGCCGTCGTCAAAGGCATCGACTACATGCTGAGCATGCAGCAGGCCGATGGCGGCATCTACGACAAGATCCTCCCCAGCTACAACACCGCGATCACGGTGATGACGCTCGCGAAAGTCGAAGACCCGAAAGTGCGCAGCGCGGTCGACAAGGCGATCGCGTACCTGAAGGGCCTGCAGTACGGCGAGGGCGCGATCGAGAGCGGGCAGGCCGAGGGCGCCGAGCGCGTGCCGCCGTCGCACCCGTACTACGGCGGCTTCGGCTACGGTAACCGCGGCCGGCCCGACATCTCCAACACCGGCTTCGCGATCGAGGCGATGCACAACGCCGGCATCGATGGCGACGACCCGGCGATGCAGCGGGCGGTGAAGTTCCTCGAGCGCATCCAGATGGTCGAGCGCTACGAAGGCATGCCGATCAACGACATGCCCTACGCCAAGGGCTCAACACAGGGCGGCTTCATCTACGCGACCAGCGTGAACAAGGACGAGCAGGGCGTCGGCCAGAGCTTCGCCGGCGAGATCGAGGAAACGCTCAGCGATGGCACCACCGCCAGCCGCCTCCGCGCCTACGGCTCGGTGAGCTATGTCGGCTTCAAGAGCTACATCTACGCCGACCTCCGCCGCGATGACCCCCGCGTCCGCGCGGTGCTCGACTGGATGCGCCACCACTACACCGTCGAAGAGAACCCCGGCATCGGCACCGATGGGTTCTACTACTACATCATCGCCTTCTCCAAGGCGCTCGACGCCTGGGGCGAGCCGACGATCGAGACGGTGAACGCCAGCGGCGGCATCGAACACCACAACTGGCGCCACGACCTGATCGAGCGCCTCGCCGAACTGCAGAACGAGGATGGCTCCTTCAAATCGATCGACGACCGCTGGATGGAGAACAACCCGGTCCTCATCACAGCCTACAGCCTTGTAGCGTTGCAGCACGCAGTGCGCGATTGATTCCTTCCGTGGCATCGGCATTCTGCCGATGTGTTGGGGTCAGCTCGCGCAGGAACGCGCACCTCGGACGGGGGCTGAACAATCAGCTGCGCTGCATCCCCGCCCATCCGCCGTCCGAGTCACGCGGCGCGGCGCA
>JBDZUZ010000256.1:0-3055 GCA_040255445.1 Planctomycetaceae bacterium | reverse complement strand
AGGTTGGCCAGAGGACTTCCACCTCCGGGTGATCGAACATGCTCGGCACACCAAAAACAAACGGGGCGACCGGCATCGCCGATCGCCCCGTGGTTCAAATCACTTCGTGCCTTTGTGCCTTCGTGCCTCTGTGCCTTCGGCTTACGCCGACTCCTTCCGCTTGACCCGCAGAGCCTGCAGTTCCCGCGGGTTCTCGATGGCGTCCTCGGTGATCACGTAGTGAGCGCCGTCGTTATCCAGCTCGGGGAGCTGGTACATCAGGCTGAGCATGATCTCTTCCATGACGGCGCGGAGGGCGCGGGCGCCGGTGTCGCGCTTCACAGCGCGGCGGGCGACCTTGCGGAGCGCATCGTCGGTGAAGGTCAGCTTGGCGCCCTCGAGACCGAAGAGGTGCTGGTACTGACGCACCAGCGCGTTCTTGGGCTCGGTGAGGATCGAGACCAGGGCATCGACCGTCAGCGGCATGAGCGGGGCGATGATCGGCAGGCGGCCGACGAACTCGGGGATCATGCCGAACTCGATGAGGTCATCGGGCGTGACCTGCGCGAGCACCTCGCCGGCTTCCTCGGTCTCGCTGGTGGTGCGGACCTGGCCGGTCGAGTGGAAACCGATCTTGGTGCGGCCCAGGCGGCGGCGGATGATCTCTTCCAGGCCGACGAACGTGCCGCCGCAGATGAAGAGGATGTTCGTGGTGTCGAGCTGGATGTACTGCTGCTCGGGGTGCTTGCGGCCGCCCTGGGGCGGGACGTTGCTGATCGTGCCCTCGAGCATCTTGAGGAGGCTCTGCTGCACGCCCTCGCCCGAGACATCGCGCGTGATCGAGACGTTGTTGCTCGTCTTGCCGACCTTGTCGATCTCGTCGATGTAGATGATGCCCCGCTGGGCGGCCTCGATATCGAAGTCCGCGGCCTGCAGGAGCTTGAGGAGCAGGTTCTCGACGTCCTCGCCGACGTAGCCGGCCTCGGTCAGGGTCGTCGCATCGCCGATGGCGAAGGGGACCTTGAGCATCCGGGCCAGGGTTTTGGCCATCAGGGTCTTGCCCGACCCGGTCGGCCCGATCATGAGGATGTTGGACTTGTCGAGCTCGACCGAACTGGCCTCGGCCGACTCGATGTGGAGGAGCCGCTTGTAGTGGGTGTGGACCGCGACCGAGAGGGCGCGCTTGGCCATGTCCTGGCCGTGCACGTACTGGTCGAGGAACTCCTTGATCTCGCGGGGGGCTGGCAGGTCGCGCAGCGAGGTCGAGACGGTGCTGACCCGGCGCTTCTCCTGCTTGAAGATGTTCTGGCACAGCTCGGTGCAGTGGGTGCAGATGTAGACCGAGTTGGGGCCCTCGACCATCGGGCCCACATCGCGGCTGGTCTTGCCGCAGAAGGAGCAGGTGGTGACCTTCCGGCCCCGGAAGTTCCCCTGGTCTTCACGCCCGGTCGTGTCGTTCCCGTCTGACTTGTTCTTGGCCATGAAGTCCTCGTGGGGGCCTGTCGTTGAGGGCCTGGTGGATGGTGGATGGCTGCTGACCGGAGTGTATCGGCCGGTATCGGCAACATCTGCACTTCCGGAGGGGTCTGTTGCCCTCAAACCGCGTGCCGCGGGGTTGGATGGCTGGTTTGATGCCTTGGCGGGGCCGGCGTTCCCGGGTCAGGGCTGGTCGTCGGGGCGCGGTTTCTGCGCTTCGGGCCGGGACGGGCGGTTGCCGCCGGAATCAGGCGATTTCTGCGCGGGCGCGGCCCGCGCGCGGCCGGAGCTGGCACTGGGGCCGGGATCGAGCGGGCGGCCGGCGATCTTCGCCGCGAGGTTGCGGCGGACCGCGTCGTACTCCTCCTGGGACATCTGGCCGGAATCGCGCATGCGGCGGAGGTCGTCCATCATGCCGCCCGCCGAGGCGGATGCATCGTCGTTCGCCAGCACCTTGCGGCGGTACATCATGATCGCCACGCCGCCGGCGATGACGACCACGATCAGGATGCCCAGCCACAGCCAGACCGTGCCCAAGACGGACGACTTCTGCTGCGCGGCTTGGGCGAGCATGATCAGTGCGTTGGTCGGCGGATCAAACGCCATCGGTTCTCCTGCGTGGCCCCGGCACGGCCCGTCACCCTGTACCGGCGGGGCGGTCAGGCGTTGCCGGAAGCGATCGCTTCTCGGATCGGCATGAGCAGGCCCGGGAGGACATGGTTTTCGATGAGGTCTTCAGCGCGGTCGGCCAGACCATCGAAGACATCGCCCATGGCCTTGAGGTCGGTGAAGGGCCCGAACTTGCGGAGGGTGAGGTACACGCTGATGGGGTCGCCCTCGGGGCCTTCGGGCCGGCCGGCCCCGGCGCGGGAGCGGGTCTTGACCTCGAAGTAGGCCTCGAGGTCGCCTCGTTGACCCAGGGCGATGCCGACCACGGGCTGCCAGTCGATGGCGGTGGCGCCCGGGATGTCGGCGAGGGATGCCAGGGTGGTGCCGGCGACGAGCGCATCAAGCACGATCGCATCGTGGTTGCCGCCGGCGGCGAGATCGAAGCCGTAGAGGACCTCGATGAAGTCGATGTCGAGCGGGCTGATCGAGAGGAAGGGCGGCACGGCCTCGAGCACCTGCTTGTGCAGGGCGTAGCCGTCGGCGAGGGTCTCGGCGTTGACGCACCCGGAGCGGATCGTGCTGTTGCGGACGGCGACCCAGCGGTGCGGGATGTCGGTCGTCGGTGATTCGAGGGCCAGCTCCTCGCGGTAGCGGCGGAAGCTGTTCATCTCGGGGAACTGGCGGCGGAGGCGCTCGAAGAGGTCGAGCACGGTCTCCCGCGTCCGCGGGAGATCCATCTTCACCGAGACCTTCTGGTTGATGTAGAAGTCGTTGCAGAGTGCGCGGTAGCTCTCGGACATTGCTGGCTCCGTGACGCCGCGGCGGCGGCGTTCCCCGGCGGATGCTAGGCCCCGGCGCTGGTTGCGCTGGATGCCGCGTGCGGCGGTTTCACGAGCCAGTCAAAGATCGCATCCACATCCGACAGGTCGTCCACGGCGAGGTCGGCGCCCGAGGCGACGAGCTGCTCGCGGGAGTACTTGCCGGTGGCGAC
>JBDZUZ010000255.1:0-3057 GCA_040255445.1 Planctomycetaceae bacterium | reverse complement strand
CTTCCTCGCGATGAAGATCAGCTTCATCAACGAGATGGCCAATCTCTGCGAGGCCTACGGCGCCGACATCGCCAAGGTCCGCGAGGGCATGTGCTCCGACAAGCGCATCGGCAACCAGTTCCTCTACCCGGGCCTGGGCTACGGCGGCTCCTGCTTCCCCAAGGACACGCTCGCCTGCATCATGATGGGCGACAAGGCCGGCATCGAGGCGCGGCTGAGCAAGTCCGTCCACGAGGTCAACCAGAAGCAGCGCGACCGCTTCTTCGACAAGATCATGGGCCACTACAAGGCCAAGAACGGCAACGGCGGCCTCACCGGCAAAAAGCTCGCCTTCTGGGGCCTGGCCTTCAAGCCGCGCACCGACGACATCCGCGAGGCCCCCGCGCTCACCCTGATGCGCAAGGCCATGGGCTACGGCGCCAAGGTCGTCGGCTTCGACCCCGTCGCCAACGATAACGTCCGTGCCGAGATGGGCCCGGGCGTCGAGATCGTGAACGACCTCTACGAGTGCGTCCGCGAGGCCGACGGCCTGGTCATCTCCACCGACTGGGACGAGTTCAAGAGCCCCGACTTCGCCAAGCTCGCGAGCCTGATGAAGGAAGCGGTGATCTTCGACGGCCGCAACCTCTACCGCCGCGGCGTGCTCCAGGACGCCGGCTTCACCTACTACAGCGTGGGCCGGGCGCCGGTGAAGGCGAAGTAAGCGCGACGACAACTGAATGAACCGACCGGGCCGCGTGCACAACGCGGCCCGGTTGCGTTTTGGATGGCTCCTCCCCCGTGGCACCGGCGGCTCGCCGGTGAGCAGCGCCCATCGCGCTGTTGCTGAAGAACGTGCACCGACTCCCGACGATGGTGCACCCGCGAA
Source organism: Planctomycetaceae bacterium (assembly GCA_040255445.1). Classification (GTDB taxonomy): domain Bacteria; phylum Planctomycetota; class Phycisphaerae; order Phycisphaerales; family UBA1924; genus JBDZUZ01. Next base: position 2,189 of record JBDZUZ010000255.1, on the reverse strand, counting down.
CACCGCTCGCTCGATCTCACAAGGCGCGCACCGATCGCCGCACGCCGCTCCAAGTTCCTGAGACCTCCGCGCGAGTCACGCCACCCACCGGCGAGCCGCCGGTGCCACGGCCGAAGTGCATCGCGCGATGGCTTGGGTACCCCCACACTCCGTGTGAAGAGGAAGAGCAACATCGTCGCACTCGCGCTCAACCCGTAGCACCGCCGTTCCGGCGGTGCGGATCGGCGTGTGCGCAGCTCGTGCAACAGAAGAGACGCATCGCCGGAACGGCGATGCTACGGGCCGCGCCGTCGAGCGAAGCGATTGCACATCCGCCCCACGCGGAGCGTGGGGGTACCCCGGAGAAAGACAATCCGCAAGCATCGATGCCTCCAGGCCCGGAGGGCCCACGATGGTTGCCGGAGGCGCGGCGAGCCGGGCGCAGCCCGACGAGCAAGCCTCCGGTTGCGGCCAACTACGACCCCCGCCCGGAAGGGCGGACTTCCCGATAACGCCGCCGCTCGACAAACGCGTACTCCGCTACGCTCCGGACGTTGGCGTACCCGTTAATGAGATGTCAGTGGCCCGATTCCGCCTGAAGATCGCAACCGCCGCAAACAGGACCGCACCGGTCGCCGGCGTAGGAACCGCAGAAGCGATACGAACACCTTGGACGAGCCACCGCATATCAACTTGCCGTGCCCCGTGGCCGATCCCGAGATCCCCATTCAAGCCGCCGCCGTAGAAGGACCCTTTGACCGCGCGGTAGTACTCAAGCGGAGGGGCATCGACGATCAGCAACGACTCCGTGAACTCCGCAACCGATCCCGCAGTATCCATCAGCCCCCACGGGCTGCGCGTCTGCGGGTAACTCTGCGTAGGCACATGTAGGTGACCGCCGAATGGAAGTGTAAACCCGGCGTTCACAGCCCCTTCGCCGGGCAACCCGCCTATTGCAGGCACGTCCGAGCCCGTCGAGCACAGGTTCCACCGATCAGCAGTCGGGTCGTAGTACGCGGCCTTCATCCATTCGTCGAGCGTCGGGATCCAATAGCGGGCACTCGGATGGTGCGCAACCTGGTCCGTGAAGACACCGGGCTGAGAGTATCCGAATGTCGACGTGTCGTACGCGCCGTCCACGATCGCAGAAAGATTGCTTGACATCCCGTTGTGCAGCCAGTTGCAGTACATCGCCGCTTCGCGCCACGTGATTCCGCCGACTGGGTGTAGTGCCGGGTTCGTGTACGCCGCGGACAGCTGATATCGGGTCCCAGGCCCCAAATACGCCGGATCAGGGACGGCGCCCCAGTTGAGCGGGAGCCCGAGCGACGATGGGGCGTCGGCCCGCGCGGAGAAGGTGTTGATGAACGCCATCCACTGGCCGGTGTTCACCTCGCCCACACCAATCCTGTACGCGTAGTCAACCGCTCCGCGTCCCCGCACAGTGCCGGGTATCACCTCATCACGGTCCCAGCCGCGATTGCCGGCGGCGGTGATCAATGAGAACGGCCCCGGATTCGATGGTTGCGCAGCCGCCTCGAAAGGGGCGACGTAGACAACGACCATCGCAAACACAGATCCGATGCAGCGCATCCAACTCTCCCCCGGGCTTGGCCGTGAACCTACCACAGGTACGCCTCGCGCCAACCGCGAAATGATCGACTGACACCTGTATGTCAGCCCACCCACCCAAAATCCAATCACCCCCCTTGCACACCCCGCCCCCCGCGGTACCCTCCCCGCATGGTCGCACCCAATCAAACATCGAACCCGTCCGCCTCCCAGCCAGCCCATCAGGCCGCCGCCCCGCAACCCCCCGCCGCCCCGCCGCCCGGCTCCCTGGTGCCCCTCTCCGACCACGACAGCGCCCTCCTCACCCTCTTCGTCCGCGACCATTACGAGGACATCCCCAGCTTCGCCGCCGCGGCGAACCTCACGATCGCCCATGCCCTGCACTGGGCCAACCAGCCCCACATCGCCGCGTACCTCGCGGCGTTCATCCACCACGAAGCCCGCTCCCACCACCGCGCCGGCCGCGAGGGGCTCATGGCGGTGATGGCCAAGGCCCCCAGCCCCATCGAACTCCGCCGCGCGGCAACGACCCTCCTCCGCGCTGTGGCGCAAGCGAATCAGCAGCCGCGCACACCCAAGGCAACCCCCCATCGTGGCACCGGCGGCTCGCCGGTGAGTGGCGCCGGTCGCGCTGTTGC
>JBDZUZ010000254.1:0-3059 GCA_040255445.1 Planctomycetaceae bacterium | reverse complement strand
GCCCGCCCATTGACCGCATGCAACTCGCGCTCGACGCCGCGGCGACCGCGAGCGCCCGCTACCTCATCGATGAGTCACGCATCTACGCCGTCGGCATGTCCGGCGGCGGGCGCATGGCGTCGGTGATGTGGTGCAACGCGCCGGATGTCTTCACCGGCGCGATCGGCATCGTCGGCCTCTACAGCCCGCACATGGTCCGCGCCCCCGATGGCCGCATGGGCATGACCAACGACTGGCCCGCCCGCGATCTCCGCAAACTCATCGCCGACCACCCGATCGCCGGCATCGGCGGCCCGCCCGATTTCAACTACGACGAGATGGTCGAGCGCATCCGCCAGCTCACCGGCGACGGCTTCACAGCGACCATGTTCAGCCACGCCGACATGGCCCACACGATGCCCACGCCCGAGCGATTCGCCGAGGCGCTCCGCTGGGTCGATGCGCCGCTGCAGGCCCGCCGCGCCGCCGCGCTCCCCGAGGCCGAGAAGCTCCTCGCGGCGTACACCGCCGAGCACGGCGAGACCCCGCCGCCCGATGACGCCGCCGCGGCGGCCCTCGAGCGCATCACGCAGATCGCCCCGTGGTCCCCGCCGGCCTTCGCCGCGGCGAAGCTGCTGGGGTACGCCGCGGATCCGGCTATCAAAACCCCGAACGCGCGGTAGACTTGCCGCCGATGGACTATCCGTTGTTCAGGACCAAGCGACCGAGCACGCCGCGGCAGCGGCGGCTGAACATGCTGGTGTTCATCGCGACGGGCGTGGGGATCAGCGCATCCCTGCTCGTGCCGCTGTTCGCCCTGAGCTGGCTGAACATCCCGCCGACCAACACGCAGGCGGAATGGGCCGCTCGCATCATCAGCGGGATCGGCTTCGCGCTCACACTCCGCTGGGGATTCGGCATGTCGCACCGCATCGTCCACGGCGAGTTTGACCTCCCCGACCCGATGGCGCCGCAACCGCTGCCGACGCGCACGCAGGACGAACGTGTCTCCAGTGAGAATGCGAACATCCGAAGCGCACGCTGACCCGCGGCTCCATGCATTCAATGCGCAAACCCCTGACGCCAGCAGCGTTGCACATCGCCGCGAGCGTTGATGCCGTGTGCGCACGCGCAGCGCGGTTGTTGCGCGGTTGACAGGTCATCGCCGCAGCGCACACGCAACTTTGACAATCGCTTCGCGCCCAATTGCCGAACCTGAAACCGGCCCTTGTTGAGCGCCCGGTACTGTTTGCTCCATCGGCGGGCGGCACTATCTCTCATCCGCGAGAGGCCCCGACCGCCGCAGGGAGTTTCACGAGAGACAAGGAGTTTCACATGAAGGTTCAGCACTCCGTGATGGGTGCGTGCGCTGTCGCTCTGGCCGCGCTCGCCGGGACCGCGATGGGTCAGAACACGGGCCCGAGCACCACGACCAGCCCGTACGTCCTGCCGACGCTTCCCGGCGTGTCGACGACCTCGATCTTCACCGTCGGCGACATGGTCAATGGCTACCGCATGGTCGGTATCCCCGACGGCCTGGGCGCTTTCAGCAACGGCAACGGCTCGTTCGACCTCGTGATGAACCACGAGCTGGGCAGCACCGCCGGCATCGCCCGGGCCCACGGCTCGGCCGGCGCGTTCGTCTCCCGCTGGACGATCCAGAACGACCTCACCGTCGTCGCCGGCCGCGACCACAACCAGTCGGCGTCTGACATCTTCACGTGGAACGGCACGCAGTACGTCGCCGGCACCACGGCCTACAACCGCCTCTGCTCCGCCGATCTGCCCGCGGTGTCGGCGTTCTCCTTCGGCAGCCTGGGCACCACCGAGCGGATCTTCATGAACGGCGAGGAAGCCGGCGCCGAGGGTCGCGCCTTCGCGCACATCCTGACCGGTTCCGAGACCAACCGCAGCTACCAGCTCCCCGCGCTGGGCCGCTTCTCCTGGGAGAACTCGGTGCCGTCGCCCGCATCGAGCGCCAAGACGGTCGTCGTCGGCCTCGATGACAGCAACCAGGGTCAGCTCTATGTCTACGTCGGCGACAAGACCGACCAGGGCAACGCGATCGAGCGCGCCGGCCTGACCAACGGCAGCCTCTACGGCATCGCCGTCAACGGCATGGCGAGCGAGAGCCGCGCTGCCGCCCCCGCCGCGGGCACCCGCTTCAGCCTCTTCAACCACGGGGATGTGACCAACACCACCGGCGCTGCGCTCGAAACGTCGAGCAACGCCAACGGCGTCACGCAGTGGCTCCGCCCCGAGGACGGCGCTTTCGATCCCCGCCCCGGCTTCGAGAACGACTTCTACTTCGTCACCACCGACCGCTTCAACAGCCAGACGCAGGACGGCCGCGCCCGCCTCTACCGCATGCGGTTCGACGATGTCACCAACCCGCTCGCCGGCGGCACGCTCGACACCCTCCTCGACGGCAGCGAGGGCGGCAACATGTTCGACAACCTGACCATCGATTCCCACGGCCGCATCCTCATCCAGGAAGACATCGGCGGCCAGGACCAGCTGAGCAAGATCTGGTTGTACGACATCGACAGCGGCGGCTTCGTCGAGATCGCCGAGCACGCGCCGGAGTTCTTCGGTGTTCCCGCCGGCCCCAACTTCCTGACCCGCGATGAGGAATCCTCGGGCATCATCGACGCCCGCGACATCCTCGGCGACGGCTGGTTCCTGCTCGATGTGCAGGCCCACTACAACATCCCTGGCGAGCTCGTCCAGGGCGGCCAGCTGCTGGCGATGTACGTCGATCCCTCGATCGTGCCCGCCCCGGGCGCGCTGGCGCTGCTGGGCATGGGCGGCCTGCTGGCGGCCCGTCGCCGCCGCTGATAGTTCGTCCGTGATTCAACGGTCCGAGGTCTGATCTCCGAGCGGGCCCCGCCGAGAGGTGGGGCCCGTTGTTTGTGCGGTCGTGCATCGGGTCACCCCGAATGGAAAGGCCCGCCGCGTCTCCGCGGCGGGCCCCTGTCACAGACTCAGAATGTTCAACCGGCCGCGGGCTGCTTACGGGCAGCCACCCGCCTGCCAGCGGTCGAAGAAGAACGGGATGTCGTCGCCGTCGACGCCGCCCG
>JBDZUZ010000253.1:0-3060 GCA_040255445.1 Planctomycetaceae bacterium | reverse complement strand
TACGAGGAAGCCGCGAAGAAGGGCGCTGCGGGCGGCGCTGCGGCTGGCGGGCCGGACGTCGAGCCCAAGCCCGAGGCGGGCGCGGGCGGCAAGGACGATGATGTCATCGACGCCGAGTTCAAGGTGAAGGAAGACAAGCAGTAAGGCTTGTCGGGTTTCGAGAAGCTGATCGAGAAACACAGCGGGCCCCGGAGTGATCCGGGGCCCGCTTTCGTTGTTCGGCGTTCGAGTACGCCGGGATGCGCTGCGATCACTCCGACTGCGAGGCCGCCGGTTCGCTCCACGCCCACACGCCCGATGCGACGCTCCAGTCGGGGCCGAAGAACCCCGCGGCCTTGAGGCCGGCCGCGCCCTGCTCGAACATCTCGACGCCGTACACCACGACATCAGGGACGCCGACGCCCGAGACGAAATAGGCAGCACGGTCGGTCGCGCGCATCCCGGCGAGGCCCGTGCCGCCGACGACGCCGATGAGGCGTGAGCCGCTCGCATCGGGGTACACCATCAGCACCGCGAGGTCGTTGCCGCCGACATCGCGCCCGTCGATGGTCACCGCGCCGGGTTTCACCTGCACCGGCGCGTGGGTGAGCATGTCGCGCACGCCCGCGTTGGTCGCGGCGTTGCCGTAGAGGATGAGGTTGCGGTTCGCGTGGTCGATCGCGCCCAGGTCGCGATCGGCGACGATCTCCGCAGCGCCGTTGCCGCGGTACCACCACTGCTCGGCGTCGTAGCGTGCCCGCGCAAAGGACCACGCATTCTCTTCCGGCGAGCCCAGCGTGCCGTAGACGAGCACGAACCGGCGGTCGAAGGCTTCCTTGAAGGGACCGACGGTGTGTCCGCTCTTTGAAAGCGTGGCGACATCGGCGATGCGCCAGCCGTCCTCGTGCCGCGCGAGCGTGACCCAGCCGCTGGCGCCGTCGAGCGTGCTGGTGAGGCCGTCGATCTCGAGCGTGACAGCGCCTTGCCCGCGGAGCACGGAGAGATCGAGGCCGAGGCGGTCGATATTCGAGGTGGTGCCGCGGAACTTGCGGCCCTGGCGGTCGACGACGAGCTGTACCCGGGAGAGCGCCATCGGCCGCGTCTGTCGCACGACCCGCACCCAGCCCGAGGTGTCCGACACAGCCGGGCTCACCGTGCTGAAATCGACCGCGGTGAGCTCGTCGGCGGGCGCCAGCCGCCGCCGCGCGAAGAGATCGAAGATCGGCGGGTAGTCGGTGCACGCCGCGCCTGGCAGCCAGCCCCACTGGCCCTGGTCCCACCAGTGGCCGGCGCCCGGCTCTTCCCACAGACGCCAGTCGGGGTGCGCGGCCTTGGTGAGTTCATCCTTCATCCGTCGCGCTTCGGAGACCGGGACATTGTCATCCGCATCGCCGTGCAGGATCGCGACGGTGGTCGACTGCAGGTTGCTCAGCAGCGCGAGCGTGTCGCTCGATGCCGCGCCGCGGCGGACCATTTCCTCAACGCTCTGCGGCTCGCTGCCGGTCTCGTTGCCGCGGGCCGCGGCGTAGGTTGCGAAGCTGATCCAGCCCGCGCTGGGGGCGATCGCCGCGAACCGGCCGGGGAAATGCACGCCCAGCTGCCAGGTGCCGTGTCCGCCCATCGAGTGACCGGTGAGGTATTGCCGCGTCGGGTCGGTCTTGAAGCGGTCTACCGCGAGGTTCATGACCTCGATTCCGTCCTTGCGTCCCCAGTCTTCCCAGTCGAAGCCGAAGGGTCGGCGGTTGGTTGGCGCGATGATCGCGAGATCCGGCTTGCTGCTGTAGCTGTCGGCCTGGTTGATCGCCTCCACGCTGGCGCCGTGCAGGGAGAGGACGAGTCCCGGCGCTGAGGCGCCCGCAGTGGCGCTCTCGAGCGCCGGCCGCGCTGCGTAATACTGCACCGAGCCGTCGATCACGCTGACAAAGGTGATTTTGCGGGTGTCGAGGGGGTTGCGAACACGCAGCGTGTACGTGGCGCTGTCCCACGGCCCTTCCGCCTGAGCGGCGGTGCGCACCTCGACCTGCACCTTGCGGTCCGCGCCCGCCGCCCGCATCGCGGCATCGATCCACGGCGTCACCGCGATCTTGCGGGACGACAGCGGCGGGACGATCGGATCACCGGAGGGGTTACCCGCATCCGTCCATGCCTCCTGCCCGGCGATCCGCCACTGGACCCAGGGCGTGACCGCCGAATCCGTTGCATTGCGCACGATCACGCCCATTGGCAGCGGCTCATCGCTGTCCTCGACCAGGTCCGGCAGCGTCGCATCGGCCCGCTCGATCTCGACCGGCGCCCGCGGCGGCCGCAGCGTGGCTTTCAGCGGAGCCCGCCCGCCGATCGCGAAGAGCAGTTCGGTCGAGCCCGCCCGCAGCTTGACGGGGAGCTGCACGTACCCCGCCGCGTACGGGTCGCCCATCCGCGGTTCGCCGGCGATGTAGACGAGCGCGTGGGCGCGGGCCTCGAGGATCATGATGCGGTCCTGATCGCTCTCGACGATGAAGCGTCCGTACCCGCCGCGGCCGGCGGATGGCGGGAACTCGCCTTTATCGTCGGCATCGACCTGCGTCCAGGCGCGGGACTGATCGGTGAACTTGATCTCGGAGCCGGCCTCGACCGTGCCCAGGCCGCCGCGTGCCATCGCCGCGGCGACCGGATCGAGGCGGACCAGTTCGCGTCCGCCGCGGGTGACGCGGTCGATGAAGAGGCCGCTGCGGAGTTCGATAGTCGCGGGCTCGGCGGCGGGCGGCGGGGGCTGGTCCGCTGGCTGGTCGGCGGGCTGGGCGCACGCAGCGGCGGTCGAGAAGCACAGGGCAGCCAGAAGCAGTCGGGCGGGGCGCATCATGGTCGAGAGTCTGGCACGGTCGGCGCGGCTTGGCAACCGCGGATGGGCCGCGATGCCGGCGAGGGGCGAGCCCGAGGCGATCAATTCCCGCGCAGGGCCCGGAGCTGCTCGGCCATGTCCCTCGCCGCGTGGCCGCGGTGGCTCAGGCGGTTCTTCTCGGCGGGGCTGAGCTCCGCGCTGGTCATGGTGTGGTCGGGCGCTACCAGGAAAATCGGGTCGTAGCCGAACCCCTGCCCGCC
>JBDZUZ010000086.1:4397-16148 GCA_040255445.1 Planctomycetaceae bacterium | reverse complement strand
GTGAGAATTGATTCACCCGCCGCGCACCCGCACATCAGACTTGCGGCCGCGGGGCGACCGCCATACGGTGATGACCTCAGGGTGTGCGAGCGCAGCGTGGTCCGGGCGGGGATGGCCGGGACCAGCGTGGGCACGAGGCCCGTTCCGCTGCGAAAGTTCGGTTGGTCAGGCGGCTCACGGTGGGACCGCCGTATTGGACGCAGACCTTGCTGAAGCAGAAACACCAGTTCTTCGTCGCACTTCTCTGCCTCGTCGACAGCCTCATCATCAGCGGGGCTGCGCTCGGAGCGTGGGCGATCCGGCGGTCGATGGTCGAGCGGACCTGGCCAGAGGACCTTGCATCGTGGCTCCGGGAGTCGATGGTGCTCCTGGCCGTCCCGCTCGTGCTGTTCCTGATTTATGGCTTCGGCCTCTACCGGCCGCGGCGGGACAAGGGCTTCTTCCACGAGTCCAGCCAGATCCTCAAGGCCGGCCTGGGTGGCACGGTCGGCCTGATCGTGCTGATGTGGGCGATGGGCCCCGAACTCACCGGCGGCTGGGTCTTCCGTGAGCGCGTCGCCGTCGGCGGCGCGATGCTCGATGCGGGTCAGATCCAGGTCGGCGCCTTCGGTGTGCTCCTCTCAACGCTCCTGCTCATCGAGCGGCTCGCGTTCCGCTTCGCGCTCCGCGCGATCCGCCGCCGCGGCTGGAACCTGCGTCACGTGGCCGTGATCGGCACCGGCCGCCTCGGCCGCATCGCCTGCCGCACGCTCGACCGCAACTCCTGGACCGGTATCCACGTCGCCTACTTCATCTCGCACCACGAGCGGGCGCTGCCCAAGGCCACCTGCGTCGAGCGGCCCGTGCTCGGCGGACTCGCGGATCTCGAGCGGATCTTCGAGCACAACAAGCCCGATGCCGTGTACCTCGCCGTGCCCACCGCCCGCGCCGCGCTGATCCCGCCCCTTCTCAAGCGACTCGAACGCTTCGCGGTCGATGTCCGCATCATCCCTGATGTCCCGCCGCGCTACCTGCCCCAGAGCATGTCGGTCAGCGAACTCGAGGGGATGCCGATCCTCTCGGTCCGCGAGTGCCCGCTCTACGGCCTGGGGGGGGTCGCCAAGCGTGTCGTCGACATCCTCGGCGCACTCGCCGCGCTGGCGGTCTTCGGAGTCCCGATGGCGATCATCGCCATGCTCGTCCGCTCCGGCAGCGATGGCCCCGCGATCTTCAAGCAGAGGCGCGTCAGCCTCGGCGGCGAAGAGTTCGACATCTACAAGTTCCGCACGATGTACCACGCCGAGGACGAGCAGGCCAACGGCTGGACCCGCCGCGACGACCCGCGCATCACCCGCATCGGCCGCTGGCTCCGCCGCACCAGCCTCGATGAATTGCCCCAGCTCTTCAACGTGCTCTCGGGAGAGATGAGCCTGGTCGGCCCGCGCCCCGAGCGGCCCGAGCTCATCGCCCGCTTCCGCGACGACTGGCGCGGCTACATGCTCCGCCAGCACGTCAAGGCCGGCATCACCGGCTGGGCCCAGGTCAACGGCCTCCGCGGCGATACCAGCCTCAAGAAGCGCCTGCAGCACGACCTCTTCTACATCCGCCACTGGAGCCTGGGCTTCGACCTCAAGATCCTCTGGCTCACGCTCTTCCGCGGGTTCGTGCACCGCAACGCGCACTGATCCGGTCCGCTTGTCCGGGTCTCGCGCGTCGGGCCGTACCATTGGCTCGTGCCCGACCGAACCTTCCATGTCATCGTGATCGGCGGCGGACACGCGGGCGTTGAGGCCGCGTGGGCCGCGGCGAACCTGCTGCCCGAGCCCGGCTCGGTTGCCCTGGTCACGCAGGACCCCACGAAGGTCGGCGTCATGTCCTGCAACCCCGCGATCGGGGGGCTCGCCAAGGGTCAACTGGTTCGCGAGATCGATGCCCTCGGCGGCCTGATGGGCCTCGCGGCCGACGCCACCGGCATCCAGTTCAAAGTCCTCAACACCAGCAAGGGCCCGGCCGTGCACGGCCCGCGGGCCCAGTGCGACAAGCACGCGTACGCCGAGGCGGTGCAGGCGATGATCGCCGCGAGGCCGCAGATCACCGTCATCGCCGGCACGGTCGAGGAACTCGTCGTCGATGCCGCCGGCGTCCGCGGCGTGCGGATCGCGACCGCCGGTGGCGTCGAGTCGCTCGCGGCCGGCGCAGTCGTGCTCACCACCGGCACCTTCATGCGCGGCCTCATGCACACCGGCGAGCAGAAGTCGCAGGGCGGTCGGCATGGCGAAGCGCCCGCGGTCGGCATCTCGGCCGCGCTCCGCGATCTTGGCTTCGAGCTCGGCCGCCTCAAGACCGGAACCCCGCCGCGGCTGCGCCGCGGGTCGATCGACTGGCAGTCCCTCGACGCCCAGCACGGCGATACCCAGCCGACACCCTTCAGCGAACTCTCGCGCGAGGCCGCCGCGCTCGATGCGGTCTCGGTCGATGCCACGCTCGGAGGCGCAACCCCCAGCATCGCCCGGTTCCCCGTGCTCGAGCAGATCGCCTGCCGGCAGACCTCGACAACCGCCGAAGCCCACGCGCTGATCCGCGCCAACCTGCACCGCGCCCCGATGTTCAGCGGCCAGATCGAGAGCGTCGGCCCGCGCTACTGCCCGAGCATCGAGGACAAGTGCGTGCGCTTCGCCGAGCGCCTCACGCATGGCGTCTTCCTCGAGCCCGAGAGCCTGCGCGATGAATGGGTCTACTGCAACGGCATCGCCACCAGCCTGCCCGCCGATGTGCAGGACGCCGTCGTCCGCATGATGCCCGGTTGCGAGAAAGCCGAGATCCTCCGCTACGGCTACGCCGTCGAGTACGACATGGTCCGCCCGCACCAGATCATGGCGACGGGCGAGACCCGCCGCGTCGCGGGTCTCTTCCTCGCCGGCCAGATCAACGGCACCAGCGGCTATGAAGAAGCCGCAGCGCAGGGTCTGATCGCCGGCGTCAACGCCGCCCGCCGCGTCCGCGGCGAGAACGAGCTCATCCTCCGCCGCGACCAGGCTTACATCGGCGTGCTGATGGACGACCTGGTCACCAAGACCCCCGTCGAGCCCTACCGCATGTTCACCAGCCGCGCCGAGCACAGGCTGCTGCTGCGCTCCGACAACGCCGCCGACCGACTCACGCCCCTGGCGATCGAGATCGGCCTGCTCGCGGACGACGGTCTGGGCGCTGCCCGTCGGCGCATCTTCGAGCGACGCACAGCGCAGCTCGCGGGCTTGGGCGCTGTGCTCGACCGCACCCGCCGCGCCGGTCGCTCGATCGCGCACGATGTGCGTGATCCCGAGTGGTCGGTCGATGAGATGCGCTCCGCCGTGATCGAGACCGGGGAGGCAGGCGCGTGGCTCGATGCGCCGCCTTCGGTGTGGATGACCGCCTTCGCCGATCGTCGCTACGCGGCGTATATCGAGCGCGAGCGAGCGGATATCCGCCGCCGCGCTGAGCTCGAGGATCGGCCGCTCCCCGACGATATCGACTACGCTCAACTGCCGACGCTGCGTACCGAGGCGCGACAGGCCCTCGCCAGGTTCCGCCCGCGCACGTTCGGACAGGCCGGCCGGCTCGAGGGCATGACGCCGGCCGATGTGACGCTGCTCGCCGTCCTCGTGCGGCGCTGGCGTGAAGACCAGCGGGCCGCGGCGGGCTCATAAGCCCGGTTCGTGGGGAGGACGCATTGCAGGCACAGCTCATCTACACAACGCTCGCTTCGGCGAACTCGCCGCTCGCGCTCGACCTGGTCGCCATGCTCGCGCTCGCCGCGGTCGTCGCGACGATCTTCGCCCGCTTCAAGCTCGAGGTGATCCCCGGCTACCTGATCGCGGGCATGCTGCTGGGCCCCGGCGTGCTCAACGTGGTGAAGGACCCCGAGAACATCGAAAGCATCTCCGGTCTCGCGATCGTGCTGCTGATGTTCGGCATCGGCCTGCACCTGGACCTCTCGACGATCCGCCGCGGCATGGTGCCCATCCTGCTCGTCGGCGCCGTCTCGACGCTGGCCTTCACCGGCATCGCCTTCGGCATCCTGACCGCGGCGGGAATGGCCGCGCCGATCGCCATGCTCATCGCCATGGCGACATCGATGTCCTCGACCGCTGTCCTGGTCCGGATCCTCTTCCACCGGCGCGAAGTCCGCGCAGCGCATGGGCGCGTCGGGCTCGGCATCGCGATCGTTCAGGATCTCTGGGCCGTCATCGTCCTCGCCCTCGTCCCTCCGCTCGCGGACTGGGCCGGCGTGCAGATCCCCGGCGCTGCGCAGCAGTCGAGCTGGTTCGATGAGCTCCCGGCGTGGCTCGAGTTCATCACCCGCGGCCTGATCGGCGTCGGCGGCATCGTTGTCATGTTCACGGCCGGCAAGTTCCTGCTCCCCCGCATCCTGCTGCGCGTCGCCAAGGTCGGATCCGGCGAGCTCATGCTCGTGCTCTCGGGCGCGATCGCGATCGGCGCGGGGCTGGCGACCGGTGTGCTCGGTTTCAGCCCCGAAATGGGAGCGTTCCTCGCCGGTTTCCTCCTCGCCGCGACACCCTTCCGCCACCAGCTCTCCGGGCAGCTCGCGCCGATGCGCGACATCCTCATGGCCATCTTCTTCACGGCCGTCGGCCTGCAGCTGCGCCCCGCCGAGGTCGTCGCGGACTGGTGGATCGTCCTGCTGTGTGTCGCCGGCGTGATGGGCTTCAAGCTCTTCCTGATCGGCGGGTCATCATGGGCGGCGGGTATGACCGCGCCGATGGCGGGGCTCACCGCCTTCTATCTGGCGAACTCCGGCGAGTTCACGCTCGTCGTGCTCGGCGCCGCCGAGCCAACCGGGATGCTCAGCGACCGTCTGCTCAGCGACACGATCGCCGTCGTCGTGATTTCCCTGATCATCTCCCCCCTGCTCGTCGGGCCGGCGCACCAGTGGTGCGAGAAGCTCCGCGCCCTGCCCCTCGCGCCCTGGATCCGCTCCGCCGCGCTCCGCGACCCCGCGCCCGGCGAGAAGAGCGATGCGCACACCCCCAGGCGCCATGTCATTGTCGCAGGCTTCGGACCCGTCGGTCGGGCGCTCGCCGACCGGCTCGCGGTCAACCAGGTCCCTGTCACGGTGATCGAACTCAACCCCCAGACCGTGCAGCGTCAGTCGGGGCTGGGCCGTCCCATCGTGTACGGCGACGTCACCAACCCTGATGTGCTCGAGTCCGCCGGCATCCACGAGGCAGATGCGATCGTGCTCACCATCCCCGATGATGATGCGACTCTTCGCGCCTGCCGCACCATCCGCGGCCTGGTGCCCGACATCTTCATCGCCGCCCGGACCAATTACCTCAGTGGCTCGTTCAAGGCCCAGCAGATGGGCGCGGATCATGTCACGGTGGAGGAAGTCGTCACCGCGCAGGCGATGGAGCGCGAGGTGATGACCAAGCTCGAGCAGCACCGTGTCCGCCGGGCCGAGCACAAGAATTCAAACGGGTCGCACTGAAGGCCGCCGAGAGCCGCATCACTCCGCGATATTGCGGAGCTCATCGCGCAGGATCGCCGCCAGCTCGTAGTTCTCCTGCTCGAGCGCCCGCGCCAACCGCTGCCGCAATTCGGCCTTGAGCGTCACCGGCAGTTGCGGCACCAGCGCCTCGCGCATGCCGCGGAGCATCTGCACCTCGTTGGAGTCGTCGAACGCCTGGGGCTGGCCAGAGTCCGAGAAGTGCCGGCGGAGGTTCTCGAGCCCGTCGTCGATCGCCTGGATCGCCGCCTTGGGCTCGTTCTCCTTGAGGAACTGGCTGGCCAGGGCCCGGGCCCGGACCATGGTGATGTACGGCCGGAAGTGCTCGAGCCCGTTGCGGTCCTCTTCGCTCTCGGCGTGTTTCCGGACCAGGTCCAGGACCCGCAGGTTCCGCGTGGTGTCCCGGATCACCCGCTCGTAGTCCTCAAGGGCCAGGCACGCCAGGTACCGCTGGTAGAACTGACCGGCCTCCTCCCGGAGGGCCCGGCAGTCCTCGGGTCCGAGCTTCAGGGGCTCAGGCCGCGTCTCACCGTCCGGCATCTCGCCGGGCATGTCCTCGACCGTGTCGAGCTGGTGCTCGAAGAACTCCAGCAGGCTGCCGAAGCCGAAGGGCTCCTGCCCATCGGGCCGGTGGTCGGCGAACATCTGAACCAGCCCCAGGTCCAGCCGGACCTGGATCCGGGGCTCGCCGTCCTCGCCCATGATCATCCGGGCGTTGATCTTCCCGGGTTCAAAGGGCCAGGCGTCCAGGATTTGGGAAATATCAGGGTTCATGGCCAGACACACCCGCCGGGGCGGCTCATCGACCGCTGTGCGAACCCTGTCGGTTTCCGCCCTCGGGCGGGCCCGCTGGGGCTGTTCCCATCATACGAGCGGCAATGGGCTCGCGGATCGCGCTCGGATTCCGTAGACTTTTTGAAACACGCGGCAGTTTTTTCCGGTTATGACTGGCATTCCGCGCAGTATGTGCCAGTTTTCAGATGAGAGAGCTTGCCTTCACGGCGACGGCCTGAAGCAAGCGTGCGACGCGGACGATGAAACCCACGAGGCCGGTTCTACGGATAGTGGGTCCAAGTTCGGTGTCCGGGGCCCCTTCCGCGGTCCCCGGCCGGGCAGGAGAGAGACGAGTGGCGCGGGTCACGGCCCGTGTCAGGAAGGTGGATCACAGTGAGTCGAGTGAGAGCGCGGACATCCGTCCAGGCCGCTTCGTCCAGCCGCAAGGTTGAGAGCGATCTCCAGCTGTATCTGCGTGAGATCAACAAGACGGCCCTGCTGACCGCCGAGGAAGAGCGTGAGCTCGGCTGGAAGATCATCAACGAGAACTGCCAGGCTTCCCGCGAGCGGATGATCCGCGCGAACCTCCGCCTGGTGGTCTCGATCGCCAAGAACTACAACGGCAGAGGCCTGCCGCTGACCGACCTCATCGAGGAAGGCAACATCGGCCTGCTCCGCGCCGTCGAGGGCTTCGACCCGGCGCAGGGCGCCCGGTTCAGCACCTACGGCTCGTGGTGGATCAAGCAGGCCATCAAGCGGGCCCTGATCAACGCCGCCCAGCCCGTGCATATCCCGGCCTACATGGTCGAGCTGATCGCCAAGTGGAAGGTTGCTTCCCGCAAGCTCGAGCTCGAGCTCGGCTACCCGCCCTCTCTGCAGGACCTCGCTACGGCGATGGACCTGCCGATCAAGAAGATCCGCATCATCCGCCGCGCTGTGAAGGCCTTCCAGCAGCCCGCCGCGGCGCCCCGCGACAACGGCGGGGACCTGATGAGCATGGGCGAGCTCGTCGCCGACACCAAGACCGATACGCCGCAGGAGTCTGTCCTGCAGACCGAGGAGCTCGGCGTCCTCCGCCGCCTCCTCGAGACGATCGATGACCGCGAGGCCAAGATCCTCCGCATGCGCTTCGGCCTCGACGGCATCGAGCCGCTCACGCTCAAGGAAATCGCCGACGAGGTCGGGATCAGCCGCGAGCGTGTCCGCCAGATTGTGGATGAGGCGCTGACCAAGCTCAACGCTCGTCTCAACGACGACAAGCCCAGCCGGTTCTTCCGCCGCGATCCGATGGCCGATGTATCCGCCGACGACGGGTCCGATGACGGGGCCGATGCGGCCGACCGCCAGGCCGAGCCGGCCATCCGCCGCGCCACCGCCGGCTGAGGCAAGGGGCACACCCGGACCAGGCCGCCAAACACGCCGCCAAACAGATCGTCAGACCAGACCACCACGGCCGCTCCCAAATGGGGGCGGCCGTGTTCGTTCCTGCTCCCCGGTAGCACGGTTCGCCGCGCTCTCCCACACGTGATCGAGCCCCGCCGCGGGACGCTCCGGGCCGCGAACTGCTAGGATGCACGCATGCATCACCCACGCACTTTCTGGCGGAGCGCCGGCTCCTCGGCGCGCCGTTTTCTTCCCGCTCTGTTGGTCGCCGCCGCCGCGGCCCTGCCCCTCGCCGCGACGCCCCAGGCTCGCGCCGATGACGCCGTTGACCGCGTGAACCGCGAGTTCAACGTGATCGGTCGCTCGCAGCGGAGCGACACGGTCCTGCTCCCCGCGCTCGCAGCGATGGAGCGGCCCCCGGCCGGTCTTCTCCGCGATGAGCGGGCCGCGATCCTCCCCGCCGGCGCCGCCGGCTGGGCCGAGGCCGAGGCCTGGGCGATGGGCGCGCCGCAGCGCGAAGTGCTGCGGGTGCTCGACGAGATCACGAAGGAGACCGACTGGCGCAGGGCGATGGCCTTCGGCCAGCCCTACGGCATCGAGGGCGTCCCGGTCGATCTCATCCGCAACCAGATGTACACCGAGCTGGGCGACCCGCCCACGCTCGCCGCAGCGCAGATCCTCTACATGCCGCGGCTCGATGAACTGGCCGCGCTCGCCAACGTCGAGGCGACCCGCCTCGCCGCCGCGGGCAGCCCCAACGACGCGATCGATGTCATGGGCGACTTCGCCTTCTTCGCGCGGTCGATGGCGGACCGCGAGTTCTACGAGGAAGTGAAGTGGGGACTCGTGAACATGGGTCGCGCTCTCGAGCGCATCCGCGACATCGGCTACGTCGATTACAAGGGCGAGCGGAAGATCGACTCCAACCGCCTGCTGACGCAGATCGAACGCCTCAGCCCCGAGGGGTACCTCGCCGTCGCCCGCATGTCGCTGCCCATCGGTGACTTCGCCGGCGCTGCGCAACTGGTCGATCGCATTTACGGCGGCGGCTCGGGCGTCAATGCGGATGTCTTCGCGCAGAACATGTCTCGCCTCGCCACCAGCGATCACCCGCTCCGGCTCTTCAGCGAGAGCGCCAAGTGGCAGGGGGCGGCGGCGAGCCTGGGCAGCTTCAGCGAGGCCCGCGGCAAGGTCGAGGCCGTCCGCGCCGACTGGACCAGCCGCTGGTCCTTCCCGCCCGGCGACCGCCGGCTCACGACCGTCACCGAGCGGTCCAAGGTCAATCCGACGACCTTCCCGGTCGCGTACTACGCGATCCCCGACTTCGCCGAACTCTTCCGGCTCCGCCTCGTGATCCGCACCGAGCTCGTCGGCACGCAGACCGGCCTGGCGCTCCTGGGCGCTTCGATGGTCCGCGGCGACTTCCCGCCCGTGCTCAGCGCGGTGCGGCCGCGGTGGATCACTCAGATCCCGCCCGACCCGTTCAATGTCGATCCCAGCCGCCTGGTCGGCGGCCAGCCCCCGCTCGAGTACTTCGTTCCCATGCGGGATTCCTCGCCGGGCCGCCAGAGCGATCCGCACGAGATGACCATCATCCGCGACGGCACCACGTTCTCCGTCCGCCTGCGAGACGACACCTTCGTCGCCTACTCGCACGGCTCGAACAACTTCAACGACTTCGCCCGCCGGATCCAGAACACCGGCGAGCTCGTGCAGGGCGCCGATTACCTGATCTGGCCGCCGGTCAACAGCCTCTATCGCCAGCACCTCCGCGACCTGGGTCAGCTCAAGTAAACGTGCCGGGCGAAAGCAAGCCACGCGCCGCCGCGTCACAAGGGCGGCCGATCGACATCAAAGAACCATGCCAGACAGCAGCAAACCCCACAAGGTCGTGATCATCGGCTCGGGCCCCGCGGGCTGGACCGCCGCGATCTACGCCGCCCGCGCCCAGCTCAACCCGGTCGTCTATGTCGGCATCCCCAAGCAGGACCCCGGCCCGGTCCTGCCCGGCGGCCAGCTCATGCTGACGACCGATGTCGAGAACTACCCCGGTTTCCCCAAGGGCATCGGCGGCCCGGAGATGATGGACCAGTTCCGCGCCCAGGCGGAGCGCTTCGGCACCAAGATCATCGAGGACGACATCGCCCGCGTCGACTTCAAGTCCTCGCCCATCACGCTCTACCCCGCCGAGGGTGAGCCCGTGAAGACGCACTCGGTGATCGTCGCGACGGGGGCCACGGCCAACTGGCTCAATCTGCCCAACGAGATGCGGCTGGCACGCACCGGCGGCGGCGTCTCCGCCTGTGCTGTGTGCGATGGCGCGCTGCCCGTCTTTCGAAACCAGCCGCTGGCGGTGGTTGGGGGCGGCGACACGGCGATGGAGGAGGCCACCTACCTCACCAAGTTCGCCTCGACTGTCTACGTGATCCACCGGCGCGATTCGCTCCGCGCCAGCAAGATCATGCAGGAGCGCTACCTCAGCCGCCCCAACGCCAAGGTGCTGTGGAACAAGGTGGTCGAGGATGTGCTGGGCGATCAGCAGATCACCGGCATCCGCCTCAAGGACGTCGTCACCGGCGAGGTCTCGACCCTCGAGGTCAAGGGCATGTTCGTCGCCATCGGCCACACGCCCACGACAAAGTTCCTGAAGGACTCTGGCCTCGAGTTCGACGACAAGGGCTACATCATCCTCCGCAGCCGGCACAGCCACACCAACCTTCCCGGCGTCTTCGCCGCGGGCGATGTGGCCGACGCCGAGTACCGCCAGGCGGTGACCGCGGCGGGCATGGGTTGCCAGGCTGCGCTCGACGCCGAGCGCTGGCTCGCGGCCAAGGGCATCGACTAACCCGCCCCTGTCAGCGGAGCAGCGCGGCGAGGGCCTCGACAGATCCCGCGACCTCGTCGGCGCCGGCGCTGCGGAGCGTCGCATCGTCGTGCGAGCCCCAGGTCACGCCGATCGTGCGGCAGCCGGCGGCGCGGCCCATCTCGATGTCGAAACTCGTATCGCCGACGACAACCGTGTCGGAGGTGTGCCCGCGCAGGCCCTCGAGCGTGCGGTGCACGCTCTCGGGGTCGGGCTTGTAGCGGGTGACCATGTCCGCGCCGATCACCACCGGCAGATGGCGCAGCACACCGAGTTGTTCGAGGTTCTCGATCGCGATCGCCGTCTTCTTGCTGGTGGCGACGCCCATCCGTGTGCCGCGTTCGCCCAGGTCAGCGAGGAGGTCGGCGATGCCGCCAAAGAGTCGCAGGTGTTGCGCCGCCGCGGCCCGGTAGGCGGCGCGGTATGTGTCGATGAGCGCGGCGAGTTGTTGACCCTTGAACTCGGTGCCCTGGATCAGGCTCAGCGACCGCTCGAGCGGCACACCGACCCACTTGACGATGTCCTCACGCGAGCGCTCGGGCAGACCGTGCGCTGCGAACGTCTGATTCGCGGACACGACGATGCACCCAAGCGAATCGATCAGCGTGCCGTCGAGGTCGAAGATACAGATCGGGGTTGATGCCATTTACCGGTGGCACCCGCCGGGCAGGTCCGCCTCGCCCAGCAGCCGGTACTCCTTGCGGCGGAGGATCTGGCCGGCAAGGGTGAGGTCGTCGACCGCGAGAGCGATCGTTGGCATCCCGTCGCCACGGAGCATCAGCGGGTAGGCGAACTGGATCGACAGCTCCGCGGCGAGCAGGCACAGGCACATGCTGCCCAGCGAGTGGCGCCCGGTGATCTGGACGACGAGCACCTCGCGGACGCTGTAGGGCAGCGACTCCTTCTTGAGGATGTCGCGGGCGGTCTGGGCGCAGTTGGTGATGATGCGGACGACCGCGTGGTCGCTGGCCTCGTGGACAGAGAGCGCACAGATCTGGCACTGCGTGCCGTCGAACGCCTCGACCAGATCGAAGAGCTTCCCGACCTTGTTGGTGAGGAAGACACTGAACTGGGTCACGGTCGGCGGCGAGTAACCGTGGGTTGTCTCAAGCGGCGTCGGTGCCTGGCTCATACCCACCCTTCCGAGGTGGCCTTGCCGGGGCTGGCCCGGCGGCGCGTCGTCCGATAACGCCCGGGCTTCCAGCCCGTGGCCTGTCCCGCCGTCTCCGGGCGGGCCTCATCCACC
>JBDZUZ010000086.1:0-4387 GCA_040255445.1 Planctomycetaceae bacterium | reverse complement strand
TTCAGGAATCTGGGTATGTCCGGCCGGTCAGACGGCGAAGCTGGACCCGCAGCCGCAGGAACTGGTGGCGTTGGGGTTCTTGAAGACGAAGCCGCGGCCCATGATCTCGTCGCGGAAGTCGACGGTCGTGCCGTTGAGGTACAGGAGGCTCTTGGGGTCGCAGATCAGCTTGATCCCGTGCCGCTCGAAGACCTCGTCGGTGTCCTTCTGCGACTCGGTCAGGTCGAGGATGTAGCTGAACCCGGAGCAGCCGCCGCCCTTGACGCCCACCCGCAGGCGGACCTTGTCGGCGTCGAGCTCCTGCTGCTCGATGATGTGGCGGATCTCCTTCGCCGCGGCCTCGGTGAGGAGGACGCCCTGCTCGGTCTCGGCGCCGGCCTGGGGAAGGGTGGTGGTGTCGGTTGCCATGGGGTCGGAATCTCCGGTGCGGTCGGCGGACCGGTCACGGGCCCGCGTGGGGTCGGAACTGTAGCCTTCAGTTGATCTACGCCTGCCGGACGGGCCTTGTTCGGCCCGCGGCCGTTGCGGGGATCAGTGGGCCGCGGCCTTGGCCTCGCTGTCGGAAGTCACGCCGTTCTTGGTCTTGTAGTCGCTGATCGCCGCCCGGATCGCGTCCTCGGCCAGGACCGAGCAGTGGATCTTGACCGGCGGGAGGGCGAGCTCCTCGACGATCTGCGTGTTCTTGATCGCCAGGCCCTCATCGATCGTCTTGCCCTTGAGCCACTCGGTGGCCAGGGAGCTGCTGGCGATCGCCGAGCCGCAGCCGAAGCACTTGAACTTGGCGTCCTCGATGCGGCCGGCCGCGTCGACCTTGATCTGGAGCTGCATCACATCGCCGCACTCGGGCGCACCGACGAGGCCGACGCCGATGTCCTTGCGGGTCTTGATCTCGGACTGTGTGCCGAACGAGCCCACGTTGCGCGGGTTCTCGTAGTGGTCGATGATCTTGGGTCCGTATGCCATGTCTTCACCTCGTGTCGGTGTGGTGTCTTTGAGTTCGATGCCGCGGCGGCCTTAGTGGTGGCCCCAGACGACCTTCGAGAGGTCGATGCCTTCCTTGTGCATGTCGAAGAGGGGGCTCAGCTCGCGGAGCTTGTTGACGGCCTTGATGATTGCCTTGGCCGTGTAATCGACCTGCTCCTGCGTCGTCCAGCGGCCCAGGCTGAGCCGCAGCGAGGAGTGGGCGAGGTCGTCGCCGATGCCGATCGACTTGAGCACGTAGCTGGGCTCGAGGCTGGCGCTGGTGCACGCCGAGCCGCTGGAGCAGGCGATCTCCTTGACGGCCATCATCAGGCTCTCGCCCTCGACAAAGCCGAAGGAGATGTTGGTGATGTGCGGCAGGCGCTTGTCGCGGTGGCCGTTGATCTGCGTGGTCTCGAGCGAGCTGGTGATGGTGTCCTCGAGCTGCTTGCGGAGCTTGAAGAGCCGCTCGCCGTCTTTGTCCATCTCGCGGCCGGCGATCTCGCACGCCGCGCCCAGGCCGACGATACCGGTCACGTTGAGCGTGCCCGAGCGGAAGCCGCGCTCCTGCCCGCCGCCCTCGACGAGCGGGGTCAGGCGGACGCGGGGCCGGCGGCGGCGGACGTACAACGCGCCCACGCCCTTGGGGCCGTAAAGCTTGTGCCCGCTCATGCTGAGCAGGTCGATGTTGTCCTTGTCGACATCGGTGGGCATCTTGCCGACCCACTGCGTCGCATCGGTGTGGAAGATCACATCGCGGTCGTGGCAGAGCTGGCCGATCTCGCGGACCTCGTTGATCGTGCCCAGTTCGTTGTTCGCCCACATGATCGACACCAGGATGGTGTCGTCGCGCATGGCGTTCTTGACCATCTCGGCGGTGACGATGCCGTCCTTGGGCGGGTCGAGGAAGGTGACCTCGAAGCCCTCCTTCTGGAGGCGCTTGCAGGGGTCGAGCGTGGCCTTGTGCTCGATGGTGCAGGAGATGATGTGGCCGCGGCACTTGCCCGAGCCGGCGGCGTGCTTCTCGTACATGTACGCCGCGCCCTTGATGGCGATGTTGTTCGACTCGGTCGCGCCGGAGGTGAAGATGACCTCCTTGCGGTCCGCGCCGATCAGATCGGCCACTTGCTGGCGGGCCTTGTCGACGCCCTCCTCGGCGGCCCAGCCGAAGGCGTGGTTGCGGCTGCCGGGGTTGCCGTAGATCTCGGTGAAGTAGGGCAACATCGCCTCGACAACGCGGGGGTCGCAGGGCGTGGTGGCGGCGTGATCGAAATAGAGCGGGAACTTGAGGGACATAGTCCTCCTCGCGGGCTTGAGGTCCGATTCGCGACCGGATTCGGCCGGGGACGGGGCCCCTGCGGGATCGCGGCAGCGGAATTGATTTTTAGAATCATTCCAGTTTAGGGCAGTTGCGAGTCCCTCTCAACGCCGCGGCGGGCGTCGGGCGAGGATCTCGTGGCTGGAACTGTCCGGCCGGCTGGTATTCGTCCGCCGCGGCCGATCGGAGTCTGGAGGCCCCCCGTGACCCCGCCGGGACAGGGCGTGACGGGCGAGGGCGTGTCGGACAGGTGGGGCCGGCCGGGCTCAGCCTTTGGCGGGCCGGCGGTAATACATACGGAGCTGGTTGCCCTTGTCGCTGTACTCGACGCTGGTCATGTAGGCCCGCATGAGCAGCAGGCCGCGGCCCGAGGGCTGCTCGAGGTTCTCATCGAGCGTGGGGTCGGGGATCGAGGCGGGGTCGAAGCCCGGGCCTTGATCGGTCACGGTGATTCGCACCTCGTCCGCCGAGACCTGGTAGGCGATCTCGATCGTGGCGGTGGGGGGGAGGTCCTTGTGGCCGTGGTTGAAGGCGTTGGCGCAGGCTTCCTGCACCGCGAGACGGATGGCAAAGACCGCGGCCTTGGGGTAGCCCATCGTCTCGACGGCCTGCACAAGCTGCGACTGGGCGCGCTCGACAGCGGCGGGGTCGTTGGGAACCGCCTGGGTCGCTGACAGCGGGGCGCTGTTGGGTGTCGTCATCGCGGGGCCACGCGCGCTGTTGGGCCCGCCGCGACACACCGCGGCGGCCGTCGGTCGTGCCGTTACTCGAAGCTCTTGACCGCGTCCTCGCTGGTCTCGTGGATCGAGAAGATCTTGTTGAGCCGCGTGATCACGAAGACCTCGTAGATCTGCGGGTCGATGTCCGCGAGACGGAGCTGCCCGCTCTTGGCGCGGACGCGCTGATTGATCGTGATCAGGGCGCCGAGCGCGGCGGACGAAAGGTGCTCGACATTCTGGAAGCTGATCAGCAGCTTGGGCTTGGCCTCTGCGTCGACCAGGCCGCCGATCTCCTCGCCGATGATCTGGATGTTTGCTTCATCGAGGATGTTGCGGTCGAGGAATTCGACCTGCGTAATCCCATCGTGCCTTTTGACCCTGATCCTGGTGTCGGGGGACGCCATGTACGAGACTCCTCTGAAGCGAACGCGGCGGGCGGCGCGGCGGGTGGCGCGGCAGTTGTCGCGGCCGCGATGCGGGCCGGGACGGCGATGATAGCGGCCCGGGGACGGGGGACATCAAGACCGGCCCCCGCGGAGCCGCATTGCAGGACTTGCTGGAAACAAGAAGGGCCCGGACGCTTCCGCCCGGGCCCTTTGGAGATCAGCGGATCGAGCCGCCGCCGGATCAGCCGGCGAAGGGCGCCCGGACCGACTCGGCCAGACCGGGGAAGTTCTTCTCCTCTTCCTCGTTCTGGATGAGGATGGTCGGCTTGATCAGGATGAGCAGGGTCTGCTCTTCCTTGGTCTCGATGCGGTTGGTGAAGAAGCGGTTGAGCACCGGGATCTTGGAGAGCACCGGCACGCCGGTCTCGACCTCACGCTCGGTCACGAGCCGCTGGCCGCCGAGCAGGATGGTGCCCTGGTCGGGAACGGTGACGGTCGTTTGCACGCGGGTGACCGTGGTGGTCGGCCGCTGGATGAACGACTGGGTCGCCGCGGAGTTGACCAGCTGGCCGCCGGCGATCGCGGTGACCGGGGTGTTGGCGAAGCCCTCGATGCGGGCCACCGCGGCGTCGACGTTCATCGTGACGTAGCGGCGGTCGGCCGAGACAGTGCCCTCGACGAGCAGACGCACGCCTTCGTTGACGACGCCCAGGTCCGGGTCGAAGCCGACGGCCGACTCGGAGACGACGGGGTTGAGGTCGGAGACGAAAGCGACCTGGGTGGCGACGTAGATGTTGGCGGTCTGGCCGTTGGTGAAGGTCAGACGCGGGGCGGTCAGGCTGACCGTGCGGCGGTCGGCCTGGGTGGCCTTGATGAGGAAGTCGACCTGGATGTCGTCGAGGAACTGACCGGCGACGCCCAGGGCCGGGGCGGCGCCCAGAATGCTGTTGGCGAACTCACCGCCCGACAGGCTCTCGGTCAGGCCCAGGCTGTTCTGCCCGGCG
>JBDZUZ010000085.1:0-16220 GCA_040255445.1 Planctomycetaceae bacterium | reverse complement strand
GTCGGCGCGGGTGCGGGGCAGCCTGGTGCTGAGTTTCGGGATCGGGCTGGGTGTGCTGGGCTGCGTGCTGCTGTGGGCGGTGTGCGGGCTGGCCGCGGCGCTGGTGTCGCTGGCGTGTCTGCTGGTGTACGTGCTTCTCTACACGCCGCTCAAGCCGGTGACGACGCTGGCGACGCTGATCGGCGGGATCCCCGGCGCGCTCCCGCCGCTGATCGGCTGGTGCGCAGCGCGGACGCAGATCGGGTTCGATGCCGACATGTCCCCGCTAATGCAGGCCGGCGGGTGGTCGCTCTTCGCGCTGATGTTCGTGTGGCAGATCCCCCACTTCCTCGCGATCGCGTGGATGTACAAGGACGACTACGAGCAGGGCGGCTACCGCGTGCTCAATGTGACCGACGGCAACGGCGAGCGGACGACGAGGACGATCCTCGTCTGGTCCGCGCTCCTGGTGCCGGCGACGGTGCTGCCGGCGCTGTACATGTCCGAGTGGCTGGGGCTGGTGTACCCGGTTGTCGCGATCGTGTCGTCGGTGGCGTTCTTCGCGCTGGCGGTGCGGCTGGCGATCACGCGGACGAGGGCGCACGCCCGCGCCGTGTTCTTCGGCTCGATCATGCACCTGCCGCTGCTGATGTTCGCGATGGTCGCGGAAGCGCTGCTGCGGGCGGCACTGGCCTAAATCGCCAAATCACGAACGCGTGGAACTCGCGCGAACGACGGCATACCGCGCGGACTCGACCGGACCACTGTGGCCTTGTACCCTCGACCCGCGGAGATCGACCTCCCAAGGAGCTACCAGGATGAACATCTTCCGGGCCGTGATGCTCGCGTGTCTGCTCGCACTTGTTCCCGCTGCCTTCGGGCAAGGCGAGGCGCCGCCGCCGGCCGTCCAGCCCGTTCTCGCCACCCGGCCGCTCGCCGAGCTCCCCCCGCTTTCTTTGGACAACGAGACCGTCCGCATCCGCATCCGCCCGCTCACCAAGGACGAGGTCGCGGCCGTGGCGGAAGCATGGATGGCGGAGCTGCGGACGACGGCCAGCACGCTCGCCGACGTTCAGACCCAGCTCCTCACCGCGACCGGCGAGGTACAGACCCGGCTCGCCCTCGAAGAAACCAACCTCACGCTGCAGCGCAACCGCGTCGCCGAGCGGCTCGGCGTCGTGCTCGCATCGCTGCAGGCCAAGGGCGGTGACATCAAGGACATGGAGGCGTACGTCAAGGCCGTGACCGCCTCGGCGCCGACGGTCGGCAGCCCATCCGCCCTGTGGATCAAGTTCCGCACCTGGCTCACCGCCGATGACGGCGGCATCCGGCTCGGGCTGAACATCTTCAAGGCCCTGATGACGCTGCTCGCCTTCTGGATCGCGGCACGCCTCGTCGCCTTCGCCGTCGGCAAGGCGGTCAACCGCTTCAAGGGGGCCTCGCAGCTCCTCAAGAGCTTCCTCGCCGGGCTCTCCGCGAAGATCGTCATGATCATCGGCTTCGTTGTCGCCGTCTCGATGCTCGGCTTCAACATCGGGCCGCTGGTCGCCGCGATCGGCGCTGCGGGCCTGGTCATCGGCCTCGCGCTGCAGGGCACGCTGAGCAACTTCGCGAGCGGCATCCTCATCCTGCTCTACCGGCCGTTCGACGTCGGCGATGTCATCACCGCCGCGGGCGTGACCGCCAAGGTCACGAACATGACCCTGGTCTCGACCGCCGTGACCACCGGAGACAACCAAAAGATCACCATCCCCAACAACGCCGTCTGGAACGGCGTGATCACCAACATCACCGGCAACCCGACGCGCCGCGTCGACATGACCTTCGGCATCAGCTACAGCGACGACATCGGCAAGGCGATGTCGATCATCCAGGAGGTCATCACCTCCCACCCGCTCACGCACAAGGACCCCGCGCCGGTGATCCAGGTCGCCAAGCTCGGCGAGTCCTCGGTCGACATCATCTGCCGCGTCTGGGCCAACACACCCGACCACTGGATGGTCTTCTGGGAGTGCACCCGCCGCGTCAAGGAAGGTTTCGATGCGCAGGACATCACGATCCCGTTCCCTCAGCGCGACCTGCATGTCTACCACCACGGCGGCGAAGCCCCCAGGCTCGCGCCCGGGGCCGCCGGCTGATCAAGAGTCGCCGCCGCGGCTCAACCCCGCAGCAGCGACTCGATCTCCTTCACGCTCTTGGGGATCGCCCGCGTCAGGTTCTCATTGCCGGACTTGGTGACGAGGATGTCGTCCTCGATGCGGACGCCGATCTTCTCCTCGGGGAGGTACGCGCCCGGCTCGATCGTGATGACCATCCCCGGCTTGAGCTCGCCGTCGGGCGTTGAGTCGTGCACCTCCAGCCCCAGGTGATGCCCGATGCCGTGGATGTAGCGGTTCTCCAGGCCCGCCTTGCGGAGCACCTTCCGCGCGGCCTCATCGATCTGGTGGAACCGCGCGCCCGGCCGCGTCGCCTCGATCGCCGCGGCCTGCGCTTCCAGCACCGCCTCATAGACCTCGCGCTGCCGCTTCGTGAATGACCCGTTCACCGGATAGGTCCGCGTGACATCGCACGCATAACCCCGATACGAAGCGCCCGCATCGATGAGCAGCACCTCGCCGTCGCGCATCGTCTCCCGGTTCGCGCCGTAGTGCAGCACCGTCGAGTTCAGCCCCGCCCCGATGATCGGGTTGTACGCCCAGGCCTCGGCCCCCGCCTCCTGCCACGCCCGCTCCATCGCCCGCTGCACATCGATCTCACGCACATCGGCCCGGATCGCGCCCACCGCCGCGTCGTACGCTCTCGCGGTCGCCGCGGCCGCCTTCCGCATCAAATCCAGCTCCGCCTCGCTCTTCACCCCACGCAGCGTCGGCAGCACCTGCGTCTTGTCCAGCATCGCGCACCCGAGCACTCGCTCGCTCACCTTGCGGAACGCGGCGAGGTCCTGCGTCACCGGGGCGTCGTACACCGACGGCGGGTGCAGCACCGCCAGGCGCTTGCGCAGCCGCGCGGCGTTGGTGAGCATCCGCGGCAGCGCGTTGGTCCGCATCACCGTCTCGAAGCCATACCGCGCTTTGAGCTCATCGCTGATCGGATCGCGATACCCGTCCCAGGCTTCCATCTCCGGATTCAGCGGCCGCAGGAACAGGATGCACCGCCGCCGTTCATCTTCGCCGAGCGGATCGAACAGCACCGCAGCGCCGCCCTCATCGCCGATGCCGGTCAGGTAGCGGAAGTTGGTATCAGCCCGCCACTGCCCGACGAGCGGCGCAGCGCCATCACCGGCAAAGACCAAACCCACGGCATCACCAAGCTCCTCGAGAATCCGCTCGCGGCGTTCACGGTACTCGTGTACCGAGATACCGCCATCGGCCGCGGCGACCGCGGTCCGCTTGCCGGTCTTGGGCCCTGTCGCGCCGGCCTTTGCCTGCTTCTTCCCGGCCTTCGCCGCCGCTCCTGCCTTGACCTTCTTCGCCATGTCAGTCTCCTCTTCGTTCTTGTGCCTGCACTCCACGAGATGCGCGGTGATCGTCCACCGGGCATCCGCGGCGGTGAAGTTCCGGGGGTGTTCTGAAGAGTCACGGATCGCCCGCGCGATCGCGGTGGCGATGGGTTTCGACAGCTTGTCGAGCCCGCCGCCGGTGATCTCGGCCGATGCCGCCCTTGCAATCGCGCCCAGCACCACGCCCGGCTCCTCGCGCAGGATCTCCCGCTCCCACGAGAAGCCGCCGCCTGATCCGCCGGGCACCCGCCCCGATTCGAGCCACTCCGCCGCCCGCCGCCGGACGATCCGCCCCGCCTCCGACCCCAATTCCGCCGCCCGCACCAGCCCGCGGACCAGCGCAGGGTCCGCGGCGTCGAGCGCGGGGATCACCTCGTGACGAATATGCGATCGCTCCCGCCGCGTGTCCGCATTGGTGTGGTCCGTCGCCCAGTCCCACCCGGCGAGCGCGCAGATACGCTCGCAGTCCTCCCGCGAGACCCCGAGCATCGGGCGGATCAGCGGGATCTCATCCGTCAAACGCCGCCGCGGCGCGATGCCGCCCAGCCCGGAAAGACCAACCCCTCGCTTCAGCCGCATCAGCACCGTCTCGGCCTGATCGCCCGCGTGGTGAGCGGTGGCGACAGCGACGCATTCCGCATGTGCAGCGATCGCGGCGAGCGCCTCATACCGAAACCGCCGCGCGTTCGCCTCCGCGTTGCCGGAAAGATCCGCGACCGCGATACGCCGCTCCAGGATCGGAACACCCAGCATCGCCGCCAGCCGCCGCGTCGTCTCGCGATCCGCCTCGGCGAGTTCCGCGCTGCGCAGGTCGTGGATGACATGCCCGAGCATGACCGACCCGCCGTGCCCGGCCCAGACCGCCAGCGCCAGCGCGCTCGAATCCGCCCCGCCCGAGCAGGCGACCAGCGTCCGGCGGTCCTCATCACGCACGCGCGAACCCCCGGTCAGCCGCCGCCACGCGGCGACGATGCGTCGCACGGCGGCGTCTTTCCGCAGACGGTCCCGGATGTCGCGGCTCGCGCTCACGGGCCGATGATACGGTACAGTCGATGCTCGCCCCGGCCCCGCCGCGGGCCGATCTGGAGACCCGACGGGTGCAGGACGAAGCGACACAGACCCCGCTGGCGATCGAAGGCGAGCCGGGAACCGCGCTCCCGCCGCGGCACGCCGCCGAGCAGGATGCGCTCTGGGTGCAGATGGCGATGGTCGCCATGGTCCTGGG
Organism: Planctomycetaceae bacterium; assembly: GCA_040255445.1. Classification (GTDB taxonomy): domain Bacteria; phylum Planctomycetota; class Phycisphaerae; order Phycisphaerales; family UBA1924; genus JBDZUZ01. The sequence goes on along the minus strand of JBDZUZ010000085.1, from coordinate 11,517 downwards.
CGGCCTGGTGCTGGTGATGTTCGGGCTGAAGAAGTGGCAGGCGACTCGGGCGACGGCTCCCACCGCAACGCCCGCATCAGGCCCAAAGGCCGCACGGCCGTCGCGCGTGCCGCAGGCCACACCGAACGCGACGAACGAAGCCGCCGAACTGCGGGCCGTCGCCAAAGAAATCGGCATCGAGCTCGACGCCGCCGCGGCCCGCCTCGAATCCCTCGTCGCTCAGGCCCGCGATGAGGGCGACCGGCTCGAACGTCTGATCCGCCAGTCCTCCGAGCTCAAACAGCGAAACGACCACGCCCCCGCCCGCTTGCGCGAGACCTCACCGGACACGCCGTCCGAACACCGCGATGTCTACACCCTCGCCGACCGCGGCCTCTCACCCATCGAGATCGCCACCAAACTAAACCGCCCCACCGGTCAGGTGGAGTTGATCCTGAACCTCCGCCGCGCTGCGACAGGTCGGTGACCTGCAACCGACTCGTGCGCGCCACAGGCTCATGCGTGCCACAGGCTCGTGGCTCTGCACGAGCCTGTGGGTTGGACTCACCTCGCGCGGAGCCCTGCGGTTCGAAATCTCCTCGAGAAGTCGTGCGCCCACCCCACAGCTTGGCTCAAAGCAGCCAAGCTGTGGCACGCCGGCCGGTCGTGACGATGCTCACCGCCCCGCCGCATCCAGCGCAATCACCTCGAACACGATGTGCGCCGCCAGAAACGCCGTGATATCTGAGACATCCCGGTCCGGCAGCACCTCGACCACATCCGCCCCCGCGAGCTTCACACCCTTGAAGGCCCGCACCGCGCTCAACGCCTCGCCCGAAGTCAACCCGCCAACACTCGGCGTCCCTGTCCCGGGCGCGAACGCCGGATCGACCACATCGATGTCGAACGTCAGATACGCCGGCTCCCCCTTGAGCTTCGCGAGGAACTCCGCGGCAAGCTTCGCGCCCTCCGCCCGCCAGCGGTCGGGGCTCACCACCGTGATCCCCTTGTCCTTCGCGTACTGCAGATCATCCCGCGTGTTCAGCGGACCCTTGATACCGATCGAGATCATCCGCGTCGGGTCGATCAGCCCGTCTTCGATCGCGCGGATGAAGGGCGAAGCGTGCCCCCACTTCTCGCCCCACACCGTGTCCACTGTGTCCAGATGGCTGTCGAAGTGGATGACGGGCAAACCTCCCTTGCCGCCACCCCCGCCCGCCTGCTGCCGCCGCTGCCACGCCGCCTTGATGTTCGCGTACGCGATCGAGTGATCACCGCCGACCGCCAGCAGCCGCGTCGATGGATCCGCGAGCGACGCCGCGAACGAAGCCACGACATCCGCGTTCTCTTTGAGGCTGTACGGCCGCACCGGCGAGTCGCCGCCGTCCGCCAGGCTGAACACCTCCGCCACATTCACATCATGCTCGATGTGGTACGGCTTCACATACTGCGAAGCATCCCGCACCGCCCGCGGCCCGAACCTCGCTCCCGGCCGGAAGGTCACGCCCGAATCAAACGGCACGCCGTAGACCGCCCAGTCCACCGGCCGCGCCTCCGGCGCCACCTCTTCCAGCCGCGGATACCGGCAGAACGTGCAGATGCCCGCGAACCTGGGTGTGATGCGTGTGTTGACGAGCTGCGTGCGAAGGGCCATGCCGCGGAGTCTACCGCAACCACGAGTCCTCGATGGTCATGCCCGGGCTGACTACCGCGGCGTCCCCGCTCTCGATCATGCCCGCGACCGGGTACGCGCAGTAATCGAGCGAGAACGCCCCCGCCGGGCGATGGTTCCCCGAGTGCCCCAGCCCGCCGAACGGCAGCTTGCTCGATGCCCCCGCCGTGCCCGTGTTGACGTTGATGCACCCGGCGCGGACCTCGCCCAGGAAGCGATCGATCGTCGCCTGATCCTTCGAGAAGATCGAAGCCGCCAGCCCGAACCGCGTCGCGTTCGCCTGCTCGATCGCAGCATCCAGCGAATCAACCACCGCGATCCGCAGCAGCGGCCCGAAGACCTCGATGTCGGCGCCGGGGTTGACCTTGCCGGACCGAATGTCCCCGCCCTCAGCCACAAACCGGTCCACGCGGATGACCGACGGCGAGATGTACCACCCCCCGCCACCACCACCGCCGCCCGGCCCATCCACCGCCGTCCCCTGCACCAGCGCTTCGCCCCCGCCGTTCACAAACACCTTCTGCGCGGCCAGCACATCCGCCCGCGCCTGCTCGCTGATCAGCGGCCCCATGAACACCGGGTGCGTCGCCGCGGGGTCACCGATGATCAGGCTCGAAGCCCCGCGGCAGATCGCCGCGATGACCTTGTCCGCGACCTCCCGATGCACGATCACCCGCCGCGTGCAGGTGCACCGCTGCCCCGTCGTGATGAAGGCGCACCGCACACACTCGATCACCGCCTGCTTGAGGTCGGCATCGGGCATGATCACCGCCGGGTTGTTCCCGCCCATCTCGAGCGCGAGGATCCGCCCGGGGCGATCCAGGTTCGCCTCCATGATCCGCCGTCCCACCGCCCACGAACCCGTGAACAGCACACCGTCGATGTCGTCGTGATTGCTGAGCTTCGCCGCGACATCACCCGCGCCCTGAACCAGGTTCAGAACGCCCGCGGGCGCCCCCTCGGCCTCCAGCGCTTCCTGGAACATCTCCGCCAGCATCTGCCCCACCGCCGGCGTCTTGTCGCTGGGCTTGAGCACGATCGTGTTGCCCATCGCCAGCGCGGGCACGATGTGACCATTGGGCAGATGCGCAGGGAAATTGAAAGGCCCCAGCACCGCCATCACCCCGTGCGGCTTGAACCAGCAGCGACCCGCCTTCTGCGGATTCAGCGCGGTCTCGAACCCGCTCACCCGCCGCATCGGCCCATCGGCCCCGTCGTCGAGCGTGATATCGACCTTGCCACCCAGCAGCCCGGCCTCGGCCTTCGAGTCCCACATCACCTTGCCGGTCTCATCGCGGATCAGTTCGGCCATCTTCTCGGCCCGTTCCGCAGCGATCCTTTGAAACCGCCGCAGCACCCCCGCCCGCTTCGCGAGCGGCCACCGCGACCACTCCGGCAGCGCTGACCGCGCCGCCGCGACCGCCTTATCGACGTGTTCGACCCGCGGCGACCCGCTCCACACCACCCGCCCCGGCGCCGCCGGGCTGCGCGACACAACACGATCCCCCGCGATCGGAATCCACGTGCCGCCGATCAGGTCCGAGGGCGGGTGCGAAAGCGATGCGTGCTGCGTCATGCCGGCTCCATCTGGTCTTCGCTCGATGTGGTCTCTGCGTCTCGGCCCGATCAGGCCTTCTTCGCCGGCGCCTTCGCCTGCGGCTTGCCGCCGCGGCGGGCCGCGGTCTTCTTCCCGGGCTTGGCCGCGGCGACATCCGTCGACCGCCGCCCACGCCCAACCTCCACCCCCGGCGGCGGATCCAGCGGCGTCGCGCCGATCTCCTGCCCCGCCGACAGCCCCATCACTTCCATCGCGTCCTGCGGCACCCGGATCGTGCCCTTGCCGTCATCGTGGAACGGGCCCTCGGTTGCGCGGAACTCGCCGTCGTCGTGCAGCACGCTCACCATGCCGTAGCTGTTGCACTTGTCGTAGCCGATCGCCTTCCCCGCGTGCGTCCACGCCGTGTTCTTAACCAGCGGGATGTCATCGGTCTGGGCATCAAGGTGCGGCCCGCCGTCGAACGGGTCGATGAACCCGCGGTAGTTGAACCCCAGGCTCTCGAGCAGCCGCCGCGCGGGAATCGTCTCCCGCGACACCGCGCCCACCATGTTCTGTACCTCGAGCGGCAGCAGCGTCAGATAGATCTCCTCCTTGGGGAAGAGGTCCTCGATGAACTGGCGGTTGTGCTGACAGAACCGGTCCGCCTCCGCATACTTCACCGGAATGAAGTGCCGCCCGATGGCGTCCCAGAAGACGTTGTCCCCCTCGCTGCTGACCGAGGCCATCATCTCCGCGAGCACGCGGTCGGCGAAGAGCTCGCGGTACAGCCCCATGAAATGGAAGCGGATGAAAGCGAGGAACCGCCCCGGCCGCGCCTTGTGCCCGCGGTGCGAGAGCTGCAGGATCAAGCCGCCGATCTCCGTGGGCCCCGATTCATCGCCGTAGAGCTTGGCCACCGTGTGCGTCGTGCCGCGCCCCAGCGTCTTGCTCTTGAATGACTTTTCCGAGAGCTGGAACGTGTAGTTCGGGTTCCCCGGCCCGCCCATCCGCGCCCGCATCTGCGAGGTGCCGATGACCGCGCCGGTCTCGACCTCCTCGATCGTGAACATGAACAGGTCGCTGTCCTGATCGGTGGAGGCGTAACCGCCCGTCGACTGCCGCTTGCTCCCACCCTCGCGCAGTTCGCGCCGCCGCACAGCGCCCTCTTCGCCCGCCGCGCGTGTAAAACACTTCTGCGAGTGCGCGATCTTGTCCGCGATGATCCGCTCATCGGGCGGCAGATTGATGAAGTAGACCATCCGCGCCAGCTTCAGCAGCGTGGCGACATCCCTTTGCTTGGACTGACGGATCAGGAACACGCGGATAGCTCCCGGAGCGGCGTGAGGAGAGTCGGATCTGATGCCCGCCGCGCCCGCCGGGGTCCATCCCGGTTATCGGTCGCGGCGGCGGCGCGTGGCATCGTAGCGGGGAGAGCGGCCACCCCCGATTGCGGGCACAAACCGCCCCCGCAACCCGCCCGAATGCGGGCCTTCCGGTGGCCTATCGGCTCACCCCGCCACCTTCGCCAGCCCCTTCTCGATGCAGGCGAAGACCCGCGGCCAGTCCTCGTTCTTCATCACGCCCATCGGCGGCAGCACCCGCAGGTGGTACGGCCCGTGCCCGCAGTAGAAGAGGATCACGCCCTCGTCGAAGCACGCACGGCATGCCGCGGTCACCTTGTCCTTCTTGCCGCCGAACGGTGTGAACCGCATCATGCCGCCGACGCCGCCCATGAGCTTCTCGCCCCCGCCGCCGATCTCCGGAACATCCGGGAACCAGTTGGGGTGCTTCGCGATCAGCGCCTTCACCTGCTCGCGGAACCCGTTGTGCAGCTGCGCCATCCGGCCGTTGTCGCCGTAGTAGTCCCCATCGCGCAGCCGCTCGAGGATCCGCTGGCCCACGCGGAAGCTCACACCCTCGCCCGTAAATGTCCCGCTGAGCAGGCCCGGCTTGGGGTTGTAGTCCTCCGTGAAGCAGGTCACGCACGCCTGCGACAGCTTGCCGACGCAGAACACATCAACATACTCGCCCAGGTTGAAGTGCTCGTACGCGAACATGCGCTGCGTGCGGCCGAAGGTCTGGATCTCGTCGTCCCAGATCGCGATCTTGTTCGCCCGGCACACATCCATCAGCGCCTTGAAGTAGTCGCGGTCGCCGACGTTGAACCCGCCCTCGCCCTGCACAAGCTCGAAGATGAAGCAGGCGTGCTGCCCCGGGTACCGGTCGATGTACTGCTGCAGGTGCCACACGCACATGTCGATGTACCGGGCCTTGCCCATCCGCTCCGCCGCGGCGGGGTCATAGAACGGCATGTAGTCGACCAGCGTGTTGAGCGGCAGCCCCTCGCGCCCGTTCGCCGAATCGCCGATCTGCACCATCGTCAGCGACCGCCCCATGAAGCAGTCCTTGAAAGCGAGCACGCGGCTGGCCGGGGCGTGCTTCTGGAAACACACCTTGAGCGCGTTCTCGTTCGCCATCGCGCCGCTGGTCGCGATGTAAGCGTGCTTGAGCCGGCTGTTCTTCTTCGCCTCGGTCAGCAGCGTCTCGGCGAACTCATAAGGCTCGAAGTTCGACTGCAGATTGCCGTGCTTGACCGTGTCATCGATGCCCGCGCGAACGGCCTCGGCGATCAGCTCGGGCTCCGAGTGCCCGAAGAAGTGCACACCGATGCCGCAGATCATGTCCCACTTGACCGAGCCATCCGCCAGCTCAACCAGCGCGCCGTTGCCGACGCCCGAACCGATGTACGGGTACAGCAGCCCGCGGCCGCGGACATCCGCCGCCCGCTTCATCAGCGCCTCGTAGTCGGCCTTGAGCGCCGCGTTGGGCGGACGCACATCGGTCACCTCCGCCGAGCGGGCGCGGACCTCGCTCACGATCGCCGCGACCGCCTGCTCGACAGCCGGGCTGGATCGCAGCTTCGCCCCCGAGGTCTGGGTGCCGTGGGCGGATGAACTCGATGCGGTCGTCTGCGTCATGATCACTCCTCGAAGACTGTGCGTGAAGGTTAGGCGAGGGCGCGGCGGCGATGATCGCCGGGCCGACAACCGCATCGGCACGCATATTCATCGGTTCTTCCGCGTCTCTCGCTGAACCGCCGCCCCTCACTCCGCCGGCGTCACCAACCCCCGCTCGCTCAGCCGCGAAATCAACACCGCCAGCAACTGGCACCGCTCCACCAGGCTGGCCAACTCGATCCACTCCGTCGGCGTGTGCAGGCCCCCGCCCCGCACCCCCAGCGTGTCGATCGTCGGCAGCCCCGCCGCCTGCAGGTTGTTCCCATCGCACACCCCGCCGGTCTTGGCGAACGGCAGCTTCTGCCCCAGGTCCTCCGCCGCGCCCCGCGCCATCAGCGCCAGCGCCTGCGTCCCCGGCGTCAGCGGTTTGCTCGGCCGATGAAAACTCCGCTTCACGATCACCCGCGGCAGAGCCTTGTCATCGGTCGCCAGCGCATCGAGCATCTGCCCGAGCTCGTGCCCGATCTCCGGCGTCATGAACCGCACATTCCCCCAGCCCCGCGCGCGATCCGGCACCGCGTTGGTCGTCGCCCCGCCCTCCAGCGGCCCCACGCTCGCGATCATCCCGCGCTCCGGCTGCGGCATCTTCGCAACCTTCACCAGGCACTCCGCCAGCGCCGTCACCGCCGACACACCCTCCGTGAACGCCCGCCCGACATGCGCTGCCCGCCCCCGCGTCTCGATCATGAACTGACCGCTCCCGGGCCGCTCGATCGCGAGCTCACCGCCGGGCAGCGCGGGCTCCAGCGCAATCCCCACATCGAACCCCGCCGCTTCCTTCCGCAGTGTCGCATCCGAGTGATACGTCCCCGTCTCCTCATCAGCATTCAGCGTGAAGCCCCACGAGGCCGCGACGCCGCACTCTTCCAGCGCCTCCAGCGCGGCCACCGCGATCACCAGCCCGCCCTTCATATCAACGCACCCCGGCCCCACCGCCGTCTTGCCATCGGGCGCGATCGTCAGCTTCTGAAACTCCCCATCAGGATCGTGCACCGTGTCCAGATGCCCCGCGAGCAGAACCCGCGCCCGCGTCCCCGGCTGGTGCAGCCGGTGACACACCGCTGTCGATGGGATCGCGTGCACCGGCTCGCCCTGCGTCAGCCAGTCGTCCTTGGGCTGCCCCGGCACCAGGCTGATCGAAGCCCCCAGCTTCGCCAGCCGCGTCGTGAAAATGTTTCGCTCTTCCTCGATCGCGCTGGGATTGCTCATCCCCGTGGGGATCTCGACATGCCGCCTGAGATCCCCGAGAAGAAACTCTCGCTTCGCCTCGATCGCGCGGCAGACCCTGGCCTCGCGTTCGCTGAGTTGCTGCATCGCTCGAAACCCTCTCTCGGCCGCCGCGGCCGGCCCTCAACCTATCACAAGACCGACGATCAGGGGCGTCATCCCCACCAGCAGCATCGCCGCCGCGGCGATCTTGATCCACCCCACCTGCCGATCGATCTTCGACCGCGCAACCGGCGTCCCCACCAGCGCGAGCACCCGCCGCCGCCTCTCAGCGATCGACCCGTGCCGCCAGGTGAACTTATCGATGCTCATGCCGTTGAGCTCGGCCACCACGGTGAGCGCGCCGGCCATCGACGCCGCGGCCTCCGCCGTGATCCGCCCATCAGTCTCCGCATCGCCTTCACCAGCCACACCACCCGCGCCAGTCCGCGACAGATGCTGCACCGCGAAAGCATCCGCCTGCCACTCGAACCGCCGGCTCACGAACCCGAAAGCAAACCCCGCCACCACCAGCGACCCCACCGACACCAGCGTTGCGCTGTGCGGGTCCGCGGCGAGCCCGAGGTCAAACACCCGATCCGCCAGTTCCGCCCCCCACCCCGTCACGATCAACACCGCCAGCACACTCGCCGCCAGCCACAGCAAATGCCGCCGCCGCACGTGCGCCACCTCGTGCGCCACCACACCCTCGAGCTGCCGCGTCGTCAGGCTGTCCAAGAGCGCATCGGTAAACAGCAGATACCGGAACGGCCACACCAGCCCCAGGATCGCGCCATTCAAAATCGTGCCCCCCGTCTTCCAGAGCAGCGGCCCCCGCACCCGCACGCGGTACCGCGCACACGTCTCGCGGATCATCGACCGCAGCGGCCCCTCGCCGATCGGCGTTGCATCCCACACCAGCCGCAGGATCGCCGGCGTCATCGCGAACACCACCACCGCGCCCGCGATCTGCGCGAGCACCGGCGTCAACCCATCCAGGCTCCGCGCCCACCCGCGGTGCGAGGCCGCGTAGTCCTCCACCATCTCCTGCCAACCGATGATCAGCGTGATCGGGATCGCCACGATCAGGAGGTTGTGCCGCAGCCCGGCGAGGACGAACTTCCAGCGGCTCGGCGGCGCGTAGAGCGTGCGGCCCTCGTGCAGGTGCCGCATCATCATCGCCTCGCGCAGCCGCCGCTCGATCGGGTACAGCGTCCACCACCCCGCCACCAGCCCGGCGATCGCCGGCGCCGCGGCGATCACCTCATCCACCGCCGGCAGATCCCCAACCACCGCCCGCACCGCCTCCAGCCACCCCAGCAGGTACACCCCCGCGCACAGGATCGCCACGCACGCCAGCCGGAACGCCAGCACCGCCGTCTCCGCCTTGCGGATCGCGTCGACCTCCCCCCGCCGGTCCAGCCGCCGCCCGCACGCCGCGACATACGCCTGCGTCACCCCCCACAGCCCCAGCATCGAGAGCGGCACCCCCGTCCACCACGCCCCGCCCCGCGGCGGCGAAAAAAACCCCTCCCCCCACGACGAGGGGCCGTCGTACAGGTGCAGCGGCACGAAGATGAGGATGACAAGCAGATGCAGCATGGATGCGACAGTTCGCCCGGAGCCTAGCCGCCCACGCCCCACCCTGCGCATCCTCCAATCCCAACCCCGCTACCCCCGCCCTAAACTCCCGCCCTATGCCCGATCGGACCCCGACCCCCCACGCCGCCGCGCCCGTGGACCTCTCGGTCCAGGTCGATGGCCTGCGCCTGCCCAATCCGTTCGTGATCGCCTCGGGCCCCCCGGGCACCAACGCCAACGTCATCGCCAAGGCCTTCGATGAGGGCTGGGGCGGCGTCGTCTGCAAGACCGTCTGCCTCGACCACACCCGCATCGTCAACGTCTCGCCGCGATATGCCCGCCTGCGTGTCGGCGGTGATGGCAGAGTCGAAGCCGGCGCGATGCAGCGCGACGGCGAGATCGTCGGCTGGGAAAACATCGAGCTCATCAGCGACCGCCCCTTCGCCCAGTGGCTCGCCGACTTCAAACGCCTCAAGGACACGTACCCCGACCGCGTGCTGATCGCCACCATCATGGAGGAGTACAACCGCGATGCCTGGGCCGAGATCGTCGGCCGCGTGCAGGAGACCGGCGTCGATGCGCTGGAGATCAACTTCTCCTGCCCCCACGGCCTCCCCGAGCGCCGCATGGGCTCGGCGATGGGCCAGGACCCCGAGCTCCTCGCCGAGGTCTGCGGCTGGATCAACGACCTCGCCCGCATCCCCGTGTGGGCCAAGCTCACCCCCAACATCACCGACATCACCGCCGCGGGCCGGGCGTGCCTGGGCGCCGGGCTCGAGGGCGTCTGCGGCATCAACACCATCCTCTCGGTGATGTCGGTCAACCTCGACACGCTCCGCCCCGAGCCCACCGTCGAGGGCTACTCAACACCCGGCGGCTACTCCGGCCGCGCGGTGCGGCCCATCGCGCTCCGCATGGTGATGGAGCTCTCGCGGATGATCGAGGAGGATTTCAGCGATCGCGCCCCCCGTCGGGCGCGCCGCTCGCTCCACGCCATCGGCGGCGTCGAGAACGGCGACGATGCCGCCCAGTACCTCCTCGTCGGCGCCGACACCGTCCAGGTCTGCACCGGCGTCATGATCCACGGCTACCGCCTCATCCACCGCCTCAAGGACCAGCTCGCCGCCTTCATGCACCGCCACAACTTCACCAGCATCGACCAGTTCCGCGGCCGCGCCCTCCCCTACTTCGTCCCCCACTCCGAGCTCGTCACGCGCCAACGCGCCGCCCGCGCCGCCGAACGCGCCTCCGCGAACGCCGTGCAACGCGACACCGACTGGGACGGCGACCGCTTCGTCGCGCAATCGCAAACGCTGTGAGTGGCATCGCCCGACATGGCACCTTTGCCTCACGTGGCACCTCTGCCTTGCGTGGCACCGATGTTGCTCTGAACATCGGTGCTTCTTCCACGCACCCGTGTCCTTGCACACCCCGGACCAGCGCAGAGGCCACGCCCACCGAAGCGCACCGCCCCACCCAAGCGCACCACCCGCGCACCCCCGATCACCCCCGCCGCCACCCCTCCGAGAGCACCCGTAAGGGTGCGCCAGAATCTTGCCCACGGCGTGAGCCGTGGGTCCGAGGCCGCGCTCTGCCAACGCCTCTCAATCTCCAGAGCCTCCGCAGGAGGCGCCACCCCGCCGCTGCCCCAAAGACTCACGCCGCATCCACAAACCGGATGACAAGCTTCTTCCCCAGCGCCTCCGCGATCCGCCGCAACATCGCCAGCGAGTGCCCCTCGTAGTCCGCATCCTCCAGCCGCGAAATCACCGCCTGGTCCGTCCCGACCATCTTCGCCAGCTGCGTCTGCGTCAGCCCCGCGGCCTGCCGCGCCTCATAAATGACCTGCCCAACGACAGCGTCCTCGAACGCCTTGTCCGCTGCCTCCCGATGCGCGGCATCATCGCCCACGAAGGTGCGCCGCAGAAGCTCGACACCGTCCGATGTTCGACGCTGATTGGCAGGATCCATGTACGCCTCCCCAAAAACGACACCGACCCGCATCGCGGGCCGGTCGATTGAATCAGGAAGTGCCGAGGGGCGGACTTGAACCGCCGACCTCCGGGTTATGAATCCAGCGCTCTAAACCAGCTGAGCTACCTCGGCGTCTGTCCCAAAGGACCGACGATCGTAGCCCGATCCCGCCCGCCGGCAAACCCCGCACGTCCCCCACGCCCCGCCTACTCCACCGGCTCCACCTCCAGCCGCAGCACCGCGTGCCCATCAATCTCGAAGTACTCGACCTCCACCTCGACCTGCCCGCCCGCGGCCTCGTACACCCCCTCATCCGTCGTCGGCCCGTGCCAGGTCCAGTTCTCGATCACAGGCTGGCCCCCCACCCGCACCCGCACCCCATCATCCGACACCGTCCGGAACCGCCACGTCCCCGCCGGCAGGTCCAGCGTCGTCCGGGCGATCACCCCGAACCGGTCCCGCCACGGCAGCCGTTCGGCCTCCCCCTTCCACACCGCCCCCGGCCCCCGCCCGCCGAACGCGAAGTCGATCGCCCCCGCCCGCAGCTCGAC
>JBDZUZ010000252.1:0-3114 GCA_040255445.1 Planctomycetaceae bacterium | reverse complement strand
CGCCGCGGAAGGCCGCCGCCTCGTCCAGTGCCACGGCTGCTTCGACATCGTCCACCCCGGCCACATCCGCCACCTCCGCCAGGCCCGCTCGCTGGGCGACTGCCTCCTCGTCTCGATCACCACCGATTCAGGTGTCGGCAAGGGCGCCGGCCGCCCGCTGATCCCCGAAGAACTCCGCGCAGAGAACCTCGCCTCCCTCGACTGCGTCGACTTCGTCTTCGTCTCGCCCCACCCCACCGCCGTCCAGCTCCTCTCCGACACCCGGCCCGACATCTACGTGAAGGGCAAGGAGTACGAGACCAACAACGACCCCCGCTTCAAGGCCGAGCGCGAGGTCGTCGAGGCCGCGGGCGGACGCGTGGTCTTCAGCTCCGGCGATGTCGTGTTCAGCTCATCGGCCCTGATCGCCGCGATGGAGCGGTCGGTCGATCCATTCCAGCAGCGGCTCGGCCAGCTCTCCCAGGACCCGCGCCTGACCGGCCCCTCGCTCTACGCGACCATCGCCGCGATGCGCGGCCGGCGCGTCGTCGTCATCGGTGAACCAATCATCGACACCTACATCCTCTGCGACCGGCCCGATGTCGCCGGCGAGAGCCCGATGATGACGCTCCGCCCGCTCGAGGCCCGCCACTACGACGGCGGCGCGGCGGTCATCGCCCGTCACGCCGCGGCCCTGGGCGCTCACCCCGTCCTCGTCACCGCGCTCCCCGAATCCGAGGACGGCCGCGCCTTCGCCCGCCGGCTCGAATCCGAGGGCGTCGAGGTCCGCTCGATCCAGAGCCCGCGCCCCGTCCCCGAAAAGCAGCGTTTCCTCGTCGGCTCGCAGAAATTGATGAAGCTCGACCTGCTCGACCGCTTCGTGCTCGACCAGACCCAGCAGGACCGCTTCCTCGCGCTCGCGATGCAGACCGCCGCGTCCGAGGGCGGGTGCGACGCCGCGATCGTCGCCGACTTCGGCCTTGGTCTCTTCTCACCGCAACTGCTCGCCCGCACCTGCACGCAGATCCGACCGCACGCCAGGGTCATGTCCGGCGATGTCAGCGGCAAGCGGTCCAGCCTCCGCGCCATGCGGAACCTCGACCTGCTCTGCCCGAGCGAATCCGAACTCCGCGATGCCATGCAGCTTCACGAAGAGAGCCTGCCGCTGGTGACCTGGCGTCTGCTCGAAGAAACTCGCGCCAAGGCCGCCCTGGTCACGATGGGCGCCGACGGCCTGATCGCCTTCGACCGCCTGCCTCAGACCAACGCAAGTGCTTCAGAGGACGGCTCTTACGCTCCGCGGCTCTCCAGCGAGCACATCCCCGCCATGTGCCCGATCGCGATGGACCCGCTCGGCTGCGGCGACACGCTGCTCGCCGCGGCGACCCTCGCCCTCGCCGCCGAGGCCCCGCTGATCACCGCCGCGTTCCTGGGCGCCTGCGCGGCATCGGTACAGGTCCAGCGGCTGGGCAACACAGCGATCACCGCGGCGGACCTCCGCCAGATGATCGCGAGGGTTCACTCCGCCCACCTGACCTGGTCGCCCGAGGCGATCGAGGCCCGCCGCGCCCCCGCCATGGCCCGGGCGTCCTGATCCGCGAACGGTGAATTCCGGCTCAGGGTGGCCCGAAAGCCAAGGTCGCGGCCCCGAACCTCCGATAACTCTCTCCGGACGCCATGGATGGCGGCCGCTGTCTGTCGCGCCCGATGTGCCGGCGCACCTCGGGGAGGGATTCCCATGATCTCCTATATCATCCCGACGCGCGACCGCGTCGAGACACTCAGGACCACGCTCGCGGCGATCGAGTCGCTGGGCGACCACGCCAATTGCGGCGGCGCGGAAGTCATCGTCGTTGACAACGCATCCCGCGAGATGCCGATCCTGCCGCGTCGGCTCGCCTCGGGCGTGCCGCTCCGGTATCTCCGCCGCGCCACCAACGAGGGCGCCGCAGCCCGCAACACCGGTGTGCGCGCCTCCGATCCGGACTCATCCTGGATCGTGATGCTCGACGACGATTCGTACCCGACCACGCCCGACTTCGCCGAGGCGCTCTTCTGCCAGCCCGCCGATGTATGGGCTGTTTCGGCCGACATTTGGCTGCCGCGCTCGGGCGGCTCGCGCGAAAGCGGCGGGCTGCCGGAGGTCTTCATCGGGTGTGGCGTCGCGATCCGGCGCGAGCGCTTCCTGCAACTGGGCGGTTACGACCCCGCTTTCAACTACTACGCCGAGGAATACGACCTGGCCGCGCGGATCATCGAGGCGGGCGGACGCATCGCCTTCGACCCGCGCTTCACCGTGCACCACCTCAAGGACACGCGCAACCGCGACTTCAACACCATCATCGGCCGGCTGATCCGCAACAACGGCTGGGTCATGCAGCGGTACGCGCCCGAGTGCGAGCGCCTCGAGCGGCTCCGCGAGACCCGCGCCCGCTACCGCCGCATCGCGATGCACGAGAACGCCGTCGCCGGCTACACGCAGGGCCTGATCGAGCTCCGCCGCACGCTCCGCGACCAGCCCCGCCGCGCGATGTCGCAGCACCACTGGGACCGCTTCACCGGGCTCGATGCAGCCCGCTACGCCCTCCACGCCGCCTACCAGCGCTCACCCTTCCGCACCGCGGCGATCGTTGATGCCGGCAAGAACGCGTGGGTCGTGGCGCGAGCGCTCGATGAGCTCGGTGTGAGACTCGCCGGCGAGGGCGAAGAAGCCGAAGCCATGGTGATCGGCACCATGTCCCCCGGCCCGCTGCTCGACGCCTGGGAACGCCGCATCCGCCGCGCCACCAGCTACGGCCCGCGCGTGCTCACCCCCTGGGTGATCGGCGAGCCAGCGACACGCATCGTGCACCCAGCGCACACGCGCATCACCGCCGCGGCATGATCGACTTTGGGTACCCCCACTCTCCGAGTGGGGTGCCTTTGTGCCTTGGGTACCCCCACTCTCCGAGTGGGGAGCGCCCAGCAACCACGCCGAACAACGCGGCCAAAGACCCACCCGAATCACGCTGCATCATCGAACGACCGCCGCGCCATCGCCACTCGGAGAGTGGCGGTACCCCGGAACGCACAGCCTTCTTTGCCTTGGGTACCCCCACTCTCCGAGTGGGGAGCGCCCAGCAACCACGCCGAACA
>JBDZUZ010000251.1:0-3132 GCA_040255445.1 Planctomycetaceae bacterium | reverse complement strand
CATCCACCGGGTGGCGTTCGAGGCGGGCAAGGCCCGCCCCAGGCTGCGGGCGACGGCCTGAGGCGAGATTCCTCGAGAATCTCGCGTGCGGACGTCGGTGCGCTTTCCAGTCCATCAATCGATAGACCGATAAAGCACCGGGCCGATAATGGGCTGAGGGATGACCCGTGCGCGGGTTGCAGGTGATGGCCAGCGGAGCGGCCCGGCGAGGGCGGTCCGTGGCCCCTCGGGTCGCGGAGTGCGGAGCAGGAAGGCGTCCGGATGACGACGAGAAATGATGTGATCGCGATCATCCCGGCCCGGGGCGGCTCCAAGGGCGTGCCGCGGAAGAACCTGCGCACATTTGCCGGCCGGCCGCTTGTCGAGCACTCGATCGTCGATGCCCTGGGTGCGACGAGTGTGAGCAGGACGGTTGTATCGACGGACGATGCCGAGATCGCGGCGGTCGCCCGGCGCGCGGGCGCGGAGGTCATCGACCGCCCGGCGGCCCTCGCGACGGATCGCTCGAGCCTCGATTCGGCGGTGCTGCACGCGGTGGAGCGTCTGGCGGAAGATGGATCGCCGCGGCCCGAGCTGATCGTGGTGCTCCAGGCAACCAGCCCGATCCGCGGCAGCAGGCACATCGATGATGCGGTGGCGCAGCTGCGGCGGGAGCGGGCCGACTCGCTGGTTTCGGTCACGCCCTCGCACGATCTGCACTGGACGATCGCTGAGGGGCACGGCGTGCCGGTCAACTACAACCCCGGCAAGCGTCCGCTGCGGCAGGACATGAAGCCGCAGTTCCGCGAGAACGGTTCGCTCTATTTGATGAAGTCGGCGGGGTTGATCGAGAACGGCTGCCGGATCTTCGGTCGCGTCGCCCTTTTCGAGATGGGGACGGCCGAGTCGTTCCAGATCGAGGCGGCGGAAGACTTCGAGATCGCCGAGGCGCTCTTCCAGAGGTTCGAGCGCCGCTCGCTGCAGGAAGAACTCGCCCGGGTCGGGCTTGTGGTGTTCGACTTCGACGGCGTCTTCACGGACAACAAGGTGCTGGTGATGCAGGACGGCACCGAGGGTGTGCTGTGCAACCGCTCCGACGGCCTGGGGATCGGCATGCTCGCGAAGGCGGGTATCCCGGCGATGGTGATCTCCAAGGAAGTCAACCCGGTTGTCAGCGCGAGGTGTCGCAAGCTCAAGCTCGAGTGCCGCCAGGGCATTGACGACAAACTGACGGAACTCAAGAGCATCCTCGCAGCGCGCGGGCTGGAGCGGGAACGAGTGGTCTATGTCGGCAACGACCTGAACGACATCGAGTGCATGATGCACGTCGGCGTGCCCATCGCGGTGGCGGATGCGTACCCGCAGGTGCGGGCGGTGGCGCGGGCGGTGACACGCAGCAATGGCGGCGAGGGCGCGGTCCGTGAAGTGATCGAATGGCTCATCGAGTCGCGACAGACGGGTGGACAAAGCACATGAATTGCACCTACACGATCGAGCACCGCGACGCGTTCCGCGAGCGGCTGCTGTCGACGCCGGTTGATGAACGGGCGATCGCGGATGCGACCGAGCGGCTGGGCCGCGCCATCTTCGAACCCTTGATCGGACCGCAGCACGGGTACGGCGGGCTCGAGGCGGCGGTGAGCAAGGCCGCGGGGTACAACGCGGGTCTGCACGGCTGGACTCGGCTCGCGCTGCGGGCGGCCGCGGCGGCGGATGCGTGGATCGACTCGTGCGGGCCGGTTGATCTCGAACTGAGCGATATCAAGCTCTTCGAGTACTTCCTCGCCGAGCGGGCGGGTTCGCGGCGGCTTAAGCCGACGGTGCCCGGCAACTGGGCGGAGCTGGTCGATCGGCTCGCGGCGGGATTTCCAGCGCGGTCGAACGCGGCGGGTTTCGAGCGGGCCGAGGTCGATCTACGGCCTGTCGGGCCCTGCGCCGGGCCCGCGATCGCGCAGATCGGCACGCTGTTCGTCGCCTCGATGAACAACTATTTGAACCCGATGCTGCCGGTCATGCGCGAGATGCTGGGCCGCGGCCAGGCGGTCTCGCTGCTGATGCCCGAGGCCGGCCTGACGCGGTGGAGCGCAGCGGCATCGATCCCCGCGGGTGTGCGGGTGATCACGATCGAGTCGCTCGTAAACAGCGAGGTTGCAGAGATCCTCGAGCGGGAGACGCAGCGCGGCCGCGCCACGTGGGCCATCGAGTCGGCGCGAATCCTGGGCAGGGCGCGGGTGGATGATGCGCCGCTCGGCCGCTTCATCGGCCGCGATATCGAGCAGATGGTGGTGCACACGCTGCCGCACATCGCGGCGTACACAAAGATCGCGCGGCGGCTGGCGGGGCTGGGCGTCGAGCGGGTGGTGTGCGCACGGCTGCGGCGGGCGTTTGAGCTGTCGGTCGTTCGCGAGCTGGCCGCGATGGGCGCCGAGACCACGATGCTGATCCACGGCCACATCAGCGGAGCGCCCGAGCGGCGGTTCGATGATGGTGTGTTCCGCGGTGTCGACCGGATAGCGGTGTGGGGCCCGCTGCAGGCCCGCGCGATCGTCAGCAAGCGGGAGGGAGCGCGGGCGGATGCGATCGTTGCTACAGGAAACCCGGCGTGGGATGCGCTCGCGCAGCGGGCAGCAACGGGCGAGCCGCGGCACGCGCTGCGCGAGCGGATCGCGTCCGGGCTGGGGTTCGATGGAGCGAAGCCGTGGCTCGCGGTGATGGGGCAGGAAGATGCCCGTCCGCAGATCCGGCGGGTGCTGGAGATCGCGACGACGACGGAGAATCTGTGCGTGCTGGTGCGGCCGCACCCGCGTGAGCGGGCCGAGTCGTACATGGCGCTGCTCGAAGGGCTTCCGGCGGACCGTGTGCGGCTGTGCACGAACGCCGCGGCGGGGCTGCACGACCTGCTCGCCGCGGCCGATGCGACGATCACGCTGCACTCGACGACGAATATCGAGAGCCTGATCCTGGGGACGCCGGTGATCACCGTGGCGCTGGGCGAACTGGCGGCGATGGACCGGCTCGCACCACTGGAGGATTACGGCCTCCCGCTGGCGACCGATGATGCGACGCTTGCGGTCAATCTGTCGCGACTGGCCGATGCGCCGAACGAGTTCCGCACTTCGCTGCACGAGGCGGTGCACCGGGCGCTGCGGGATG
>JBDZUZ010000250.1:0-3135 GCA_040255445.1 Planctomycetaceae bacterium | reverse complement strand
GCCCTGGGGGCGGACCGGGTGCTGGAGCTGCTGGAGACGGGGCGCTACCGTCGCGACGTGTACTGACCGGAATGCTCCCCCGGGCGCGGCGCGGATCGCCGCGATGCGGACGATCCGACGGGCGGCGTTGGGTGGTTAGCGGACGTCGCCATGCATACTAGCCCTAGCCGACACAGGAATCGCCATCGACCGACCACGCCGTGCGGTTCGACATCGTCGCGCTTAAGGATATGCTGGCGAAGTGCGGGACCGCGGAGTGCTGATCAGGGGGCAAGGCGCTGAGGGAGCCAGTGAAGTTTTACTACCGCACGTCAAGCGTGGCGTTCGCCTTCGCGGTTCCCGCAGCGATACTGGCAGTTCTGGTCTGGAGTCCTGGAGAATCTACCTATTTTGCCTTTTTGGATCGCTATCCCGGCCGTGCGCTGATCTGGGTCTTGGTCGGGATCGGTGTGCTGCTAATGATGCCTCTACTGCCACATCTGATGCGAGCGGCCGCGAGAATACCCGCCGTGGAGTTCGATGGTACAACCCTCTTGGTGAGAGGGTGGGAGGACCGATTCTTCAATACAGACCACGATGACATTCGATTTGACGTTGTCGATCAGCGGATCACTATTTCTGCTAGCGGTCGTCCCAAAGCCTGCATCTCTCTCAAGCATATCGATGGCCCCACATCGCTCGTTCGCTTCTTAGACACCGTGGTCGTGGGACGTAGTTAAGGAACGTCCGCAGTGGGTCGAGGCTGTGTGAAAACGCCGTTCGGATGGAGCGAATTAGGGTAGCCTCCTGAGGTCAGCAGGAGGTGGGTATGAGCCGCTTCGTACAGGGCGCCGACCGTCAGCAGCCGACGCTGCTTCCCGAATGTCTGGATGACTATGTGGCCGAGGATAACCCGGTCCGGGTGGTCGATGTCTTTGTTGACGAACTGGATCTGAAGGGCCTGGGCTTCGAGGGCATGACGCCGGCCGCGACGGGCCGGCCGGCCTACCACCCGGCCATGCTGCTGAAGCTCTACGTCTACGGCTACCTGAACAAGGTGCAGTCGAGCCGGCGACTGGAGCGCGAGGCGCAGCGCAACGTCGAGCTGATGTGGCTGACGGGGCGGCTTGCGCCGGATCACAAGACCATCGCCGACTTCCGCCGGGAGAATGGCTCGGCCATTCAGGCGGCGTGCGCTCAGTTCGTGGTGCTGTGCCGCCAGCTAGGGCTGTTCGGCTCCGCTCTGGTCGCCATCGATGGCTCGAAGTTCAAGGCGGTGAACACCCGCGATAAGAACTTCACCGCCTACAAGGTGAAGCGGCGGATCGAACAGGTCGCCGAGCACATCGCCGGTTATCTCCAGGACCTGGACACGGCGGACCGACAAGAGGGTGAAGCTGCCGAAGCGCGGTCCGGGCGACTGGTCGAGAAGATTGATCGGCTCCGCGCCCAGATGGCGATGCTGAAGGCCATGGAGGCCGAGGTCGAGGCGTCACCTGACGGCCAGGTCTCCCTGACCGATCCGGACGCCCGCGCCATGGCGACGTCGGGTCGGGGCAGCGGCATCGTCGGCTACAACGTTCAGTCCGCCGTCGAAGGCGAGCATCACCTGATCGTCGCCCATGAGGTGGTCATGACGGGAAGCGACCGGGAGCAGCTGGCCGCGATGGCCGGCAAGGCCAAGGACGCCATGGGCGTGGAAGCGCTCGATGTGCTGGCCGACCGCGGCTACTTCTCCGGCGAGGAGATCCTGGCCTGCGAGGCCATGAGCGTGACGCCCTACGTTCCCAAGCCGCTGACCTCAGGCGCCAAGGCCGTGGGCCGGTTCGGCAAGCAGGACTTCGTCTATCTGCCCGATCAGGACGTCTACCGCTGCCCGGCCGGGGCGCTGCTGCCTCGGCACATGACGACCGTCGAGAAGGGGCTGACGCTGCACCGCTACTGGGATCGGGCCAGCTGCACCGGCTGTCGGCTGAAGCCGCAGTGCACCCCCAGCGTCGAGCGCCGGATCACCCGCTGGGAGCATGAAGCCGTGATCGATGCGCTCCAGACCCGGATGGACCTCGCTCCCCGCGCGATGCGCACCCGGCGACGACTGGTCGAACACCCGTTCGGAACGATCAAGGCCTGGATGGGCCACACCCATTTCCTGATGAAGCGCCTGCCAAACGTGAAGACCGAGATCAGCCTCCACATCCTCGCCTACAACATGAAACGGGTGATGGCCGTGCTCGGAACGAGGCCTCTGATGGAGGCGATCAGAGCCTGAGAGCAGGCTGCTCTGCGCCTCGATCTCGCCTCCGCCAGAGCCGCAGCTCAGCGTGTTTTTACACGGCCTCGACTCATAGCGGACGTTCGGGGCGTCTGCTGTTCGCAAGGGAAGCTGCCGGGCGGGTGGGCGGCCTGCCGGCGCCGTGCGGCCGTCCCGGGCGGCCGAGCCTCGGCCAAGGCGGGCTGCAGATCATCCGCGGCGAGAACGGGTTTGATCGTGGCGCAGAACAGTGACTAACGAAGCGCCGCCGTCATCGACCACCGCTTGATTGGACCGCCCTCTTGACGGCCGGGGCGGCTGTGCACACATGCCGCCCACTCATCGAGATCGGCTGAGGGGCAGGCCCTTTGACGCCGGGGCAACCCCCGCCACGCGGAACGGTGCCAACTCCTGCGGGGCAGTTCCCCGGCAGATGAGTGAGAGCGCCGCCGGGCGCATCCTCACCGCTGTCGCCCGCCGGAGCCTCGATCCAACGAGGTGGAGGCGCGAGCGCGACCGTGGCTGATCTGGCTGTATTCTACGAACACCCCGCGTGGTTCGAGCCGCTGTTTGCGGCCCTTGATCGCCGCGGCGTCGACTGGGTCGCGATCCACGCGGGGGATCATGTGTTCGACGCCGCGCCGGCGCCGCCGCCCGCCCCGGTGATCCTGAACCGGGTCGGCATGTCCGCCTTCCTGCGCGAGCCCGAGCACCCGATCTTCTACGCCCGGACCCTCTTCGACCACTGGGAGGGGCAGGGCGCCCGGGTGATCAACGGGGCGGCGCTGGACGTCGATTCTTCCAAGACCCGCCAGATCTCGCTCATCCGCAGGCTCGGCTTCAACGCGCCTGAGACGCGCGCCGCCCATCGCATCGTCGACGTGCCGAAGGCGGCGGAGGGTCTG
>JBDZUZ010000249.1:0-3179 GCA_040255445.1 Planctomycetaceae bacterium | reverse complement strand
ATGAGCCCACCAACCACCTCGACATCCCCAGCAGCGAGCGGCTCGAAGATGCGCTCGCGCTTCCCGATGAAGACGGCGACGGCTTCGACGGCACGCTCCTGATCATCAGCCACGACCGCGCCCTCATCGACGCCACCTGCGATCACCTGCTCATCCTCGATGGCCACGGCAACGCCGAGATCTTCGTCGGCGGCTATACCGACTGGCACGAGAAGGATGTCGCCCGCAAACGCGCTGCGCGTGACACCGCCGCGGCGGAACAGGCCCGCCGCGACGACGCCGAGAAGCGCCGCCGCCAGGCCGCAGAAGACAAAGCCCGCGCCGCGGCGAAGAAGGCCCCGTCGAATCCCTCCAACAACGCGCTCGCCCGCCTCAAGACCGAGCAGCTCGAACAACGAATCGAGAAACTCGAAACCCGCATCCGCCAGATCGACAAGGACCTGAGCAACCCCGATGTCTGGCGGAACGCGGCGAAATCCGCCACGCTCGGCGAAGAACGCGCCAAAGCCGCCGCGGAACTCGAACCCCTCGAATTCGAGTGGGCCCGCCGGGCAGAGGAAACGGGATGACCCCGCTGTGGTCGTGGCTCCGTCGGCTTGGTGCTCCCCGGTTCGGCCCACGGACTGCGCCGAACCACACATCTCCGTTCGCGTGGGTCGATGAACAGGAGTTCGACCGGCCGACTCAAGCCCTGATCCTCACTCTCGAAACGCGGCTGTTGCAGATGCCGGTCACTGAGTCAGCCGTACCGCGGCACAAAGATCGTGAGCCGGAAATCTTGGGCGGTGTGGAGACCATCTCGACAGCTCTCCAGGAAGTACTCGAGAACGACTGCTGCGGCCTGCTCGGCGACGAAGCCCATCGGTTCGCATACGTCCTCGCCTACGAGCCAGCACGCTCGACGCTCAACATACTGACACGGCTCTGGACCGACGGCGCCGAGGGCTCGGTGTACTACGGCCGCTACGTCCAACGCCGCGCCACAGACCTGTACCACCTGTGGATCGATGACTGACCACGCGGTGCGCCGTCGAGCCCCGGTGTGCCACGGCTCCGAGCCGAGGCTCTGCGAGGCGAGCAGCCGTGGTGAGGCGCACGACACACCAACCATCTCCGCCCCGCACGCCGCCCGGCCCGGAGGCCCAACGATGGTTGCCGGGGGCGCGGCTTCGGGCCGGCGCAGCCGCCCGAAGCAAGCCCCCGGATGACGCCCCAAGCCACCCCGCCCGAAGGGCGGACCTCTTCGAGCGGATGGACGCCGAGTCCGCGGTGCACTGGAAGGGTGCCACGACAGTACTTGGCCGGCGGGACTGCGCCGCAATGCACCACGACCTCGACGAATGTGTGTGCCACTGCGGGTGCTGGCCGTTGTATCTTTGGGGTGTGCGGGGCGGGCAGCATCCGCTTCAACTGCGGCACGTATCGGGTGTGTCAGTAATCTGAAGGCGAGGGAAAGATGAAGTGTCTCTTCGGGTTGAGCGGCGGGTGGCCCGCCCACGCCCCCTCCTCGACGTAGATACTCCAAAGTTCCGTGTCACAGGGTCGAGGCTTTGCGGGTCGCCGTGGTTGGGCGACCGATCAACCGTGACCATCACGAGCCTTTCTGTTCCCCCAAGAGCCGTTCCTGGAATGGCCCCGGGAACGTGGACCGATCAAACACCACAGTATCGATCGGCGGCCCGGCATACTCCCCGCCAGCATACCACCCGGCCGACGACCACCGCCACGCCGCGGCACGCGACGCGCCCGGGGCACCCGCCCGCATCAACCCGACGACTTCCCCGCCTTCTTCTTCGCGTCTGCCTTCTTCGATGGGGTCTTGCCCACCTTCTTCGCCACTGTCTTCTTCGAGCCCTTCGTCACCGCAGTCTTCTTCCCCGCCTTCACCTCCCCGGCATCCCCACCCAACACCCCCATCACCGCCTCCACATGCCCCTTCACCTTCACTTTGTCCCACCGCGCCTTCACTTTCCCATCCCCGCCGATCAGGTACGTCGTCCGCACCACGCCCATGTACTTCCGGCCGTACATCGACTTCTCCTGCCACACGCCGTAGGCATCGCACACCGCCGGCGCTTCCCCCTCCGCCGGCTCATCGGCGAGCAGCGGGAAGGTCAGGTCGAACTTGGCCGCGAACTTGGTGTGCGACTTCACGCTGTCGGGGCTCACGCCCAGCACCACCGCCTTGGTCTTCTCAAACGCCGGCAGCGCATCGCGGAAGGCGCACGCCTCATCGGTGCAGACCGAGGTGTCGTCCTTGGGGTAGAAGTACAGGATCACATCGCGGCCTTTGTACTCCGCGAGCGTGTGCTTCCTGCCATCCTGATCCGGGAGCGAAAACGCGGGCGCCTTCGCGCCGACCTCGATCAGACCCATCGCCGAGCCATCCTCTCGTAAAGCGCCCTCTCGCCGCGGCAACACCACCGCTACCAAGCGCGCGGCATCACCCCGCCGCGTCGCCCCCGCTTCGCAGCGCCCACACCGACCGATGCACTCTGAAGAATGCTCAGCCCCGCAGCACCCACGACACCGCCAGCATCACCAGCAGCATCGCGATCGCGATGGCCCACACGATCGCCGCGACGGGTGCCCCCCGCTCCGCCTCCGGCCGACGCACCAGCGCGAGCAGGCTCCCCGTCTTCTCTCCCACGCCCCGCTCCCCGTGCCGCACCCCGTCCTGCACGATCGCGATCACCAGGTTCGCCTCAAACGGCCGCAGCCCCCCCGCCACCGCACCCGCCACCAACTCCCGCCGGCGATCCGGGCTCAAGACCGCCGCTCGTCCCCCATCCAGGGCCCCCTCCACCCGCAGCGCAAAGATCCGCCGGGCATCGCCATCACTCAGCCCCGCCGCGGCCCGGTTCTCCCGCGCCACCGCCTCCCGGGCCCGCCGCGGCGGCTCAGGCTCGGGGCGCACCCCCTCCGTTCCCACCAGCCGAAGGGCCGGGCGAAGCACGGGATGTGAATCTGGGCGCACCATTCCAGCCATCCGACCGAAATATACGACGACATCCGGAGAACACCAGCAGCCGAAATGAACCAAAGGTAGACTGGGGAAAACACCGCGCTCCCGCGCGGATTTGGAACACGAGAACGGAACCCGGGGCCACGGCCGCCCCTACACAGAGCAAACTACCAGCCAACCCCACCCCCTCCACGCACCCCTCCCACAGGCCGCC
>JBDZUZ010000084.1:0-16974 GCA_040255445.1 Planctomycetaceae bacterium | reverse complement strand
AGGGAGGGGGGGGACGGGGGATGGGGAAGTGCGAGTGTTGACGCGGCGGCCCTGTAGGCCACCGAGAGACCCACAAGGGCCAGCCACGGTCCAATTAGGTTCCGCATCCTCGATATCCCCTTGCCGCAGAATCCGACTCGACGATAGCGGGACAGAGTCTCAAGGTGCGGTCGCCGCGTCAAGGGCACCCAGTTTCGGATGATTCGACTTGCGGCTGAGTCAACCGATCGCTCTAATGCTCGCCGTGGCTGTCATGCGACGGCTGCCCTCCGGAGTCGTTCATGCTGCACCGCGAAAAACTTCGAACTCTCGTCCTCGCCGCACTTGCCTTCACGCAGGTCACTGCCGCCCAAACAACGCCGCCCTGCACCGACCACCTTCGCGATAGGGTTCCCGTGACGACGCAGGGGGCCCCGGGCGTGGACCCGTGCGAGGCGTTCTGGGGGGTCGGCGGCACGCACGATGCCCCCTTCTGGATCTCGGCAAACGACTACGCAGCTGGCTTCCCGATCGCCACATGCTGGCGCGATGTTCGCACCGTTCTCGAGACAGTGTGCAGTTTCACGAGCGGGCCGCCGGTTCCGCAAGGCCATATGCCCTGGGCCGCTTCCTGGGACGCCGCTGGGTTCGACCTCAACGTGAACCTCTTGGGGCAGCCATCGATCGGCGATTTCTTGCCCCCATCGCCAGTACTGAGCGGGACACCCTCCCCCCTCGTGGCGAATGCCGATATGTCCGCCCCTACCGGGTGGCAGGGCCTCGAACGGCCGACACTCGATGGTGCGGTGGACCTTGTCACAGGCCTCCCGCTCATCCAGGTATCGGATCTGGAGTTGCCACTCGACGGAGGCGTGTTCCGCCTGATCCGCACCCGATCCCATGACTCCGGATTTAGCGCGCATTCACCCTGCCATGATGTAGATCGTTGGTGGGACTGGGCAGGTGAGGGGTGGATGGTCAGCGAGAATCCGCTGCTCCTCATCGATTCCGCCGTGCCGGACATCGTCGGGAACCAGCCGCGTACGACCTACCTGATCCTTGACGCCCACCACTCGATCCCTTTCCAGCTCATCGAGGATACCGGGTTCTACGAGGCCCCAGCCCGGTTCCGCGCCCGGCTCACGCACAATGGGCAGTGGAGCCCGACCACTCGAAGTTGGATCGCGCGTCCGACCTCGTACGAGGTCTCGCTGTACGACGGCGCCCTCCGATATACCTTTGTCGGGATCTACGACGATATCCCGATCAACTGGTGGACAAGCGATCTCGGGCTTTGCACCGCGTCGCCCGATCCCTGCGAATCGACTCTGCACGCCCGGCCGTTCCTCTACAAGCAGTTCGCGGATGCCGGCATCACCTCAGTGACGTCATGGCAGCCGTGGGCGATAGGCCGAAATCCCGGCGTGGGTCTTCCATACTACGGCCTTTGCACCCTGATCGAGGACAACTACGGGCACCGTGTCGAGATCAACTATTGCGATGTGATCCAGCAGGCGACGGATATGCAATCGACGGACTGCGTGGAGTGCACGCAGAACTGTGGCGCTAAGGGGCAGATCGAATCGATAGTCATCCGCTCGGGTGGTCAGATCCAGTGGACCCTCATCTATAAGCACCGCATCGCACCCGCGAACCAGCCGACTCCGGTTCTGGATCCCGGCATCGACCTAACCGATGTGTACGGCCGCCGCGTCATCGACTCGATCTATGTGTACGAGGGTGACCAGTTGTCCAGGGTTGCTGCCCTCAATGCCTGCGAGGCGTTCAGTGCGGCACACATTCAGCTGCCAGTCGGGCAAGGTCCGCATCAGCCGCAAGCGGTAGATGCACTCGACGGGCTGCCGGTTGTGGACCAACAGGCCGCAACGGGGTGGAAGCACCGGGTGCGGTACCACTACGACTTCCAGTACCAGGCCGGCAATGTGCAGGGGCCGATCTCCAGCCCGCCGACGCTTCTGAAGACCACCATTGAATCCGCAGATGAAACCCAGACCAACGGAACGCCGACGGCAAGGGAGCGAGTGTTCTGGTATCAGTCCTCCGATGGCGGTCCCTGGCTCGAAGCGATCTTCGAGGACACGGATCTTGATGCCGCAATTACGGCGGTGGGAGATGCGTTTGGTGAGCATCTGGGCGTCAACAACATTGCGCTTGAGGCGGTCGATAGCGGGGATCCGAATACGTTCTCATCTGCGCTACGAGAGGCTGTTGCCTCACACGCCTCGGTTCGGCTGTCAAATTCCGGGTCTCGGCTGTATACCTCTGCTTCTTCGGACGGGCCTGCCTGGTCATCACTCGTAACCGCCACGCCGACTGGCAGCAGCTTTGTAAAGCAGGACCCCAATACGCTGTTCCTGGGCAGTCGGACAGCCTCGGGCGGCAGCGGCGAGGTCCACCTGGCGAGCATTCGCGGCGCAGACGGCACGTTCCGCTACTATCGGATTTTTCGTCTGGCCGTGGGTTACGGTACCGGCGCCGGAAACAACGCCCCCCAGCCGATCTTCCCCGATCCAAGTGTGTTCCACGCGCCGTACGCGTGGCGGGGGTACACGCTCGACAACAACGGCATGGAGCAAGCGGAAGCCCCCGCAGACTACACGCAGGCACGCTGGATCTCGGTCATCGATGAGTTCCGCGACTATGAAACGATGATGGATGGTTCGTCCTACGGGAGCGGGACGGTACAGCAGCAGGGCTACGGTCTGAAGATCGGCCAGACGTCCCGCCGCGTGGCCGAGATCGGCGCAAGCGGCGTCATGCTCCGCGACCTCACGTGGCAGTTCTCGGATGACGGTGTGGCCGTCACCGGCGAGGGTCTTGGTGAGGAGTACGTGTACGAAAAGGCGAGCATCCTGCTCGCGCAGCTCGGCCACACGCTCACCCCTCTGCCAGCCGGGACCCCCCCGACCGGTCTGCCCCTCGACCATTATGCGGAGCACGATCCCGACTTCGCTCTGCGCCGCGAGCTCGTTCCGGTGGAGCATCGTTCCATCGGCTGGTCTGTTGCGTATCTCGCCGATCAGGGGATGCCCGAAAGCAGCCGTGGCGCGACGCAGGGGTTCGTGCGGTTCTTCGAATACGGCAAGCACGAGTATTTGGGCCCCAATAGGCCGATTGTTTCGCTCCAGTTGAAGGCCGAAGGCGTGAAGCGAGGCCGCGCGCATTTGGGTCGCCCGGACGCGGACGATCCGCTCGATCCGAACATGGGTGGCGGCCCGCGCATGTACACGCGCCAGGTGTTCTGGCCTGCCGACCTGAACGCCGCCAGTTTGTACGAGCACGAGTGCGAGGTTCAGTTCACCACGCCTGTCACGCACCTGCTCACGGCAGCGCCGATGCCCGGGCAGCATTCGCTGGACTGGGTGGCGACGCACAGTCTGACGTTCCGCGACCACTCACAGGTCGACCCGGGGCCAGTGCCGGAGCGGCCGATCGTGAGCAAGATCGTTATTGGCGCGCCGCGATTCCAGCGGCCTGATCAAAACGAACCGTACTTCCCGGTGGAGCGCGAGTGGTACTCCGAGACCAGTGCGATGACCTGGGCCGCGAGCGGCCTCGTTCTCAACCCGCTCAACCCCGCCCCGTCGGGTCCGGGCGAGGAATTGCAGTCACTGACCTTCACACGGTACCTCCGCGACAGTAACGACCGCCCACTCTTCACGATCCTTGACGCCGACAGCTCCCGCCCGTTAACGATCCACTCGGATGCGCCGAACCCGCCGACCCAGGCTGATATCGGCACCCCGCCCGACAACTGGTCACGCATCGCTGACACGAATGCGCTCAACTATGTAACGGCATTCGCGTACAACAACCCCGGCGACACGATTTCCGATGTCTACTTCCCCGGCGGGCGACGTTGGGCGCGGCGGGTCGTGATCATCACGCACCAGGAGTTCCCGCTCGACTCAAACGGCGAACGGGATTACTCGGCGAACCCAAAGTGGAATGTTGACGGTTTCGATACGGCGAACTTCGACTGCCTGGACGAGTCGCAGGGATGTCTGCCGATCCTCGAGCGTCGGGACTATTTCGCCAGAGAGTACATCATCAATGACCTGGACGGGACGACATCGCTCGAGTCGCGGTCTCTCGGTGAGATGAAGGACTATCGGGGCCGAGACGCTGTGGGCGGACCGGTGCGCAACCGGCGGGTGTACTTCGCTACGCAACCGTCGGACGCGCCCTCGCCGGTGCCGTTCGTGTTCGATCAGTCGCTCGTGATCGATGAGCGCACGCAGCCCCGATTCTTCCAAGAGGCCCAAGTTCAGCTCGGGTTGACATCGGATGGGCGTGTGTCGAAGGCCGAACTCCTCGAAGCAGACCCGAACGGCGCAATGCTCAGCGTCGGCAGCAAAGAGGTGCACAACCTCATCGATGTGTACCGCGAGCGTGAGATCGATGGGACTATCACACGCACGACCCGCAACAAGCTTGGGCAGCCACTGCGGACCTACAAGGGCAATCTGGATGCCCGCTGGACGCAGGGGCCGACGCACGAGTCGAACCTCGTCCTGCTCGATCGCTTAAGCTACGGCGACGGTGTGCATGATGCTCTTATGCCGATCGAATCGCGTCGGTACACGTACCACCCCACATGGGGAGAGGACTATTACGGGGCGCCGCCCAGCACCGACCCGGATGGGTACGCAACTCTGACCGGATACGACTGGCGGATGCGCCCGGTCCGAGTCGACGACTACGGAAGCGACCCGGTGACCGGGAGCCGCGACCCCGCGGTCGCGCCGTGCCTCAACACCACCGTCACAATCCTCGATCATCTTGACCGTCCGCTGATCCGTGCGCAGTTTGGAATGTGGACTTCTAGCTCGCCGCTCACGCTCCCGGTTGATCTCAATCCCGTTACACGGACGGCCGAGCACGAGGTGGCCGATCCGCGGCCTTCGGCCATCCGCTTCCTGTCCGGCGAGGTCTCACAGCCGCCCATTGCGCTTACAGAGTGGTTCTACGGACCCGATGGGACGGTGAACGAGACGCGTACGTATGACGTTGGCTCGACCGCCGCTGCTCCGCGTTGGCACAGCGACTACTCATTCAGTGGCCGCGGCGGTGTTCAGGTGTATTCGCAACGGCCACACCAAGGCGTGAAAATTACGCGGGTGGATGGCCTCGGGCGTGCAAGCTCCAGCGCCGCCATGTGGCGGGATGGAGCCACATGGAACCACGAACTGTCGCGGACCGACTACACAATCGATGCGAACGGTGATGTCATCGATACGTGGCGTTTGGAGCGAGTTGTTTCGGGCGGATCGCCGACGCTCGATGCCAGCACGGGCGGCAATGCGGTACGGTCGCGGTCTGTCGCCTGGTATGACCCGAAGAAGCGGATGATTGCCTCTGCTGATCTGGGCACGGAGCAAGGCGCTGGTTTTGTGGCCGGGGCTCCACAGTACATACGTCCGATGGATGATGGCAACGTGTCCGCACCAAAGATCAATTTCCAAACCAACGGTGTGGTTAACGACGAACCACTGGGCCCTGAGGCACTCCTCAGCGTCAACAACTACGATCTGGCCACAGGCCGCCTGACCCATACGCGGCACCCGGACGGCTCGATCACTGAGTTCAATTACGACCGCGCGGGCCGGCTCGCTTCCAAGGTCGAAAACCGGTTCGGTGACCCGATGCTGCGACGGACCACC
This sequence comes from Planctomycetaceae bacterium, assembly GCA_040255445.1. Classification (GTDB taxonomy): domain Bacteria; phylum Planctomycetota; class Phycisphaerae; order Phycisphaerales; family UBA1924; genus JBDZUZ01. Next base: position 11,311 of record JBDZUZ010000084.1, on the reverse strand, counting down.
GAGTACCGGTACCAGTACGGTCGCCTCATCGAGATCACGGCCTACCGCACATCGTCGAACACCAACCCCCAGCGAACCGAGGTGTTCTATGGGGCAAAGGTTCTGGGAGAAACGACTGTCGGCGGTGTCCGCGGGTACGAGGAGAAGTCGTTCCGCGGCGACCTGATCGGCAAGATGGTCCTTCCCGCGGAGGACAGCAGCCAGGGTGCCGCCACCGATCCGATCTTCCTGCGCTACACGTTTAGCGGACAGATCGCCGAGCGCACCGACGCCCGTGGTCTGACGTTCCGCTATTTCTACGATGCCCTGGATCGCGTCGACGAGGTCGTTGTTGGCCACTACGACGAGAATGAACTCTTCGTTGACAAGTATCCGGCCTCGATGACGTTGCCGAGCGGCGCACCGATCGACCGCGTCGGATACGTCAAGTACATCTACGACAGCGCCGGCCGCACATCCGATGTGATCGCCTATGTTCGCCAGGGCGGGGCGGTCGTCACCCACAATCAGTACAGTTACGACGCCCGCGGCAACATGCTCGCGGAGCGTCAGCTCCACGGCGCGGTCATCACTTCACAGAACGTCGCCGCAACTCCGACGATCGACTACGCATGGGACTACGAGGCAACGGACAGCGGCGCACAGATCGGGCACAACCGCCTGACCAGCATGACCTACCCAGCACACGTGGGGTTGCCGCGTCGGGTCGTGAACGTGGAGTACGGCGCCCCGGGTGGGGTCGACGATCTTCTGTCGCGCATCTCCAAGCTCTCAACCCGTCTCTCGAGCCAGACCACCGCCGCCACCGTCGATGTCGGGACTTTCCAATACATCGGCACCGGCCGCCGCCGCTCGCTCACGCTCGGCCACGGGAATGGTGCGATCGCAGCGGATCTGCACCTCTCAACTGAGACCGGGCTCGCCGGGCTCGATCGGTTCGGCCGGATCCAGGACCTGCACTTCAAGTCGACGGCGAACCCGTCCTCAACGATGTTCCGCGGGCAATACGCCTACGACGTCGCGGGCAACCGGACATGGGCGCAGATCACGCAGGCCCCCATCGCGGGCCAGCCGCAGGAGAACACGCGTTCGCAGCTCAACCAGTACAACCAGCTCAACCAGTTGATCGGGACTCAAGTCGGCCACCTGGCCACCGGTTCCGGGGCGCCCTACATCGACACGCAGTCGATGATCCGTTCGGACACATGGAACCCCGATCTGCTCGGCAACTGGAGCCAGTTGCTCACCGCATCGACCGGCGGCCGTCTCAGCACCGGCAATCTCGACGGCGGCTACGGCTATGAACTCGGCGGATACGACACCAGCCAGACGGTCATCCCCTGGCGCCACCCCGACGGCTGGGACGCTCAGGACGATGGGCGCGGCATCCGCCACATCGTCAATAATCAGAACGAGATCACGACGCTCCAGACCCACGACGGGGACTACACCCAGTCAACCGAGACCGAGATCCGCTACGACGTGGCCGGCAACATGATCTTCGACGGCGTCTACCTCTACCAGTACGACGCCTGGAATCGTCTCATCCAGATCAACTACGGCCACCTGGCGCCGCCGCCTGAGAACCTTGGCGGAAATCCGCCCAGCGAGCCCGGCCTCGCCGAGGTGGTCGCCGATGAACTCGTCAAGCACTTCACCTACGACGGCGTCGGCCGCCTGATCCGGACGCAGTCCCCGTACCCCTCGCCGCAGGACAACCAGGGTCTGCGGTCGGAGCGGTTCTACTACGACGGAGTCCGTCGCATCCAGGAGCTCGTCGCCGACCCCACGCTCGCCTTGGGTGAGGCGATGGTTTCAGGCGATACGCAGGTGCAGGCCGCGGCGATCGAGTCCGAGGCCTCGCAGTCCGACGCCGCGGAGGGGGAGGTTGATGACTCCAGCGGGGCGATCGCCGTCGAGCAGGAACAGCTCAAGGACGGCCCGCCCACCGAGCAGCCGATCGCGACCGCCCGCCTGGAGCGGGAGTACATCTGGGGCCCGGGCGATGGCCCGGCCGGTGTCGATGAGATGCTGGCGCAGTTCGATGCCGACCGCACGCCCTGGTGGGTCATCCAGGACGCGGGCGGGGACATCGTGGCGCTATGCGACAACACCAACGACCTCGTGACCGGGGCGCCGTTCGTGGCGGCCCAGTGGACGTATGACGCCTACGGGGCGGTGGTGAGCGCCGACCATCTGGCCGCTCACCCGTTCATGCGTGCAGGGCACAAGGGCCTGTTCTTCGAGCGGCTGGATGTGGGCGCGGCGGACCCGGCGGTGCCCGGGGCGGCGGCGATGGAGTCGCCGCGACTGGTGCCGTTCGCGCACGCCATCGTGCACAACCGGAACCGCGCGTACAACCCGCAGTTCGGGCGCTTCATGCAGGCGGACCCGAACGCGGCGGGGATGTCGCTCTTGGCGACGGCAGCGTACAGCGGGCGCGGGATGAGGGCGATCGCGGTCGCATTTGATCTTCAGGGGCGATATGGCGATGGGGCGAACCTTTATCAGTACCTGGGGTCGAACCCCTGGCGGCGGTTTGATCCCATGGGTCTGTCGTGGGACCCGTTTGACATGGTGGACGAGTTCTTGGCCGAGGATGCTGGAAGTAAGGCTGCATGGCTTGCACAGGCAGGTCAGCATGCGAGAGCCGCTGCAATCGTTGCAGCAACCGTGGCGAGTTATCTTCCGTTTCCGATTGCAAGCCTTGCTGGCGACATAGCCCTCGTCGCTCTTGGCGAACAGAGCAGTAGCGAAATGGCGGCCGGAATAGCAATGGGATTAATCCCAGGCGGAAAATTACTTGGAGGCGTGGGTGGGTTCGCTGGTCGAATTGTTGGTACGGCGTGGGCGAGCGCAAAGGCCTATGCGGGACAGTTTGGCCGTGCTCTTATAAAACGAGTTGGTGGACTTGCTGATCGAGCCCTCTCGGTCATACGACGGGGTTGTGGTTGCTTCACGCCTGGCACGGAGGTGTGGACGACCCATGGTCTATTGCCAATTGAAGAAGTTGTAGTCGGCGACTTGGTCCTCGCCATGGATCCCGAAACAGGTGATCTCTCACTTCAAGAAGTGACTTCAGTCTTTGCGAGAGACTCTGCACCTCTCGTAGAAATTGTCCTGGCCATCAATTTGCATATAGAAGAAAGCAACGCCGACGCAAACGCGAATCAGTTAACGACAATAGTTACCACCGAGGAACATCCCTTTCTACACATATCCAAAGGGTGGCTGAAGGCAGGGTCACTGGTCTCCGGCGATCAAATCAAGACGATTTTTGGCGACTACGCCGCTGTCGTACAGGCGGTAGGCTTCGTAGACAAGGCTGGACGTGTTCACAATATCGAGGTCGCCACGACGCATTCCTATGTTGTCGACGGGCACGGCATTGTTGTGCATAATAATCAGTGTCCAATAACAACAAAATTTGAATTCCACCACTTCCTGCCTCAAGAGCATTGGACAAAACTTGAACAGTGGTTCACGCCCCGGGAGCTCGACGAGCTCGGCGAAACAATAGCGAGGGATTGGCATAAGCGAATTCACGGCAAGGAAACCGGGCTACCGAATTCGTGGAACGACAGATGGAAGAAATGGCTTGACACTCATGACATTAGTAATACATCAAAGGAAGATGCAATAGATTTTATGGAATCACTAAAGTGGGAATTTGGATTTCACTTTTAACCAGGAGTGTTCATTGAACTCCGGAAGAGCAACTCGGGTCTACGGAAGCGAGGCAAGCGATCGGATCGTGGCCGTATCGGAGAGCGGGCACATGGCTGTCTTTGGAATTGACGGAAGGCAACTAAGCAGTAGGTTTTCTGAGCAGATTCTGTCTGGTTATGACATCGCGGTCGGGCGAAATATTGTTGTGGTGTCAGTGTACAAACACGGTATGGCAATAGCCTTTGACCACGACGGGCAGAAACTATGGGAAGTATTCGGATTAGAAAGAGCCGGCCAAGTAGAAATATCCAAAGATAACGTTTGCATTGTGGTGATTGGCCCCGAATTCTCAGCAGTTCGTTTGAGTGCAGTCGACGGGTCCAGGCTGTCTATCGACGAGGGCGCGCGATGTGTCTGGGCGGATCCGTTTGAGAGCTGGGTTATGGTATTGATGCGGCTTGCCTCAAAGAGATGGTGCCTAAAGTCCCATCGAGATGGGGCAAACGCAAACATCTTTGAAGTGTCGTTGCCACCATCGCAGGCATGTTTCATAGACGAACTAGTCGTGATTGGGGAGAACGATCAAGGGCACATTGCCTGCTTGGAGAGTTCTGGGCGTCTCCGGTGGCAAATCGGCCCTCTGGGCGGGTTGATGCAATCGTTGACCTGCCAGGGCAAGAGCGAATCTGTTGAGCACTGCGTTGCCTTGTTGCCCATTAGGTCCACTCGTCAAGTCCTTTGCGTGACTGTTAGTAAAGTATATTCTGCAGGAGCTCGCGTTCAGGTAATTGATATTAATAATGGAGAGATCATCAGCGATCGAACTATTGCGAGAATGAACATCGCGACTGAGCCAAGTTGTGGAGAAGAATATCTTGTGTCAAGAAGGGGCGTGCTAAATCGAAAGTCTCTCGAATTTGAATCGAGGGACTGGATTATTAAATAGGTGAAGGCACCAAGTAGTTGTGGGTATATCGGCGTGCCCGGGGATGGCGCGGGCAAGGTTTCGAAAATTCATGTTGTTTGCCTTGAGTACCAAGCGTTTCGTGGTGCGCAACGCGGTGATCTTCCGCCACCCTGTTCGCGTGTAACCGTCTCCACACAGCGTATTAAGACGCGCGAGTCCGCGTGGCCACCGGATAGCCCTGCAGCCGGCGCCGACCTTGCGGCAGCGGTTGGCCGCGACGCCGGTGACGCTCGACTTGGTGCTGCCGCGGCGGGAGCGTAGCGGTCGAACCTACCAGGCTTCATCAAGGCGATCACCCGGCCGTGTCTGTGCCGCAGTTCGAAGGGAGGCCTTCGAAGCGGCTTCCTCACCCTCGCTCCGTCGGCGTTTCCTGTTCTGCCGCGAGGAGGTCGGCGTAGCTGCGGTCGATGGGTTCGCCGATGGCCTGCTGGAAGGCGTGGCGGAGTTCGCGGAGGACTTCGTGGGCGGTGTCGATGGTCTGGCTCTCGCAGATCAGGCACTCGAACTCGAGGAAGTTGCCGAGGGTCTCGACCTGATCCAGGTGGATGCGGACGTTGTTCAGCATCCAGAGTTCGCGGAGCTTGCGGACGCGGACCCATTCGGGGAGGGGGTGGGTGCCGAAGCGTTCGCGGGCGAGGTCTTCGGAGTAGATGGTGAAGGTGCTGAGCTTGGGCCTGGAGATATTGGGGCGGTCGTAGAAGATGTACTCGGGGGCTTCGCCGAGGCCAACGCGGCGTTTGAGGCGGCCGGAGGGGACGTTGTAGTAGGTGTCGGTCTGGAGGAGCTCGCCGATGTGGGTGGCGCCGATGGCGCGGCAGACCGCGCGGGCGATGACCAGGTCGCGAAGCTCGGCTTTGAACTCGACGTTCTGCATGATCGTGGCCCCGGGGCCCGGCGGCGGAGAGGCAGCGCGGGCGGTCGATCTCCCTTCCGGAAGACGGGTGCGGAAAACAGGTGCGGCGAACAGGTGTCCTGAACAGGATCAGATCGGCCGGATCCTCAGACCGATTGCCCCGCGGCCCGCAACTCTTCGAGAAGCCGGGCCTCGTCCCAGACCTCAACGCCGAGTTCTCGGGCCTTGTGGAGCTTCGAGCCGGCGGATGAGCCCGCCACGACCAGGCTGGTCTTCTTCGAGACCGAGCCGCTGACCTTGGCGCCGAGCCTCTCGAGCAGCTCGGTGAGGGCGGTGCGGTCGAAGTGCTCGAGGGTGCCGGTGAGGACGATGGTCTGGCCGGAGAAGTGGCCTTGTGTGGCCTCGCCGGGTGGGGCGTAGTCCTTCGAGGTGAGGTCGACGCCGGCAGCGCGGAGATCGTCGAAGGTCTTCCTCGCGGCCGCGCTGTGGAGGTAGGCGTGGACGATGGGGGCGGTCTCCTTGCCCAGGCCGGTCTCGGGGCGGGCGCTGGTGTCCGCGGCGAAGCCGAGCTTCTCGGCCTCCTTCACCTTGAGGGCGCGGGGCATGAGCCGCTCGACGCTCGCCGCGTGCAGGTCGTCGATGTCCTTGAAGTTCCTGGCGAGGAGTTTGGCGGTGGAGTCGCCGACGTGGCGGATGCCCATGCCGGCAAGGACGCGGGCGAGGCCGCGGGACTTGGCATCTTCGATGCCGGCGAGGAGGTTGTCGACCTTCTTCTCGCCCATGCGGTCGAGGGCGGTGAGTGTGTCGCGGTGTTGGGAGAGGGCGAAGATGTCTGCGAAGGAGTTGAGCGGGATATCGCCGGCCTCGCGGATCTGGTCGACGGTCTTCTCGCCCAGGCCCTCGATATCCATCTGCTTGCGGCCGGCGAACCAGATGAGTTTCTCGCGCATCTGCGCGGGGCACTCGGGGTTGACGCAGAAGCGGCCGGACTCATCGAGGGGTGAGATTGGGGCGGGGGCGCCGGCGCGTTCTTCTTCTTCGAGTTCGGCGATGCGCTGCTGCGCTTTCTCGAGGGCTTCGGTGGCGGTGGCGCTGGAGCTCTTCTTCGCATCGGCCTGGGCCTTCTTGAGGGCCTTTTCCGCCGCGGCCTTGCGGTCGGGGAGTTTCTCCCAGCGTTCGACCTCGGCGATGCGCTTCTGGTCGGATTCGGTCTCGACGGGGCCGGCGCAGACGGGGCAGGTGTCGGGCGCTTCGACGGGTTCGACGGATTTGGGCCGCTTGTCGCGGACGACGCCGATCACGTACGGGATGATCTCGCCGGCCTTCTCGATCTCGATGGTGTCGCCGATGTGGACATCCATGCGGCGGACGGTGCCGTAGTTGTGGAGCGTGGCGTGCTGCACGGTGGTGCCGGCGAGGAGCACGGGTTCCATGACAGCGCGGGGTGTGATCTTGCCGCTCTTGCCGACCTGGTGCTCGACGCGGATGAGCGTGGTGGTCTTGCGCTCGGCGGGGTACTTGTACGCGATCGCCCAGCGAGGGCTCTTGCTGGTGAGGCCCAGGCGGGCCTGCTGGTCGAAGCGGTCGACGCGGACGACCATGCCGTCGGTGGCGAAGTCGAGCGTGTGGCGCTGGGTGTTGAAGGCCTCGATCGCGGCGATGGCTTCCGCCTCGGTTTCGCAGATCACGCCGCGGCCGCTGGTGGCGATGCCCAGGGCGCGGATCCGCTCGAGGAACTCGCTGAAGCTGGCGGCGAAGGTGGTATCGGAGATTTCGCCGCGGCCGTGGGCGACGAAGCCGAGTTTGCGCTCGGCGATGGTCTTGGGGTCGAGCTGTTTGATGGTGCCCGCGGTGGCGTTGCGGGGGTTCATGAAGAGGTCGAGGCCCTCGGCCTCGCGGGCGGTGTTGATGCGTTCGAACTCGGAGAGGGGGAGGAAGATCTCGCCGCGGACTTCGAGGACGGCGGGGACCTTGTCGCCCTCGAGCGTGAGGGGGATGGCGCGGATGGTGCGGACGGCGTGGGTGACATCGTCGCCCTGGACGCCGTCGCCGCGGGTGACACCGCGGACGAGGCGGCCGTCTTCCCAGCGGAGGCTGATGGCGACGCCGTCGACCTTGGGGTCGGCGACGGTCGGGACGGGTTCGCCGTCGTCGAGGTCGAGGCCGCGGCGGATGCGGGCGTACCACTCGCGGACATCGTCCTCGCTATAGGTGTTGTCGATCGAGAGCATCGGCAGCGCGTGCTTGACGGTCTTGAAGCCGCTGATGGGCTCGCCGCCGACGCGCTTGGTCGGGCTGTCGGGGTCGTCGAATTCGGGGTGCTGCTTTTCGAGCGCATCGAGCTCGCTCAGAAGCCGGTCGAACTCGGGGTCCGACATGATCGGCGCGGCGTCGACGTAGTAGGCACGGTTGGCATCGCGCAGGAGGGTGCGGAGCTCGGTGATCCGGGTCGCGGCGGTGGGGGCTTTCTTCGACACGGCGGCATGGTACCGCGGCGTTGGAAACAGTGGGCGGTATGATCCGCGCATGACCGCCAAGCCCATCGACGGGGTCGCCCTCGCCAAACAATTCCGCGAAGAGATCAAGGCCCGGGTGGACGCCATCCGCGGCCGCGGCGGTCAGGTGCGGCTGGACGCCGTGCTGGTCGACTCGGGGGACAACAGCGCGAAGGTCTACGCCGACAACCAGGCGCGGACCTGCGGGATGATGGGGATCGACTACAAGCTGCACACGATCGGCGCGGGGGCGGGGTTCGATGATGTGGCGGGGCGGGTGCTCCTTCTGAGCTCGCAGGACGAGGTCAGCGCGATCATGGTGCACATGCCGCTGCCGGCGGGAGTGGATCCGTACTCGGTGCAGCGGCTGATCGATCCGGATAAGGATGTCGAGGGCGTCAACCCGGCGAACATCGGCAACATCGTGTACGGGCGGTCATCGCTGGCGCCGTGCACGGGGCTCGCGGTGATCAAGATGATCCGGTCGATCGGGCTGCCGCGGGTGGAGGCGGGCGGGGGGCTGCTGCGGGGCCGGCTGGCGGTGGTGGTGGGCGCGGGTGATGTGGTGGGCAAGCCGATCGCGGTGCTCCTGATGCGTCAGGAAGCGACGGTGGTGAGCTGCAACAAGTGGACGCCGGAGATCAAGGAGCTCACCAGAAGGGCGGATATTCTGGTCGCCGCGGCGGGGGTGCCGGGATTGATCACGGCGGACATGGTGAAGCCCGGGGCGGTGGTGGTGGATGTGGGGGTGAACCGCGTGACGGGGCAGGATGGGAAGACGCGGACGGTGGGGGATGTGGATTTTGAGGGGGTGTCAAAGGTGGCGGGGCATTTGAGCCCGGTTCCGGGGGGTGTGGGGCCGGTGACGGTGTCGATGCTGCTGCTCAATGTGGTGGAGGCGGCGGAGCGGCGGATGGGGATCACGCAGGTGTCATGAGGATTCGTTTGGCCCCGGTGCGCTCTGGCGGGGCCGGGCGTTCGAAATAGAGGATGGGGCGCGGCGTTTGGCATCTGTATTGACTATGGGGGCAGGGGTCCATTGAATCACGCGGCGGCTCGATCCCGCCCGGAGTCCACCATGCACACGCCCGTCCAGCTCGGTTTCATCCAGAACTTCGGCATCTGGGAGCTGCTGATCATCCTCGCGATCGGTCTGCTGCTCTTCGGACGCCGGTTGCCGGAGGTTGGGAAGAGCCTGGGCAAGGGGATCGTGGAGTTCCGCAAGGGGCTGCGCGAGGTCGAGGAAGAGGTGGATACCAAGTCGCGGGCGCGGCCGCAGGAGCGGCTGCCCGAGGAGCGACCCTACCGGGCGCCCTTGTCGAGCAGCGGCGAGGATGTGCGGGTGAGCCGGGCGGATGTGATTGAGGAAGAGCCCGCCGCGCGTCCGGCCGAGAAGGCCTGAGATTGAAGTTCAGGGTGGTGTGGCGTGGCCGCGGGCTTGGTAGCCTGCGGTGATGGTGTACTGCTGCGCTCGTTTGGTGGTGATCGGACTGGTGTCGCTGGTGTGCGGCGGTGTGGCGGCCGCGGCGGGTGATGGCGACGAGGTCCTGGTTACCAAAGACAACACGCGGATCACGAAGTCGTGCACGGTGGTGATCCCGCCGGGGCTGGTGATCGTCGATGAAGACGGCGATGGGGTGATCCACATCGAGCGATCGGATGTGCGGGTGCGGTTCGCGGCAGGGAGCGTGCTGCGGGGGGCGTTGCCGGGGCGGCCGTGGGACGAGTTGACGGGGGTGGGGATCCGCATCGATGGCGCGAGCGATGTCGAGCTTGTTGATCTCGCGGTGCACGGTTTCAAGGTGGGGGTGCACGCGACCGAGGCCCACCGGCTGGTGGTGCGGAGCGCGAACCTGTCGGACAACTTCCGCCAGCGGCTGAAGTCGACGCCGCGGGCGGAGGATGCGGGGGATTGGTTATGGCCGCACGCGAATGACAAGGGCGAGTGGATCGAGCGGTACGGGGCGGCGCTGGCGATCGAGCGGAGTAACGAGGTTGAGGTCTCGGATGTGCTGGTGCGGCGCGGGCAGAACGGGATCGTCTTGAGCGAGGTGGATCGGTCGAAGATCTACGACAACGACTGCTCGTTCCTGTCGGGGTGGGGGCTGGCGATGTGGCGGAGTAACCGCAACGTCGTGTCGCGGAACGCCTTTGATTTCTGTGTGCGGGGGCATGTCGAGGGCGTGTACAACCGCGGGCAGGATTCGGCGGGCATCCTGTGTTTCGAGCAGTGCAGCGACAACGTGTTCATCGAGAACTCGGCGACGCACGGCGGCGATGGGTTCTTCGGATTTGCGGGGAAGGAAGCGATCGGGGAGATCCCGCCGCGGAAGGGCAGGGTTGAGTACGGCAACGCGGGGTGCAACGACAACCTGCTGATCGGGAACGATTTTTCGTACGCGGCAGCGCACGGCATCGAGATGACTTTCAGTCATCGGAATCAGTACTTGTCGAACCGGGTGGTGGGGAACGCGATCTGCGGGATGTGGGGCGGGTATTCGCGCGATTCGCTGATCGCGGGGAACCTGTTCGCCGAGAACGGCGGGATGGCGTATGGGCTGGAACGCGGCGGCATCAACATCGAGCACGGGTCGGGGAACGCGATCACGCAGAACCGGTTCGAGAACAACCGGTGCGGTGTGCACCTGTGGTGGGACAACGATGCGAAGCTGCTGGAGCTTCCGGGGGTGAAGGCGGGGTATGTCGGAGCGAGCGGGAACCGGATCATCGGGAATGACTTCCGGATCGATGCAGGGCACCCGCTGACAGAACTAGAGCCGAAGCCGGTGGTGCTGCAGATCCGCGGCCCGGCGGAGCATGTGCGCGACAACTGCTTCGCGGACAACCAGGTGGCGATCGCGGTGGACGGCGCGGTCGTGTTCCGCACCGATGCGGGTGTGGGGCCGCTGGAAGAGTGCGATGAGATCGTGATCGCGGTGCCGGGGGTTGCGCCGCTGGGATCGAACAGCCCGGTTGGGTTGCGCGAGCACCTGCGCGGCCGCGAGAACATCATCATGGGCGAGTGGGGGCCGTGGGATCACGACAGCCCGATGGTGCGGCTGGTCGAGCGCGGCGGCGGGGCGCATGTGTACGAGGTGCTGGGGCTGGAGGAGTACGAGTTCAAGTTCGCGGGCGGGGTTGAGGCGGCAGCGCGGTCGAGCGAGAAGCGGATCGTGGTGAGGCCGCCTTCCGGGACAAGCGTGGGCGCGTACGAGTTGACGATCTCGGAGGGGGAGTTCACGGAGACGGTGCGGGGTGTGGTGATTGGGGCGGAGTGGGCGGTGACGGTGTTCCCGTGGACCGATGAAGTTGATCCGCGGGAGAAGC
>JBDZUZ010000083.1:0-17203 GCA_040255445.1 Planctomycetaceae bacterium | reverse complement strand
GCTGGTTGCGGGGTGGGGGTGGGGGTGGAGCGGGGGCTCGTGCCCGGTTGTGCGGCCGCCAGCGCAACGAAGCCTGACAATCCGGTCGCCAGACTGATCAATCGCAATGTCATTGGTCTGCCTCCGAACTGGCGGCGCTTCGCCGCGGCGTTCTCACTTGGGCGCAGACCGGCTCCGTGCAGCTGCGCTGAAGACTTCGAGGACGGCCGGAGGTTGTAGCAGAAGCAGTGTGTTTCCACAAGGGAACCACCGGAGACAACGACGTCTTGCGCCGTCGGCTCTCACTCGCGCCTTTGTGCGATGCGGGGCCGCTTGCGGCAAACGGTCAGGGCCTTACGCCCCCGTCCCCACCTTCGGGTTCGCGCCGATCGTCATCTTGACGGGTACGAAGGTCGGCTTCACGCGGGCCTCGAACTCGTCCCAGTACTTGTTCATGATCGTGCGGACGGCCCAGTTGTTGCCGTCGGCCAGGCCGCAGATCGTCGTGCCGGGCATCGAGCCCATGCTCGTTGCGATCTCGAGCGCGAGGTCCAGGTCCTTGGTCTTGGCGTTGCCGTCCTCGATGCGGGACATGAGCTGGTAGAGCCAGCCCGAGCCCTCGCGGCAGGGTGTGCACTGGCCGCAGGATTCGTGCTTGAAGAACCGGGCGATGTTGCGGGCGACCGCGACCATGTCGGTGTCCTCATCGAACACAGTGGGGCACGCGGTGCCCAGGCCGAGCACGTTGTACTTGCGGCCGATGTCGAAATCCATCTCCGCGTCGTACTGATCGGGCCCGAGGATGCCCATCGAGATACCGCCCGCGATGGCGCCTTTGAACTTCTTGCCGCCGCGGATGCCGCCGCAGAGTTCCTCGACTATGACGCGGAGGGGGATGCCCAGCTCGAGCTCGAAGACGCCGGGGCGGTTGACGTGTCCGCTGACGCCCATGAGCTTGGTGCCGTGCGAGGGCGGACCGCCGACGGTCGACACCACACCCTGCTTGGTAAACCAGTCGGCGCCGCGGGTGATGATGCTGGGCAGGTGCGCCAGCGTCTCGACGTTGTTGATGATCGTGGGCTTGCCGAAGAGGCCCTTGACGGCGGGGAAGGGCGGCTTGATGCGGGGCCAGCCGCGCTTGCCCTCGAGGCCTTCGAGCAGCGCGGTCTCCTCGCCGCAGATGTACGCGCCCGCGCCGCGATGCACGTAGCACTCGACGGCCCACGACCCGCCGCGGCCGGTGCCCGCGCCGTTCATCAGGCCCTTGGAGCCGAAGATGCCGTTGGCGTAGGCCTCCTTGATGGCCTGCTCGAGGACCTTGGCCTGGTGGTGATACTCGCCGCGGATGAAGATGTAGGCCTTGCTGATGCGGCAGGCGTACGCGCAGATCGCGATGCCCTCGAGCATCAGGTGGGGGTCGAAGTCCATGAGGAGCCGATCCTTGAAGGTGCCCGGCTCGGACTCATCGGCGTTGATCGCGAGGTACCGCGGCCCCGGGTCCTCTTCCTGGCCCTGCTCGTTGACCTTGAGCTTGGGGAGGAAGGTCCACTTGAGGCCGGTGGGGAAGCCCGCGCCGCCGCGGCCGCGGAGGACGGACTTCTTGACCTCCTCGGTCACCTCATCGGGCTTCATCGTGAGGGCTTTGCGGAGCCCCTCGTAGCCGCCGGTCTTGACGTACTCGTCGTAGGAGACGATGTGCCGGTCCTTGGGATCGGCATAGGGCCAGCAGGGAATCCGCTGCGTGAGGATCGGGCCCTCGCCCATGCTCTCGAGGCGGGGGTTGACCTTGCCGGTGGAAGTTGAGGTGAGACCGTTGGCGTGGAAAGGCATGGGGGGAGGGTAGGTGGGGGAGCGGGAAGGCACAAAGGCACGGGGGGGAGGGACAGAGGGACAAAGGGACGGAGGGACGGAGTGGTGGAGCGTCACCGTGGTGGGTGGTGGACCCCGGCCTTGTCGGCGGTGGGCATTTCGCTGCGGGCCGCCTTGGGATTCGGATCGCGGCGGAGGTGAGCCCAGTCGGAGGCGATTGCCTCGGTGTCGGAGGTCCTGAGGATGGCGCGGCCAAAGCGGCGTCGCTGAGGTGGCGGGCTGAGATCAAGCACGGAGGCGGCTCCGGTTAGCAGGTTGTGAAGCAGGTGTCGCACGGGTGTCCTTTCCAATCGCCCAAGAGCCGAAACGGCGTTGCGTTCAGTATACACAACGGAAGGACATCGGTTACACTTACCTTGCATGATCAAGAAGCTCACGAAGCACGGGAACAGCTACGCGTTGATCATCGATAAGCCGATCCTGGAACTGCTCAAGATCGACCCGGAAAGCCCGCTGGAGGTCACGACCGACGGCAAGGTACTCGTGATCAGCCGCGCGGACGAGGGCGCTCGCGGGGCCCGCGTATCGAAGTCGCTCGAGAAGGTGAACGCAAAGCACGGGAAGGCGCTGAAGCGGCTTGCGGAGTGAGCCCGGCCGCAGATTCAGTTTGTGAATCCATGGTCAACGCTTCAACGACGCGCCACATTCCGGGCATCGCGAGCTCTGGATCGTGTCAGTCGGGTAGCCGCAGTTGGGGCAGCCGGTGGTGGGGCGGGTCGGCGTGAGGCGGGCGGTGAGGTAGTGGGTGGTGAAGGCCGCGGCGGTGGCGGCGGTCCAGATCAGGATCCAGGGGGCGTGGCGGTAGGCGGTGTTCCAGAACGCCGCGTGCGGGCCGTTCATGGGGCCGGACTCGGTCATGGGGACGATGCCGCTGATGCGGGTGACGGTGTGGCCGCGGGACTCCGCCGCGGCGAGCACGGTGTTCTGGATGGTGTGGCTGTGGGCGCGGGTGAGGTAGCCGCGGAGGGCGCCGAAGATGGCGATGAGGATGAGGAGGCGGGCGGCGAGGATGAGGGCGCGCTGGCGGGGTGGCTTCGCGATGGCGCGATAGAGGAGCGCGGCGACGAGGAGCGGGAGGGCGTAGCCGAGCGAGGCGGCCGCGGCGGCGAGGATCGGGTGGACCCATTCGGGATGGCGCGGGTAGTTGTAGCGGAGGATCTGCCCGCCCAGGCCGCGGCTGGTGTCGAGCAGGCCGATGGCGGCGGCAGCGCGGAGCAGTTCGCGATGGGCGAGGAGCGTGAGCCAGAGGCAGGGGTACGCGGCGGCGATAAGGACCGCCGCGGAGAGGGTTGCGGCGAGGATGCGGCGGGTTGGGCGCGGGGTGGTGGGCACGGGGGGTGAGCGTACCGCGCGGGGTCCGAGTTACCGCAGTTCGATCGCAGCGATACCGGGCTCTTTCTTGCGGGTAGTCGAGCAATCAGGGAATCGCCGCGGCTGCAATGTGGCGTGGCGCTGCGCGAGGTGCGATTCCGCATCGGCAGAATGCCGATGCCACTGAGAATCACACCATTTCGAGCATGCGGGCGGTGCGGAGGAGGGTGGACTCTTCGAAGGGGCGGCCGATGAGTTGGACGCCGATCGGGAGCTTCGCGCCGTCGATGTCGGCGGTTGATGCGGGCATCGTCAGCGCGGGCAGGCCGGCGAGGTTCACCGCGACGGTGTAGATGTCTTCCAAATACATCGCCAGCGGGTCGGTGGTCTTCTCGCCGATTCGGAATGCCGGACCGGGCGTGGCGGGCATCAGGATCGCGTGGCACGCGGCGGGGGGTTCGAAGGCGGCGGTGAACTCGGCGAGGAGTTTGGCGCGGACCTGCAGCGCGGTGTTGTAGTAGGCGTCGTAGTACCCGCTGCTCAGTACATGCGTGCCGAGCATGATGCGGCGCTGCACTTCCTTGCCGAAGCCTTCCGCGCGGGAGCGGGTGTAGACATCGGCGAGCGCGGCTTTGTTCGACAACTCCGCGCGGCGGCCGTAGCGGATGCCGTCGTACCGCGCCAGGTTCGAGCTCGCCTCGGCGGGCGCGACGATGTAGTACGCCGCGACCGCGTGATCGAGCAGCGGCAGGTCGATGTCGATGATCTCGGCGCCCATCGCCTTGTATTTCTCGATCGCCGCATCGAGGGCCGCGGCGACCGCGGGGTGATTGGCATCCGACCGCGCCTGGAGCGGGACGCCGATCACGAGGTTCTCGACGGGCTTGTCGAGCCCGGAGGTGAGATCGGGCGCGAAGCGCGGCGCGGCGGTCGAGTCGAGCGGGTCGTCACCGCAGATGATGTCGAGGATTGCCGCGGCGTCGGTCACGTTCGCCGCGAGGGGGCCGATCTGGTCGAGGCTGCTGGCGTAGGCGACGAGGCCGTAGCGGGAGATGCGGCCGTAGGTGGGCTTCACACCGACCAGGCCGCAGAACGCCGCGGGCTGGCGGATCGAGCCGCCGGTGTCGGAGCCGAGGGCGACCGGCGTGATGCCCGCAGCGACCGCCGCAGCGGAGCCGCCGCTGGAACCGCCGGGGACGCGGCTGTGATCGTGCGGGTTGCGCGTGGGACCGAAGGCCGAGTGCTCCGTCGACGAGCCCATCGCGAACTCGTCCATGTTGGTCTTGCCGATGAGGATCGCGCCGGCGTCGATGAGTCGCTGCGCGGCGGTGGCGGTGAAGGGGGCGTGGTAGTGCTCGAGGATGCGCGAGCCGCAGGTGGTGGGGCCGCCGTAGCCGCGGCTGTCGCCCTTCTCGCGGAGGTCGGGCCCGAGGCAGATGTTGTCCTTGATCGCGATGGGCACACCCGCGAGCGGGAGCGAATCGGCCTCGCCGGATTCGATGCGCGAGTCGACCGCGGCGGCCGCGGACATAGCGCGGTCTTGGAAGAGGTGGAGGAAAGCGTTGAGCGCGGGGTTCTGGGCCTTGGCGCGTTCGAGCGCGGCGGCGGTGACAGCGGTCGCCTTGAGTTGCTTGCCGCGGACGGCGCGGGCGATCTCGACAGCGGTGGACGGTTGATCGGGCGTGGGCTGGTCGGCGGTCATGCGCCGCCCCCAGATCCATCGATCACCTTGGGCACGCTGAAGAAGGGCGGATCGGTCTTGGGTGCGAGGTTCATCGCCGTCTCGGTATCGATCGTCTGTCCCGGCTCATCGTCGCGGAAGCGGTTGGTGTAGCGGCCGACATGGGCGAGCGGCTCGACGTCCTTGAGGTCGAGTGTCTTGAGGCGGTCCATGTAGCCGAGAACGGCGGAGAGATCGGCGCGGAGGGCTTCGACATCGGCATCGGCGATGTCGAGCCGCGCGAGCGTCGCGATGCGGCGGACCTGTGCGCTCGAGAGCGGTTCGGGCATGAGCGGAGTGTATTGGGGCTGTCGCATCGCGGGAGCGCTGCGGATCAGTCCTGATCGTCGGGCCGCGGCTGCACGGTGACGAACTGCGCCAGGTGCTGGCCGACGCCGAGGCTCTGCGTGTCGTAGCGGGACACATCGAGCCAGGACGCAATGAAGGCGTGATCGATCGCGAGCACGGGGAGCTTGCGGTGCCAGGTGACGGCGGGGCCGCGGCCGGCGCGGTCGAAGGCGTGGTCCAATGTCGTGAGGGTCTTGAGCGAGTGCGAGCCGCGGGGTGTGTTGAAGTCGCCCAGGATGATGTCTGGCGGCGGGAAGCCGGGGGGCTGATCTTCGAGCCGTTCATCCGGGTACGCCGGGCGGCGCTCATAGATCGGGCCGGCGAAGGTCGCGAGTGTCTGTGCCGCCTCGGCCATCATCGACTCGCGGTGGATATCGGGGTCGGAAGGAAGATCGAGCAACCAGACGGTGATGTCGCGTCCGAGCCTGTCCTTGGTGTCGAGCGTGGCGAAGATCGCTTCGCCCTGATCGATCGAGACCATGCCGCCGCCGGGCCAGCGGAAGGTGCGTGCCTTGGCGCCCTGCACACCCAGCCGCGTGGTTCCCCAGCGCAGGATGCGGTAGCGGGACATGAGCAGGAGGCGTGATGATTTCGCGCCGTCGGCTTCGGGCCCGAGGTGCTCCTGCATCGCGACCCAGCGGAAGTTGAGCGGCGGGTTGGCGATGGCGTAGATATCGGCATCGTTGCGGCGGAGGTGCTCTTCGAAGCCCGCCAAGTGCTGCGCCGGGTTCCAGGCGAGGATGCGGACTGCGCTGGCGGTGGGCGCGGGCGGCGGCGGCGCGAGCAGACGCCACTGCACGACGAGGACATACGCAGCGCCGGCGATCACGCCAAGCCAGCCGAGCCCACGCAGGCCGCGGGCCGGTCGGCGGTTTCGACGGCGCGGGTCGCGGCGGGCGAAGAGCCGTGATGCGATCAATGCCGCCGCCGCGGCGGGCACGGCGAGGAACCCGGGGATCCAGGAGAGGAACTGCGTCGGCAGCGTGCGGTCGGTCATCAGGCGGCCCACTGCCCACAGCACGAGCACCAGGAGCCCGGTGAGGGCGGCGGTGGTTGAGAGCAGGCGGAGGAGCGTTCGCACGGGCGGATGTGGCTCAGTTCGCGGGGAGGCGCAGGATTCGGAAGCCGAGCGTCCGGATCGGACCGGGGAACGCGGCGACGGTCTCGCGGAGCTGGTCCTTCAGACGGAAGCGTGTCAGAGCGAGGAAGGTCAGGGCACACACCGAGCCGGCGAGCAGGATGCGGGCGACGTTGAGCATCGTTCGCGTTGGCTCGGGCGGGAGCGGCTCCATGTAGGGCGCGAGGATGAAGCGATCCGCGGCGAGCCCGAGCAGCCCCGCGAGGATCGCGAACAGCCACGCCGGCATGAGGGAGCGGAGCGATTCGCTGGCGGTGGCACCGACCTGGCGGACGAGCCAGAGTGTTGACCCGAGGCGGGCGATCAGCAGCCAGATTCCGGTAGCGAGAGCGATGAGCACCGGGTCGGGCGTGATGGCGCTGGCCACCGTAGAGAAGACGATGAGCCCGACGCCCTCGATCGCGGTCATCCACGCGTAGGCCTGGAACCGGCCGCGGGCCATGAGCATGGCAGCGCACAGGCCGTAGGTGATCCGCCACGGGAAGAACACGCCAAAGACGATGACGACCAGCGACTCGGGCGCCCAGCGGCCGCGCCAGATCAGGTCTTCCATCGGGATGATGACCGCGGCGAGACCGAGGCTGGAGATCGAGCCGACGAGCATGAGGGCACGCAGGGCGCGGAGCATCGCAGCGCGCTGGCGTTCCGGCTCTTTGTTGAGCCGCGTGAGCGCGGGGAAGAGCACGAGCTGCAGGTTGTAGCTGAGCAGCACGCCGATCTGGGCGGTGATCTGGTACGCAAAGAAGTACGAGCCGACAACGGCGGAGGAGATGAAGACGCCCATCAGGAGGTAGGGCCCGAAGTCGAGCGCGAAGTTGCCCAGCGAGCCGAACATGAGCCACTTGGCTTCCTTGAAGAGCGCGGGCCAGCGGCGGGGCTGCGCGGGTCGGGCGTAGAAGCGGTCGCGCGTCACGATCCAGCAGACCACTGTGTCGTAGAGCGCGGCGAGGGCAACGGGGATCGCGAGCGAGAGCTCTCCGAAGCCCCAGAGCGCGAGCGCGACGGTCGCGATCTGGCGGAAGAGCGCCGAGGAGCCGGCGATCCAGGAGACGGTGCCGAAGCGAAGGTCGGCCCGCAGCTTGGCCATCAGGATGCCGGCGGGCGTGCTCAGCGGGATGGCCAGGGCCATGATCCAGAGCATCTGGACCAGGCGCGGATCCTCATACACATGGACCGAGAGCGGGTAGGAGATCCCGACCAGCACCGCCGCGGCGAGCAGGTTGTACGAGAGGGCAAACCAGTGTGCCGGGCCGGCGAGGTCGTCGTACGACTCGTGGGCCCGCTGGGTGAGCAGCTCACGCATGCCGGCATCGCGGCAGACCATGACGAAGCCGGCGACGGTCGTGGCGATCGCGAAGAGGCCGAAGTCCTTCTGGATGAGGATCCAGCCGAGCACGGCCTGGGCGAAGAAGGTGCTGAGCTTGGTGACCCCGGTCGCCAGGAGCATCCAGCTCATGCCGCCGCCGACCTTGGCGCCCAGGGCGGGGGCCGGGGTGGGGGTCGGGGCGGTGTCGGCGGTCTCGAGCTCGCGGGGGGTGGGCAGGGGCGCAACGCCCTGTGGCCCCTCGTAGATGCCGCTGCCGCGGGATGAGCTGGACGATACGGTCAACCGCGATGGCTCCGGGCCTACGGCGTCGGGGTGTGGGTGTCTGCGAAAAGCTTTTCGGACGTTCACGTCCGAGGGCTGATCAAAAGCGGCCGGATGCTATCGGTTCGGGTTGCCGCGGCCTGTGATTCCGGCAGACTTGTGGGGCGTGATCGGGGTTGTCGGGCGGCGCCGGGCCGCCGCTCAACTGGAAGAAGCGGGAGCTGTATGTCAACGACGGGCGGCGAGGCTGGCGGGTTCGACCTTCGAGGGAAGCGGATCATCGTGACCGGGGGGGCGGGGTTCCTCGGGCGGGTGGTGGTGCAGAAGCTGCGCGAGCGGGGTGTTGCGGAGGGGGACATCTTCGTGCCGCGGCGGGCGCGGTATGACCTGACCACGGCGATAGACGTGGCGCGGCTCTACCGCGATGCGTTCGGGGCGCGGAAGGCGGATGTGGTCCTGCACCTGGCGGCGGAAGTGGGGGGGATCGGGGCGAACCGGAAGAACCCGGGGCGGTACTTCTACGCCAACATGGCGATGGCCATGCACCTGATCGAGCAGGCGCGGCTGGACGGGCTGGTGGAGCGCGGCGGGAAGTTCGTGCAGGTCGGGACGATCTGTTCGTATCCGAAGTTCACGCCGGTGCCGTTTGAGGAGGCCAACCTGTGGACGGGGTATCCGGAGGAGACCAACGCGCCATACGGCGTCGCGAAGAAGGCCGCGTGGCAGATGCTCGATGCGTACCGGCTGCAGTACGGGATGAAGTCGGCGTATGTGCTGCCGGTGAACCTTTACGGGCCGCACGACAACTTTGATCTGGACTCGAGTCATGTGATCCCCGCGCTGATCCGGAAGTGCGTCGAGGCGAAGCGGCGGGGGGATGAGCGGATCGTGGTGTGGGGCACGGGCTCGGCGAGCCGCGAGTTTCTGTATGTGGACGACTGCGCCGAGGGCGTGATCCGCGCGGCGGAGGCAATGGAGGAGCCCACGCCGATCAACCTGGGCGCGAGTTTCGAGATCACGATCAAGGAACTGGTGGAGCTGATCGTGCGGCTGACAGGGTTTCAAGGCGCGATCGAGTGGGACCGGACGAAGCCCGACGGCCAGCCGCGGCGGAGCCTGAGCACGGAGCGTGCGGCGAAGCTGCTGGGGTGGAGGGCGCGGGTGGGGTTTGAGGAGGGGCTGAAGCGGACGATTGAGTGGTTTGAGGGGGTGTAGGAAGTGGTCGAGTGGTCACGTGCTCGAGTGGTCGAGTGCGGAGGCGTGCGTGCGGCGGAGCACCGCGCGGGACGGCGCCGGGGACGTGCGAACCGTCAGTCCGCCAGCAGCGCGAGATACGCGGCGTAGGCGTAGATGCGGTCGCGGCGTTTGCCGGTTGTTTCTTCGAGGATGCCAGCGCGCTGGAGCGACTCGATGGCCTTGAGAGCGGTGGGCTTGCTGACATCGAGCAGTTCGATCGCGCGGTTGCTGTTGATGATCGGGTTGGATGGCAGCAGCGCGAGCAGTCGTGCGGCAGGGATCGTGGCGGCGTTGTCCGCGAGGAACCGATCGCGGTCGCGGACGATCAGAGCGGCGAGCTGCTGCGCGGTGCGGACGCCGTCCGCCGCGGCGTCCGCGATGCACTCCAGGAAGAACGCCGTCCAGCCTTCCCAGTCGCCGGTGTCGCGAACGGCGGTGAGGTGGTCGTAGTACTCGCGTTGCCGGCGTTTGAGTGCGAGGCTCAGGTAGAGGATCGGGCTGTCGAGGATGCCCCAGTGTTCGAGCAGGAGCGCGATGAGCAGGCGGCCGATACGGCCGTTGCCATCGAGGAAGGGATGGATCGTCTCGAACTGCACATGCGAGAGGCCAGCTCGGATGAGCGGCGGCAGCGGGTCGGCGGCGTGCAACCAGCGTTCCAGGTCGGACATCAGCGCAGGCACCAGGTCGGGCGGCGGGGGGACGAAGCGGGCGTTGCCAGGGCGCGTGCCGCCGATCCAGTTCTGCGATCGCCGGAGTTCGCCGGGGAGTTTGGAATCGCCGCGGGCGCCCTGCATCAAGCGGCGGTGGGCTTCGCAGAGGAGGCGTGTGCTGAGCGGGAGGCCGTTGGGGCGCGCGAGCTCGGCGCGTGCGTAGTTGAGCGCATCGATGTAGTTGCACACCTCGCGGACATCGTCTGGGCGGTCGGCGAAGCTGGTGGCCTCGAAGGTGAGGACATCTTCGAGGGTGGCCTGGGTGCCCTCGATCACAGAGGTGATCAGGGCTTCGCGGCGGACGAAGCTGTAGAGGAACCAGTCGGTGCTGGGGACGGTGGCACCCGCCACGCGGAGCTGGTCGATTGCCTCCGTCGCGGCCGCGAGCCCCCGAGATATGCGTCCATCCAACTCAAACGGGGGATCCGCGGGAGGAAGCGGGGCGGGTACGAACGCGGGAACCGCTTCGCCGGCGGTGCAGGTGGTTCGATAGGTCCCGGTCGTGCGCATGGCGACCCCTTTACTAGCGGGTCTCGCTAGTAAAGAAGTCTTGACTAGTAGGGATCGCTAGTCAAGAGGGCTTGACTAGCTCCGTCTCAGCACCCCGCCTGCCAGCGCACAAAGAAGAAGGTGATGTCATCGCCATCGGTGCCGCCCGAGCCGTCGATGTCGGCCTCGCCGGCCTGCCAGTCGGCGAAGAAGGCGGTGATGTCGTCGCCGTCGATGCCGCCGGAGCGGTCCCAGTCGGCGGGGCAGATGGGCGGGGGGCAGGGATTGACGCGGTAGATAGCCGGCGCGGGTTCGCGGAAGTCGCCCACGACCCAGAGGGCGCCGTCGCGAACCTCAACGTCGAAGATCCGCGCGGGCTGTTGCGAGTTGTTAATGCTGGCGCTCGCCCCATACCCGGTTGTCCAGGATGTGCCGTTCCACCGCACGCCGTGTCCCCAACCGGGCATGTACCCGAATGCATAGATCGACTGACCTGTCAGTCCGTTGTCGAAGACCGCTACATCGTAAATGCCCTCCGTGCTCAGATAGCCGGGGAGGGGCGTCCACTGAGAGCCGTTCCAGGTGGCGGCATCGCAGCGGGTGCCGTTGATTTCCATCGACACACCGGCGACCACGAGCAGGTCCTGGCCCGCCATCGGGAACGTCGTCATCGCGTTGACGCCGGAGGGTGATCCGAAGGGCGCGATCGACGGCAAGCCGCTCCAGTTTGTGCCGTCCCAGCGGGCGAGCAGCGGACCGGCACCGTCAATGCTTGTGAAGCCGCCGCCGACATAGAGCTTTTCACCGCTGCCGTCGTCGAACACATAGAGCGTGTCCGCGGCGCCGCTCGGGGAGACGCTGCCGATCGATCGCCAGGTCCCGTTGTCCCACTCCGCGATACCGGTGGATGGCTGCCCCGCAACAGTGTCGAATGTTCCGGCGATGTACAGCTTGCCGTTCCACACGGCCATCGCATCGACGCTCCAGCCGAGTGTTCCGAAATCAGTGCCGAGGTTCCGCCAACTGCTTCCATTCCACGCAGCCAGCGCACGACTCCCGGGGACATTGTCGACCGAGTTGAAGGTCCCCGCCATCACAAGCTCGGGACCGTTGCCGAAGTCGAAGACCTCGAAGTCGCGCACCCACCTGGACTGGTTGAAGTTCCATTCGATCGTGCCCATGTCCGACCAGCCGCCCGCGGTGAGGTCCCATGCGCCGAGCTGATAGGGGTAGAAGTCACCTGCGAATGTGCCGGCGAGAATGAACTTGCCCTGATAGAAACCCATCGCGGTCGGATAGCCGCCCTGGAGGCCGATGTAGACCGAATTGCTGATGGTGGGATTGCACGGCTGCGCCGCCGCGATCCCGCCGCTGACCGCCACCAGACCCGCCGCGATCACACCGAAGTTGTTGCCAGCCATCGCCCGATCTCCTCGCTCTGCTGCCCGAGGACCGAGCCCGCGGCCGCACTCCGCGGCCGACCGGATGGTCCCCACCCCCGACGCCATCCGGGCACGCGTCATGGCGACGCCGCGGCTGATACCTATACAGGTACCGCGCCTTCCCGGACCCTGCAAGCGGTTCTATCGAAAAAACAACCCGCCGCGGGTCGGCCGCGGCGGGTTGCACAATGTCTAAGAAATATTAGTGATGCGGTGGGGTTGTCAGCACCCCGCCTGCCACCTCACAAAGAAGAACGTGATGTCGTCGCCATCGGTCCCGCCCGAGCCGTCGATGTCGGCCTCGCCGGCCTGCCAGTCGTTGAAGAACGCCGTGATATCGTCGCCGTCGATGCCGCCCGACTGATCCCAGTCGGCGGGGCACTGCGGAGCCAGGGGGAGGTCGACGCGGAGGATGGTCTCGCCGATCCGCGTCCCCGCGCCGTTTCTTACGAACGCGACCAGGATCAGGTGGCCGTCGGCGGAGACGAAGGCCGAGTCATCTTCGAAGGTGTCGACGAAGGCATCATCGGTAGTGCCGTCGCCATCAAGGTCGACCGCATCACCAGAGCGAAGCACGACCGTCTCGCCGTTCAGCACGACGACATCGTCGCGGCCGGTGTCGGGGTTGTCGGTGTTGCCGCCGATCAGGACGTTCCCGGCCTCATCAGAGATGTGGAAATCGAAGCCGTTGACGCCGACCTGCTGCCAGTTCTCGCTGCTGCCGGGAATGATCGGGGCGGAGGTCGCGGCGATCGCCGCGCCGTTGCGGACCACCCAGGCGTTGCCGTCGGTGGTGGTGCCGCGGCCGAACCAGTCGCCGTTGTGCTCCATGCGGGCCTGGTGGACCGCCGCGACCGGGGCGAGGAAGGAGCCGGGGATCGCGAACCCGGACTGGACGCGGATGGTGTTGTTGACCGCGATGACGCGGGCGGCGTTGCTCAGCGTGCCGGCGATGATCCACGACTCGCCGTCAGCGTCGATCCAGAAGCGGTCGATGTCGAAGATCGACCAGACAGCGATGCCGCCATCGAACTGGCCTGAGGGCACAGTCGCCTCGCTCTGGGCGAGGAGCTGGCCGTCGAAGATCAGGACATCGGGGATGCCGCCGATGGTGCGCAAGTCCTGAGCCTGAAAGCCGATACGGCCATCGGGCAGCAGGTTCACGCCGCGGCTGCAGCAGCCGTAGGTCGCGCCAGGGAGGGCGGGGACGGGGTCGTCCTCGCGGGCGATCGAGACGGGGCCGGAGCCATCGACCAGCACGATGTACTCGTCGCTGGCGGTGGAGCCGTTCTTGGTGTTGTTGCCGTAGGCGAAGCGGCCGTCGTCGAGGATCGAGGCGACGTTGTCGAAGAGGCCGAGGGTTTCGAGGGGGTCGGGGGCGAAGGTGGCGGGCTGGCCTTCCTGTCCGAGGACCTCGATGGTCGCGCCGCCGGGGGTGAGCAGGCCGCCGATGAGGACGTCGTTGGCCTCGGTGTCGAGGTCGGTGACGGTCTTCATGATGAAGCGGGTGCCGCGGGGGGAGCCGTGGAGCAGGTTGAAGAAGTCGAATTCGCCGGGCAGGCCGGGGATGGCGGCGGTGGGGTGCCCGTTGATGGTGGAGACCAGGACGGTGGGGGGCGCGGCGACGGCGGTGGATGCCGCGGCGGCGAGGAGGAGGGCGGGGGTGAGGATGGGGGTGCGCATGGTGGGTGGTCCTGCGTGACGGGGGCGGGGTGGTGAGACAGAACGGGATGCGAACGGGGCGGGGCGGTTCGTGCGCCGCCGCGACGGCCACTATCCATGAAGAGGCGGTCTATGGCAAGGAGTTTCTTGCGCGGCGGGGCCGCTGCCTGAGCCTCCCGGGGGCCGCCGGGATGGGGCTGGCGGGGTGTCAGAGGCGTTTCGGGGCTGCATGGAGGGCCGGTTTTCTGTAGGGTGTGGCGGATCGCGGGGGATGGAGCGCGGCGGTTGACCGGCCAGGAAGGTCGGGCCGACGCGTCGTCCGCGGCGGTCCGGCCGGGCCAGTTCGGGGCCGCGGTCCGTGGGACTCAATGCGCCGGGAGGCGACATGCAGCAGTTGATGGAAGCGCTGAACGCGATCAATGGCGTGCTCTGGCACGACATCGTTCTCTACATCCTTCTTGGCGTCGGCGTCCTGTTCACGCTGTGGAGCGGTATCGGGCAGTACCGGGCGCTGACACACGGCGTGGCGGTGGTGCGGGGCAAGTACGACGACAAGTCGGACCCGGGCGCGATCAACCACTTTCAGGCGCTCTCGACCGCGCTTTCCGCGACGGTCGGTCTGGGCAACATCGCGGGCGTGGCGCTTGCGATCTCGGTGGGTGGTCCGGGCGCGGTGTTCTGGATGTGGGTGATCGGCATCGTGGGGATGGCGCTCAAGCTCACGGAAGTGACGCAGGCGATGCTCTTCCGCGACACAACCGACCCGGAGAACCCGCACGGCGGGGCCATGTGGGTGTGCAAGAAGGGCTTCGCGAAGATCAGCCCGGGGCTGGCACCGCTCGGCGTGATCGTGGGCGGGATCTTCTGCGTGACGCTCCTGATCTCGACGGTGACGGGCGGCAACATGTTCCAGGCGTGGAACGTTGCCGACATCGGCTTTACCTACTTCAACATCCCGCAGATCGTGACCGGCATTGTGCTGGCGGTGGGCGTGGGCATCGTGATCATCGGCGGCATCAAGCGGATCGGCGATGTTGCGGGCAAGATCGTGCCGTTCATGTGCGCGATCTACATCCTCGCCGGTCTGTACGTGATCGTGGTGAATGCGGGTGAGATCCCCGCGATGTTCGGGCTGATCTTCAAAGAGGCGTTTTCGCCGAGCGAGGGCGTGGGCGCGTTCCTGGGCGGTACGGCCGGGTACGGCTTCCTGGTGGGTATGCAGCGGGCGTTGTTCTCGAACGAGGCGGGTCAGGGCTCGGCACCGATCGCGCACTCCGCCGCCAAGACCGACGAGCCGGTGCGTGAAGGCGTGGTCGCGGGCCTCGAGCCCTTCATCGACACGATCTGCGTGTGCACGATCACCGCGCTGGTGATCCTGCTGAGCGGTTCGTGGAGCCGAGATCCCGCGCTGGCGTTCCCCGAGAACACCCGGCCGGTGTTCGTGCAGAACGGCACGGGCTCGTGGGAGGCGGCGCCGACCCCGATCGTGGTGAAGAACGCCGAGGAAGCCAAGGCGCAGATGCGGCCGGGCACCGAGGTGTTCATGGTCGTCAATGCCGGCACGAATTCGACCACGGGCGGCGATCGCCAGGCGGTGAGCGGCGTGCTGCGTGGCAGCGAAGAAGAGGGTTTCCGCGCCGAGTGGGTGCCGTTCCGGGCCGAGCGTGAGCCGACGCTGGCGATCGACGGCGCCTACTTCAACTTCAACGGCGCAACGCTCACGGCGAAGGCCTACGACCGGGTGCTGCCCGGCCTGGGCATGTGGGTTGTGCCGGCGGTGGCGCTGTTGTTCGCATTCTCGACCATGATCTCGTGGTCGTACTACGGCGAGCAGGGCGTGGTCTTCCTGTTCGGCAAGGGCATGGTGATGCCCTACCGGATCGTGTACTGCCTGATGATCATGGTGTCGGCGACACCCTTCGTGAACGCGACGACGATCGCCGACATCTCGACGCTGGGCACGGGCGTCATGCTCTGGGCCAACATCCCGATCATGTTGATCTTCGGGCCCATGGCGATGAAGGCGTACCACGAATATATGGGCCGCCTGAAGCGGGGCGAGCTTGGCGGTCACGCCTATCCGAAGGCCACGGATGTGGTCGAGGGCAAGGATGTGGAGTGATCGGTCTGTTTGAGTGAACCACGCACCCTGCGGGAGACCGCGGGGTGCGTTTTCTGGTGGGTGGGCCTGGCCGGGTGGGGTCACGCCGGATTTGTGAGGAGTGGGCGAGTGGCGCAAGCGGCGACATCGACGCGTCCGAGCACAGGGGCCGGATCGAACGGCGGCAACGCTGCGCGGCTCCGCCCGGTGATGGCCTTCTTCCCCGGCTCGCCGGCTCCGCTGCCCGAGGGGCACGGATTCGTGCCGCTCGACGGCCGCGAGGAGGCCGCATCGGTCCGCATCGGCCTGGTCACCGGGAAGGACGGCAAGCCGATCCTGCTGCGGACGCGGCGGGATGCGCGGGTCTATCTGGGCGCGCTCTGCGACCGCTCGCCGGACCGCCCGGTGGCGCACAAGAACCTCGAGATTTGGATACAGGATGTCGGCGGCGTGGCCGCGCTGCCCGAATCGGTGCGGAGGGGCATGACCAACGCCACGCTCGACAGCGCGTGGCGGGCGCGGGCGGCGATGCTCGCGGGTCTTGCGGCGGAGGGCGATGCGGGCGGGGTCGACATCATCTGGACCGGACGGGAGACAGAGCACGGTCGTCCGCTGTTCCTCGCCGGGAAGGCGATGACCGAGGCGGCTTGGCGGCTGTGTACCGATGATGGTGTGCTGAGCGCCGCGGGGAAGGACGGGTACGCCTCCGGGCTCGGGCGGTATCTCGTTCCCGAGTCGGGCGAGGGCGACCTGCTGGACGCGGCGAAGGCGGATGCGGGCGCACTGGGCGTCGCGGGTGAATCATTCAACGCCGCGTGCGGGCTGATGATGACGCGGGTGCTGGCGCCGCTGTCGTACGAGCAGTTCATCGATGCGGTGACGGGCGCAGCGCCGAAGAGCGTGGTGGGGGAGGGGCTGGGTCGGACGCTCGAGGAAGTGACTGGCGCGGGCTCGAACGGGTGGCTGCTTAATGTGGGCTCGGACCGCGGCACGCGGATGGCCGAGGTGCTGCACCTCAAGCTGATGGCGCTGGCGCAGGCGGCGGCGTTGGCGCGAGCGAGCGCGGCGGCGACGGGCGGTCCGATGCTGAACGTGCGGGCCGACAGCTTCCGGGTGCGGCTGGCGGAGGGGGCCGGAGGCGCACTGCCTCGGCTGTGGTCTTCGCGGGTGGTGCTTGCGGACCCGGGTGATGCGGCGGCGGTCCCGATCGAGGGCTCCGATCTGACGCTGCATGTGCCGGGCTCGACATCGCGGAGCGTGTATGCCCCCGCCGCGGCGGGGAAGAGCGCGAGCGGGACGGGCTGGCTGCGGCTGCGTCAGGTGATCGAGGAGCGGGGCGGGCGGTTCGTCGTCGAGGGGACGCTCTCGGCCCAGGAGCGGCTGGAGGCGGCCAAGAGCGATCTGGTGCTGATCCGGGCCACGATGAACAAGCGGCCGTTCGACTTCACGGCCGCGTTCGATGAGGACTCGGCGTTGACGACCGGCGAGGTCCGTGTGCGGAGCCTGCCGCGGTCGCTCGAGGTCGATGAACTCGCGGAGATCAACGCGGCGATGGGCGTGCCGCTGCCGGACACGCACTACGAGGTGGTGCCGCGGCTGACGACGGCGTG
>JBDZUZ010000248.1:0-3224 GCA_040255445.1 Planctomycetaceae bacterium | reverse complement strand
CGCGAGATCGGGTTCCTGCTCGACGTGGTGTCCGCTGCCGAAAAGGGTTCGCCGGCGACGGTCGTCATCGGCGGCGACGCCGGTGTGGGGAAGAGCCGAATCGTCTCCGAACTTCTTGCGCGCCGCGGTTCCGACGGCCTGCAGTGCCTCGTGGGTCACTGCGTCAACCTGCCCGAGGGCGGGCTTCCCTATCTGCCGATCGTGGACGCGTTCCGCGGGCTCGACAGCGAATCGTGGCGGCGGTTCGAAGCGCTTTTCCGGGGTGGCGCGGCCGCGCCCATCGACCAGCTCCAGCTCTTCGAGTCGGTGGTGGAGCTGGTGTTCGAACTGGCGGCAAGCGCACCCCTGTGTCTGGTCATCGAGGACATCCATTGGGCGGATCGACCGTCGAAAGACCTGCTCCGGTACCTCCTCGGCCGGCTCGAACGAGAGCGTGTGTCCGTCATCCTCACCTACCGCTCCGATGAGATGCATCGGCGGCACCCGCTCCGGTCGTTCCTGGCGGAGATCGCGAGGCGGCCGTCGGTCCACCGGCTGATGCTCGAGCCACTACAGCCTGGCGACATGGCGGAGCTGATCGCATCCCGAGGCCCCCTGACGGCCGGCGCGGTGGATCGGATCGTCGACCGGGCCGAAGGCAATGCCTTCTTCGCCGAAGAGCTGCTCGAGGCAGAACTGGCCGCCGCCGAATCCGGGCGAACCGACGGCCCGGCGAACATCCCCGACGCCCTGCTCGACGTGCTGATCGCCCGCCTCGAGCAGCTCGACCACAATGCGGCTCGCGTCGTTGGTGTCGCAGCCGTCGCTGGGCGCCGGGTGGAGAACGACGTCCTTGCCGAGGTCGCCGGGCTGCCCGAGTCCGAACTCAACGAGGCGCTGCGTGACGCCGTCACCCGCCACATCCTGGTGCCTGACGGTGAAGCAGGGACCTATCAATTTCGGCACGCACTGCTCCAAGAGGCGGCCTACGCCGAGATGCTGCCGGGCGAACGCGTCCGTCTTCACCGGGATTACGCCCAGGCGCTTTCAGCGCGTCTGTCGTCGACTCCGGCGGTCGCCGCAGAGCTCGCGTACCACGCCGAACTCTGCCATGACCTTCCGCTAGCGCTCGACGCCACCATGCGGGCCTCCGAACACGCGCGCCAAGTGCGGGCACCGAGCGACACCCAGCGCCACCTGGAAAAAGCGATGGCCTGGTGGGGGTCGGTGCCAGACGCCGCGGACGTCGCCGGGGCGCAGGAGTGGGAGGTCCTGCTGCGCGCCGGCGAAGCCGCCTCGGCCGCGGGCGACGCCGTCCGCGCCGTGACGCTTCTGGCACATGCGGTCGAGGCGGTCGACGCGCTCACCGGGACCGAGCCCGACGCCGAGGATCAGGCTGTCCGCGTCACCGTGCGCTCGAAGTACGCCGCAGCGCTCAATGCCGCCGGTGATAGCCGCGACCAGGCAGTGATTTCCGAAGCGGCCACCTTGGCGGATTCCCTCCCGCTCGGTCGCGCGCGGGCCGAGGCCCGGTGCACGCAAGCGCTGGTGCTCTCCGCCTACGGACAGGAACAGGCAGCGGCGGCCGCGCAGCTCGCGCTGGCGGACGCGAACGCACTGGGGGCCGCGGACCTTCAGGCGCAGGCGCTGGTCACCTTGGCGTGGATCGCCGAGCATGACGGCGACACCGACACCGCCGCAACGCATCTCACCCAGGCGCTGAAACTCTCCCAGGACTCGCAAGACGTGGCCACCGAGCTGCGCACCATGTACCACCTGGCGATGAGCCGGTACGACGCGGGCGACCTACGTCAAACACTGGAGTGGACCCGTCGATGCATCGACCGCGCCGCGGCGACGGGAATGATGTACTCCACCTACTCGCACGCCGCACGCGGTATCGACGTCATCGCGCGGTACGTGTGCGGCGACTGGGATGTGGCACTCGACCCGCTGTGGGATGCCGACCGAATACCCACGAATGCGCGGGCGCTCCTTGAGGCCTTTAGTCTGCACATCGCGGTGGGCAGGGGGCTGCCGGACATCCCCGAACGGTTGACGAGCATTCGGGAAAACGCGCACCCGGACCCCGATATCGACGTGCAGCTCGTGATGCTGGCCGGCGGCTGCGAGATCGACCACCTGACATGGCAGCACGATCCGGAGGCGGCGCTTCGCGCGTACCACGCCACCATCGACTACCCGAACAAGATGTGGGGCCAGTACTACCTGGGCCGCATCTGGCTCGACTCGCTGGCGCTGGCGGCGCTCGCGGACATCGCCGCACAGGCCAGGCTACGAGACGAGGATGACGCCGCAGCGGAGGCAGTCGAGCAGGGCCGGACGATCATCGAGGACGCGCGGCAGACGGCCAAGCTCGGCGAACCGCGGTCGGGTCGGCTGGGCGCTGAGGGGGTGGCCTGGCTGGCCCGGGCTGAGGCCGAGTGGTCGCGCCTGCAGGGCGACCAGGATGCCTCCCTCTGGCGGACCGCGCTCGCCGCCTTCGACTACGGCTACACCTACGAAGTCGCTCGATGCCGGTGGCGGCTGGCAGAAGCGCTGCTCAGTCGAGCCGCGGACTCAGCAGACAGCTCGCCAGAGGCCCGGGACGAGGCGACCGAGCTGCTCCGCCTCGCGATGGCCGATGCGCAGCAACTCCGTGCCGCGCCGATGATCGAGGCCATCACGGCGCTGTCGCGCCGAGCCAGGCTCAGCGGGCCCGGACGCGGCACGGTCGCGGGCCCGCTGACGACCCGCGAGGAGGAGGTCCTCGTGCTCCTCGCGCGCGGTCGCACCAACCGGCAACTCGGCAAAGAGCTCTTCATCAGCGAAAAAACCGTGAGCGTGCACGTGTCCAACATCCTGGGCAAACTCGGCGCCCACAGCCGCGGCGAAGCCGTCGCGCTCGCCCGGCAGCGCGGGCTCATCTGAAGCGGATCGTCCCAGCGGACCGTGGCGGGTGCGGCTCGCGGCCTGGGGCATCCCTAGTAACGCCTTAGTACCGACGAAGCCCATCTAAGGTGGCTCGCTTGCCGGTATAAGGCGCCATCACGGCGGATTGCCGGCGAACTCCCGATGTGCCGGGCCGGGCCTTACGGCGAACGTGAGGTTATCCGGCCAAGAGCCGGCACCTGCGAGGAGAATCCGATGCATCCCTGGATCGTGCAAAACATCGCCGACCAACGCCTGCGCAATATGCAGCTCGAGGCATCCCGCTGGCGGCTCGCCCGCGGCCTGCGCGCCAG
>JBDZUZ010000247.1:0-3225 GCA_040255445.1 Planctomycetaceae bacterium | reverse complement strand
GCGACGGCGCGCTGGCGTACGCGCCGTTCGATCTCGAGCGCGCGCCCGACGGCATCGTCGCCACGGGCGGCGCGCTGGCGTCGCCGATCGACGAGTTCAACGCCCCGGTCGGCGCGGCCCTGTGCGAGACCGCCGAGCCGATGTTCCCCGCCGCCGCGATCCCCGGCAGCTCCGCCGCATCCACGCCCTCGAGATGCAACTTCACGCTCGCGACCATGTCGCACGCCGCGACCCACTCGACGTGCCCGCCACTCACCAGGTCCACGCCCCGCCGCGGCTCCACCGACCGCAACGCCTCCATCACCGCATCCTTCGTCAACGACATCGCAGACTCCCAACGTTCGCCCGTCTCAGTCCAATCCACCCGCCGCTTCGGCCTCCGCGTACCGCCCGATGCGGCCGCGACACCCCACACTCGCTCCCATCCCATCCCCCCGCAACCCGATCCTAGAAGCCCCTCCCAGCCGATACAGCCCGCACCCGCCGCGGCGTCGCACCCCCACTCGTGTCCCCCGCATCCCCTCTGCTCGCAATACCCGCGGCCGACCGGCGTTCAGCACGCCGATCAAAGCACAGGCCCAAACCACGCAGGCCCCACCAAGGAAACCAACCATGCTCAACCGCTCCATGCTCCTGACCCTCACCGCAGGCGCCGCCCTCTGCCTCGCCGGCGTCGCCCACGCCCAGAACGGCAACCGCCCCGCCCGCCAGGGTGACCGCCCCGCCCAGAAGCAGGACCAGAAGGACACCCAGAACGACGACCAGACCCTCCGCGGCCCCGCCGTCGATGACAACAGCCAGCCCGGCCAGCGCGGCCGCTTCGGCGGCGGCCAGCAGGGCCAGCAGCGCGATGCCATGATTCCCATGCGCCTCTTCCAGCGCGCTCTCAACGCCTCCCTCACCGGCGACAGCGTCAAGCCCGAACTCAAGCTCACCGCAGATCAGGACACCGCGATCAAGAACACCATCGCCGAGCACACCGAGCTCGTCGAAATCTTCCGCAAGGAGTACGAGGGCGAGATCAAGGACCTGGCCAAGGACCTCCCGCCGCAGGAGCGCCGCCGCGTCGCCCTCCTCCTCGCTTCCCTCGCCCCCGAGCCCGCCGCCGGCGAAGGCCGCGGCCGCGACACCCAGCTGCGCGACGGCGAAGGCCGCCCCCAGCGCCGCCCCGGCCAGGACCGCCCCGCCCGCGATGGCATGGACGGCATGGACCGCGACGGCATGGACATGATGGACGGCGGCGAGGTCGACCCCGCCAAGGCCGATGCCGCCCGCAAGCGCCTCCGCGAACTCGCCGAGGCCGCCCCCAAGGCCGCCGAAGCCCAGAAGAAGATCATGGAAACCCTCAGCGCTCCGCAGCGCGAGGCCGTGCAAGCCACCCTCAAGAAGGCCGCCGAAGGGATGCGGAACCGCCAGGGCCAACCCGGCCAGGGCCGCCCCGGCATGGACCAGATCCCCCAGGAAATGCGCGAGAAGCTCCGCGACATGTCTCCCGAAGAGCGCCGCGAAGCCATCCGCAAGTGGCGCGAGAGTCAGCCGGACAGCGCCCAGCGCCCCAACCGCCGCCCTGAATAAGGCAACCTCGGAACAAGGCAAACGCGGCCACGCAACCACCAAGCCTCTTCACAAATGACAATGACGAACGCGGCGGATCGGAACGCACTCCGGTCCGCCACGTTGTTTTTGCGCTGGCATTCCAGACTTCTTTGTCCGTCAACCGACGCAAGCGACATCCTTGTGGACGTCCTGTGGGTAACTAGGCAATTCACCCGATCTTCAGCGAATTTTGGTTGCCGCGTTCGCAAACGTGGCGGTTTAGGCAACCTTGCGTCCGATAGTCTCTATACTCACCCGATCTCTCTCTCCTCCAGCGGGGCGCCGTCCACAGATGGCGCCCTGCTTGTTTTTTGAGTCTGAGACGAGGCAGGAACCCCGCACACCCCGCCCCAATGCTGCTATGAAACCGTCCGCATGACGACGACTCCTCCCAGCCCGGGCGGGCGACCCATCCTTCTCACCGGCGCGGCCGGCTTCATCGGCTCCCATGTCGCCCAGCGGCTCCTCGCCCGCGGCGAACGCATCGTCGGCGTCGACAACTTCGATCCCTACTACGACCGCGCTCTCAAAGAACGCAACCTGCGCGATGTGCTCGACACCGCGCAAGGCAACTTCGAACCCGTCGAGGCCGATCTCACCAACGCCGCCGCGATGCGCAACCTCTTCGCCCGCGTGCAACCCGCCGGCGTGATCCACCTCGCCGCGAAGGCCGGCGTGCGCCCGTCGATCGCCGACCCCGTCGGCTACGCGCACGCCAACGTCACCGGCACCATGGTCATGCTCGAGTGCGCCCGCGAGGCCGGCTGCTCGCGCATCGTCGTCGCTTCATCCAGCTCGGTCTACGGCAACGCCTCCCGCGCACCGTTCTCCGAGACGCAGGACGTCAGCGAACCCATCAGCCCCTACGCCGCGACCAAACGCGCCTGCGAACTGATCGGGCACACACACTGGCACCTCACGAAGATGCCCACCGCGATGCTGCGGTTCTTCACCGTCTTCGGCCCCCGCCAGCGGCCCGACCTCGCGATCTCGCACTTCCTCCAGCGCATCGCACGCGGCGACGCCATCCGCATGTTCGGCGATGGCTCCACCAGCCGCGACTACACCTATATCGACGACATCGTCACCGGCGTCGTCGCCGCGTACGACCGCATCGAAACGCACGGCTACCGCATCTGGAACCTGGGCGGCAACCACCCGACCTCGCTCCGCGACATGATCGCGACCATCGGCCGCGTCGTTGGCAAGCAGCCGATCATCGAGCCCGCGCCGATGCAGCCCGGCGATGTCGAGCGCACCTGGGCCGACCTCACCCGCAGCCAGGCCGAATTGGCATACCGGCCGACGACTTCGTTTGAAGAAGGCGTCGGCCGGCAATGGTCCTGGCTTCGTGATCGCTTGCGGTGATCGCCGGCAAGCGGGTGCGCTGCTCGCGCCGCCGAACTCAGTTCCCGCCCGCGTTCGTGCGCTCGTTGAGATCCTCCGAAGCCTGCCGCATCCGCGCCAGGAATCGATCAAGGAAGCTCATCGAATCGCCGCGTGACATCGTCGAGACCGTCGTCCCCCGCGACATACCGCCGCTGGTCCGCGTCCCGCCCGAAGAACCGGATGAACCCGGCGCACTCGCGCCGCGGGACGGTCCGGATTGCGGCTGCTGCCGCAATCCGC
>JBDZUZ010000082.1:0-17369 GCA_040255445.1 Planctomycetaceae bacterium | reverse complement strand
GTTCCGCTCGGGGGCGACGTCGTTGAGGACAACGGGCGAAGCGCGCCCGGGCGAGGGCGCCGGGGCCCGAAGCAGGGCGCCCGCATCGGCGTTGTCCATGAAACCAGCCTTGAGCCAACTCTCGTTGCTGGTGTTCTCGAGCAGTCGACGAACCAGGTACGCCATGCCCGGGATCATCTCGCCGACCGGCACATATTCGCGGACGCGGATGCCCATCTCCGCCGCGGCGTGCTTGAGCTGGTCGGCCATGCCGTGGAGCATCTGCAATTCGATCGATTCACGCGGGAGCTTGCGTGCTTCCATCCCCGCGAGGGCGGCGGCGATCGAGCGGACGTTGTGGCTGCCCAGCGCGAGCTTGATGCCCGGTTCGCCGGCGCGGCGCGGCATCGAGTCGAGGAAGATCTCGGTCATCCGCTCGAAGCAGGCATCCGTCTGCCACTTCTGCGGCCAGACCGGGCATGGCCAGCCGTGCAGTTCGGACTTGATGGTCTCGGCGTCCCAGTACGCGCCCTTGACGAGGCGCACCACCACGACCTTGTTCTTTCTGCGGGCCCAGTCGCGGATGCGGCGTGCATCAGACTCGCCGCTCTTGAGGTACGCCTGCATCGCGATTCCGGCCTGGAAATCGACGGCCTCGACGCAGCGCTCGAAGAGTTCGAGCGTGAGGTCCTTGAGCGCGAAGTGCTCCATGTCGAAGTTGACGAAGACGCCGCGGTCGCGGGCGGTCTCGAGGATCGGAACGATCCGCTTCATCAGGTCCTTGATCGAGCCCTCGGTGTCGATCGGGTCGACGCGGGCGCTGAGCGCCGAGATCTTGATCGAAACATTGGTCCGCGGAATGGGGCCGAGGTGATCGCTCTCGAGCTTCGGCCGCGACGGCCAGCCGGCGACGGTCGCGGGCAGGTTCTGGATCAGGTCGAGGTACTTGGCCGCGTAGCTGTCGGCCTCCTCATCGCTGACGCAGACCTCGCCGAGCAGGTCGACACTGAAGGCGATCTCGTCCTTCCAGAGTCTCTCGAGCCCCGGCAGCGCGCTCTTCGCATCGGTGCCGGCGATGAACTTCTCGGCCATGCCGGTGATCTGCTTGCTGATCACACCCGCGGCGGCGCCCTTCATCACCGACCCAGCCTTGAGGGCGGTCGCGATCGGGGCGGGCACGGTGACATCGGGCTGGCCCAGGTAGTCGCTCAGGTGCTCGTACACCGCCTCGGGCGTGCGGAGCATGGGGAAGGCATCCACGAAGCGGAACATCTGGACCTTGAAGTTGGGGTCCTTCATGGACCATTCCATGAGGGCATCGCTGTAGAACTTGGCGGAGAGCAAACCGGTCTTGTGGCCGCGGGCCCGGCGGAGCATCTCGCTGCCGAGTTCGAAGATCCGCGCGGCGAGGGCGGGGTCGGCGGGGACGGGCGTCGCGACCGTCACGGCGTTGACCATCTTCGGGGTCAGCTTTTCGGTTTCGGGCTGGCTGACCGGCGTCTTGGGCTTGCGGGAGAAGAAGGCCATGGGCAGGGTCGCTCCGATTGTGGAACGGGTGCGGGTGGACGCCTTCAGAAAGGGCGTGCCGGGCGGCCGCGGATGATAGGGAAGCATGAAGATCCGACACCGCGGTTTCATCGCCCGGGCGGATGCCTTATGCCGGCTCCGACGAACCGGGCCGCGGCCGCGGCTCCCGCCAAACACCTACGCTCGCCTGATGGCCGCTGCCCCGCACTCACACCTGACCGCCCTGACGATCGGCACCTTTGATGGTGTCCACCGGGGGCACGCCGCGCTCCTGCGGCGGGGGCGGGAACTGGTGGGTCCGCGGGGTCGGCTGGTGGCGATGACCTTCGACCCGCACCCCGCGGCGGTGCTGCGGCCCGGGGCCGAGCCGCCGCGGCTGACGACGCTCGCGCACAGGACCGAACTGCTGCGGGCGGCCGGGGCGGATGAGGTCGTGCGGCTGACCCCGACGACCGAGTTCTTGAACCTCACGCCCGAGCAATTCATCGCCCGGTGCGTCGAGGGGTACCACCCGGCCTGGATCGTTGAGGGGCCGGACTTCCGCTTCGGGCACAACCGTGCCGGCGATACCTCGGTGCTCGAGATCCTCGGCCGCGGCATGGGCTTCGGGGTCGAGGTGCTCGAGCCCGAGTGCATCACGCTGGGCGATCACCTCGTGGCCCGCGCTTCGAGCACATTGATCCGCTGGCTGCTGGGGCACGGGCGGGTTGGCGATGCCGCCCGGATCCTCGGGCGGCCGTATCGCGTGCCGGGCACGGTGGTGCGGGGCGACCAGCGCGGCCGCACGATCGGGTTCCCGACCGCGAACCTGCGACCCGAAACGATGCTCCCGGCCGATGGGGTGTACGCCGCGGTGGCGAAGCTGGCGGATGGCCGGAGCTTCGCCGCGGCGGTGAACATCGGGACGCGGCCGACCTTCAGCGGTGTGGACCGCCGCTGCGAGGCGCATCTGCTGATGAGCGCGGATCAAGATGCGGCCGGCTTCCGCCCGATCGATGGCCTGCCCGACTATGAATGGTCGATGGAACTGGACTTCGTCGCGTGGATCCGCGATCAGGTCCGCTTTGCGGGGATCGATGCGCTGACGGCGCAGCTGCGGCGGGATGTTGAACGCGTTGCGCGGGTGATCGACACCGCATCGGTCCCGCAAGAATCGAAGGCCTGAGGCGAGGACACCAAGTCGACCCGCATCGGAGCAGCTCCGGGCGCGAGAAACGAGGATCTGTTGAGCACGACCGACCCCACCACCAACCCTTCCACCAACGCCGCCACTGATCCCGCGGGCGATCCTGCTACGACGTGGTCCACGACGGCGACGCTCGATCAGATCGCGACACGACTGGCGCACGCGCGGCGCGTGCTCGTGCTCACGCACCTCAAGCCCGATGGCGATGCGGTCGGCTCGACCCTCGCGATCACGCGGGCGATCAACCTGCGTGAGGTGGCGGGCGGGGGAGCCGGCGCGGGCCGCGAAGCGCCGGCGAGGGTGTGGTACGCAGGGCCGCTCCCGCCCTGGCTCGATGTCGTCGCGGAGAAGACGCCGCGCGACGCCGTGCCACCGGAAGGGCCCGCGCCGCACGAGGACTTCGATGCGATCCTGATCGCCGACACCGGCTCGTGGTCGCAGCTCGAGCCTGTGGCCGAATGGCTGCGGAAGCGCACCGACGACACCA
Source organism: Planctomycetaceae bacterium (assembly GCA_040255445.1). Taxonomy (GTDB): domain Bacteria; phylum Planctomycetota; class Phycisphaerae; order Phycisphaerales; family UBA1924; genus JBDZUZ01. Next base: position 14,190 of record JBDZUZ010000082.1, on the reverse strand, counting down.
TCATCATCGATCACCATGTGCAGGGCGACCCCGAGGTCGCGGCGATGCGGCACATCGACACCTCGGCTGCCGCGGCGTGCCAGCCCGCGGCGGAACTCTGCCGAATCCTCCTGGGCAAGAAGACGATCGAAGAACTGCCGGCGGAGGTCGCCACGCCGCTCTACCTGGGCCTCGCGACCGACACGGGCTGGTTCCGGCACAGCAATGTCGACAAGCGGGTTATGGAGACCGCGGGCCGTTTGATCAAGTCGGGCGCCGAGCACACGAGGCTGTACGCGATCATCGAGCAGCAGGAGACGCTGGCGCGGCTGCACCTCCTGGCGCGGGCGCTCGAGTCGACACAGCTCTTCGCGCACGACCAGATCGCGGTGATGTCGATCCGCAAGCGGGACCTGTCCGAGTGCGGCGCGCAGCCGGGAGATTCGGGAGGCTTCATCGACCACCCGCAGTCGATCCCATCGGTGCGCGTCTCTGTGCTGCTGACCGAGGCCGGGACATCGGAGGAATCGCTCGAGGGCTCGTCGGCGCCTGATGCGCCCGCGATGGTCAACGCGGCGAGCCGGGGCGTGCTCACGAAGATCAGCCTCCGCAGCAAGCCGCCGCTGGGCGATGGCAAGGTCGCGGTGGATGTGAACGCGGTGGCGCGCGAGTTCGGCGGCGGCGGGCATGTCCGCGCGGCCGGCGCCCGCGTCGGGCTCACTCTCGAAGAAACGCGCGACAAGCTCATCGAAGTGATCGGTCGCCAGCTCGCGGGCGGCAGCACGGACACCAAGGCATGAGCGACGAACGCCGGCCGCGCCCCAGAAACCTCGAGCCCAGGTCCTTCGAGCGAAGAACCTTCGAGAAGAAGCCGCCCTTGCGGCCCTTCGTCACGACGCTGTGGGAGTACCCGAGCCAGCACTATGTCTCGGAGAACCCCAACTCGCCCGTCGGCCGCATGCAGGGCGACAAGAACTACGCCGGCGCCACGCCGAGCTGGGTGATCTGGCAGCTCCTCACGCGATACACACGCGAAGGCGACACCGTCGTCGACCCCATGTGCGGCAGCGGCACGACGCTCGATGTGTGCACAGACCTCAACAGGAAGGGCATCGGCTTCGACCTCGCGCCCTCGCGGCCCGACATCCGCCAGGCCGACAGCCGGACGATCCCGCTGCCCGATGCCAGCGCGGACTTCGTGTTCATCGACCCGCCCTACTCGACGCACATCGACTACTCGGAAGACCCCCGCTGCATCGGCAAGCTCGATGCCGCGGGCGACGACGGGGGCGAGGCGTATTACGCCGCGATGCGACGGGTGATCGGCGAGATCAACCGCGTGCTCAAGGACCGCCGTTACATGGCGCTCTATGTCAGCGACTCGTTCCGCAAGAGCAAAGGCAAAATGGGCGGCACTTTCATGCCCATCGGCTTCGAGCTGTTCGCGATCATGCGCGAGCACTTCAAACCGGTGGACATCATCAGCGTTGTCCGCGGCAACCAGAAGCTGCAGCGGGGCAACTGGCGGAAGGCGGCGGAAGAGGGGAACTTCTTCCTCCGCGGATTCAACTACCTGTTCATCTTCAAGAAGGAAGGCGAGCGGGGCACGGGGCGTGCCGGTCCGCGCGCGAGCGATTCGGAGCCGAAGAAGCCCCGTCGTTAACGGCGTCGTTAACGGCCGCTGAACCACTCCGCGACCGCATCGGGCCCGCGGTGTTCGCCCGCACGCATCGGTTCGCGCGCTGATGCGAGCGACGACGGGCCGGTCACGATGTCGCCGGTTGCGGCCCAGTGCTGACGCATCGCACCCGCGGTGGCGTTGGCGGCGGAGAGCGTGGCGGCGGAGAGCGTGGCGACGGTCTGGTCCGCGTCCGCTCCATCGTGATCACTGCTCGGCCCGCCCGCGATCGGCCCGGGCGCAAGGAGATCATCGCTCTGGCCCGCCGCCGAGAGCATGATCCCGTACCCCGCCGCGGCGGCGATCGCGATGCACGACACACCGATCACCGCGGCGTTGACCCGCCGCCGGAAGCGCCGCTTCGAGAGCACGCGTCGGACGGGCTCGGGCGTCTCGCCCGCGCCGCTCGACTCGACGCGGCGACCGAGCGCTTCGAGCTGTTCGAGGATCTGGTTCTCAGCAGGCATGGCGGACCTCCTCAGAAACGTTCCGCGGCGCGTGCAGCGGGCGGGGCGTCATCGCGGCTTTGAGCAGGGCGAGCGCGGCGGAGTAGCGAGAAGCAACGGTGCTCCGCGGCAGGCCGAGCGCGGCGGCCATCTGATCGAAGTTGAGCCCGGCGATGTGGCGGAGCACGATGGCTTCGCGGGATCGGCGTGGGAGCGAGTCGAGCGCGGCCTCGACGCTCTCGTGTGCGCCGGCGGGAGCGATGCCGGGGCCTGCCGACCGCTTCAACGCGCCGGCGGCCGCGGCGTTGTTGCGCCGCCGCCGCTCGCGGCCCTCGCCGCGGAGGTGTCGGATGGCTTCGTTCCGCACCGCCGCGGCGAGCCAGGGACGGGCCACATCGATCGCCCGGAGCCTGGCCTTCGGCAGTTCGAGCACACGGCAGAAGACCCGCTGGACGACATCTTCCGCGGCGGATTCCTCCCGCACGATCGAGCGTGCGTAGGCGCGGAGCGACGGCGCGTGCCGCCGCCAGATCAGGTCGGCCGCCGCGCCGTCGCCGTCGTGCATCCGCAGCAGGAGATGTGTGTCGTCGCTTTCCACGGGTGTGTGCCTGGTGGCGCTTGTTGGGGTGGTCTCTGGCGGGGTGTTCGCTTGCCTGCCGCCTCAGGCGGGATGCATCACCGCGCCCCGACCATCTCGCGGACCATCATGACATCCTTGATCCCCCGCTCGTACGCCTCGTGCGACCGGTTGAGCGCGGGGAACATGAGCTTGGCGACCGGGCCGAAGGCGCCGGAGTTGACACGTCCCTCGATCGCCCGCAGCCGCTCGCCGGCATCGGGCTTGCCCCAGGCGGCAATCGCCTCGTCGTACGCCGGGCGCATCATGTCGACACCCTCGGCGAGCTCTTGAGCGTTGTACTTGCGGACCTGGGCCACGGCGGCATCGTCGTCGTTCGCCGGCATCGCGAACTCTGCGAGGAACCGGCGGCCCGCGGCCGGCCCGGTGAACTCCTTCTTGATCCACTCGAGCGCGATGTCGCGCTCCATCTTGATCGCATCGTGGAACTTGAACGGGTCGCTCGCGGGGATCTGTACAACCGCATCGGCGATGTTCTTGCGGCCCGCATCCGACAGATGCCCGTTGGTTACGAGCCACTCGAGCTCGGTCTTCCCCGCGTTGTGGATCGCGAGCCCGACGAGGCTCGAGATCAGCACCGGGTCCTGCGCCGCGTGTCGAGCCATTCGGAAGATCGCGGCGACTCGTTCCGCGGCGTCCTCCACCTTGCCATCGTTGGCGAGGCGGCGGGAGTCCGCCGCGAGCACACGCGTCGCCGCACGCAGCTTGCCCAGGTGCGGCATCAGAGCGCCGAAGCCCTGCGAGTACTCGACTCCCCACTCGCACTCTTCGATGCGCGTTGCGCGGAGCAACTGACGGATCACACCCTGGTTCTCGGACAGTGTCTTGATGTACTCGGCAGAGGGCTTCCAGTCGGGCTCCGACTGGAACTGCGAGCCGTCACCGAAGGTATCGAAGCCGGTGCTCCAGCAAATCCAGTAGAGGAGCGCGGCGTTCTCGGGGTCGGGCAGGCCATCGGCGATCCGCTCGGCCGGAGTCTGCGCTGTGATGCACGCCTCCGCACGCGAATTCCACTGCAGTCCGTCGGGGGCCGCCAGGCCCGCCGCGAGGCAGAGGGCGGCGATGACGCGGGCGGGGGAACCGGGCAGGCGAGCGGTGCGGGGCATGCACATCGGAAGCTTGATGGCGAGCGGGGTCTTCATGCTGTGGTCTCCTGTACCACCAGAGAACCCGCGCGGCGGCGTTCATCCGAAGACTGGCGGAAAAATCTTCGCGGCCGCTATCGGACCGCCGCGATCCAGCCGCCGCCGAGCACGCGGTCCGGGGTAGCTCGGTCGTACAGCACGACTGCCTGGCCCGGGGCGACCGCGACCTGCGGCTCGTCGAACTCGACCTCGAAGCGGCCGGGGCGGCCCGAGGGCGTTGTGTCATCACCCGGCTCGATCGCGCGCACGCGGCCCGCCGCGGCGGGCGTGTTGTACCGGTACTTGGCGAAGACGGGAGTCCAATCGCGCGGTGAATCGACCAGCCAGTTCGCCTCGGCCGCGGTGCAGCCGGTCGCGAGGAGCGCTTCGCGATCCCCCACCACGACCGTGTTGGTCGCGGGATCCTTGGCGGTCACGTACACACGCTCGCCGGTAGCGAGTTCGAGGCCGCGGCGCTGGCCGATGGTAAAGCGGTGCTGGCCGCTGTGCGTGCCAACGGTGGCGCCGGTCGCGTCGATGATCCGTCCGTTCACGCGCAACTCCGGCCGCCGCCGTTCGACGAGGCCGGCGTAGTCGTTGTCGGGGACGAAACAGATCTCCTGCGAATCAGGCTTGTCGAAGACGGGGAGGCCGTACTTCTGTGCGAGCTCACGCACGCGCGGCTTCTCGTACGCGCCGATCGGCAGCACCATGTGCTCCAGCCGCTCGCGTGGCGCCCCGAAGAGGACATACGACTGGTCCTTGCTGTGATCGACGCCGCGGAGGAGCGTGGCGTTGCCGGCCTCATCACGCCCGATCCGCGCGTAATGGCCGCTGGCGACATAGTCCGCGCCGATCTGCTTCGCGTACTCGTGCAGCTTGCCGAACTTGAGCCAGTCGTTGCAGCGGACGCAGGGGTTGGGCGTTCGGCCCTTGGCATACTCGTCGACGAAGTAGTCGATGATGCGGCCGAAGTCTTTCTTGAAGTTGCACACGTAGAACGGCACGCCGAGCTCCGCGGCGACGAGCCGCGCATCCGCGGCATCGTTGATCGAGCAGTAGCCTTGCTTGCCGATCTTGATCGGCCCGGGGCGGCGGTCGATCTCGCAGGCTTCCTCGGCGGGCAGCAGCTCGTCGAGCGTCTCGCCGGGCGACCCCAGCCGCATGAAGCAGCCAACGACCTCGCAGCCGTGATCCCGGAGCAGGGCCGCGGCGACGGAGGAGTCCACACCGCCGGACATGGCAACGAGGACCTTGGCCCCGATTGGGGGCAGCGGGCCGACGGGAATGTGTACCGAAGCCTCTGCCACGCCGGATGTTAGGAGGATTTCCGCCGCTCTTCGCCCGCATCCTGACCCGTATCAGGTCCGGGCTCATCGTCGGGCGCGAGTTCGTAGGGCGCATCGTGAGCGAGGGGGATTTCGGGCGGGTGCATGGCGGCCTGAAGCTCGATGCCTCGCTTCGCCTTGACCGCGGCGGCGGCTTGCTCCGCCTGCTCCCGCTCCTGCCGCGCCTTGTTCTCCTCGATGCGTTTGGCGATTCGCTCTGTTCTTCGCGCATCAACCGCGAGCATCTCGATGCGGTTGTCGACCGCCCAGCGGCAGAGCGAGGCGAACCAGTGGAAGAAGAGGAAGATCCAGAGCCACGCGATGCCGGCGATGATCCAGGCAAAGAGCCCCGATGCCGTCCGCATCGGGCCCCAGCCGATCGTGGGTGTCAGCAGCAGCGCGAGCGATGTGGGGAGCGCGGCCACCAGCATCCAGAGGATCAGGATCTTGAAGCGCTCGGCGAGTGCGGTGTCGCCGGCCCACTCGCACAGGTGCCGCAGCCACGATGCGAGCGGGATGAGACCCGCGATCCCGACGATCAGACCGATGACCAGAAGCGGGCGTCCGGAAGTCAAGAGCAACGCCGCGGCGGCCTTGCTCGAGAGCGGCGCCAGCACCAGCGCCAACGCGCCCCCCGCCGCGACAAGCCAGCCGAAGGCCATGACCCTGGCCGCCCGCCGGCGGTACAGGAACTCTGCCGAGAGCTTCTCATCGCCCACAGCCTCGAGTTGCCGTTGGCGCGTCACACGCATCGTGCCCAAGGCCACGCCCAGCGCCCCGACCAGCGCGACGATCGCCTCGGGCCATGGCGGGTCGCCGGGCGTCGCAGCGCCCAGGGTGTTCCACACCGCCCGTGCAATTCCGGTGAGTCCGGCGGCCAGCATCGCGATGAAGCCGTAGGCGAACGCGTTCGCTCCGAGCGCGAGGCCGCGCAGGTACGAGACCGGCGCCGAGCCCATCGTGGTCTCGGCGAAGGTGATCTTGCCGCCGCGGATCGGGGTGGCGCACTCGGGACAGCGGTCGCCCACCCTCAGCCCGACGAGTTCGTAGTCGCACTTGGGGCAACGGCGGGGCGCGGTGATGACCGGCGCATCCAGTGGGTGGTTCGACTTCGTCGCCGCCTGGGGTTGCACGACAACAGACTACCTCGGAACGTGCGAAAACGGCGCTCGCGGCGGGCGGTGTGCCGCAGAGCAGGGGTTGGGCAATTCGCGTCGAGCCGGCGGGGTTGACAAATCAACAAATAATTGTATGATTTTCAACATAGGGAGGTGGTCGCCATGGTTCGGGTCGCAGATATCCATTCGTTGACGTCATTCCTGCGCGACCACAAGTCGCACCTCGATCGGCTCGCCGAGACCGGGCGGCCCGAAGTGCTGACGGTCAACGGCAAAGCCCGCATCGTCGTGCAGGACGCCGAGGCGTACGAGAAGTTGCTGGATCTGCTCGACGCGGCGGATGCAGAACGCACGCTGCGTGAACGGCTGGCCGAGGTCGACCGGGGCGAACCCGGCGTTCCGGCGGCGGACGCGCTTGCGCGGGCGCGTGTCAAGGGCCGGCGTGCTTGAATCCCCGGAAGGTCGTCGACATCCTGCATGTCCGCCACGCGGCCCGGCAGGCACTCGACCCGTCGACCGATGAGTGACTGTCGCCCGCGCGATGGTGACGAACGATCGACTTAACCCGCCGCGTGCGTCCGCGTCGCCGCCTCTACCGCGTTCTTGAAGATCCGCAGGCCCGGCGTCTCGCCCTCGCGGACGGATGGGTCCAGCCGGGTCCAGAAAGGGTGGCGGTTCCAGTCGAGGTACCGCTCGGGGTGCGGCATCAGGCCGAAAACCTGGCCGGTGGCATCGCAGATACCCGCAACCGCGCCCTCGGAGCCGTTGAAGTTGGTGCGGTAGCGGAGCGCCACCTGGCCGCGCTGCTCCAGGCGGCCCAGGAGCGCGGGCTCGCCGGTGACGAATCGGCCTTCACCGTGAGCAACCGGCAGGATCTCGATCTGCTGACGGGCCAGATCCTCGTCGGCGCTCGCGGGGCCGGCGCCGGGGCCCGTGTCGGCGGCGAGGCCGCGGGTCCAGAGACAGATCGAGTTGGGCAGGTACTCGACGCCCACCCAGCGGTCGTGGAATCGGGCATCCTGATTGTCGGTCAGCGCCACGCACTGGCGGGGCGGCGCATCCTCGGGCCAATCGTGCTCGGCATCGGGGCCGGGGAGCAGGCCGAGTTGGACGAGCACCTGGAATCCGTTGCAGACCCCGATGATCGGGCACCCACGCAGCACCGCGGCCCGCAGCGCGGGGTAGAGCCGCTCGCGGGCCTTCATCGCGAAAATGCGGCCCGAAGCGATGTCGTCGCCGTAGCTGAATCCTCCGGGGAAACCGAACAGGTCGAACCTGTCGAGCACCGCCGGGTCCTGGGCCAGCCGCTCCAGGTGCATTGTGGTGGTCTCGGCGCCGGCGAGCGTGAAGGCACGCGCCAGTTCGGCATCGCAGTTCGTCCCGGCGGCTCGGATGACCAGTGCGTTGGGCATGCCCGAGGGTACGCGTCCCGCGCGGCGATCGGCCGCCCGGCGGGTGGGGCGCACGCGGCGGAGCACGGGAATCGGCCCGGTGGTTGGGGGTATACTCGCGCCCTTCCGGGGTGATCGAGCCCCGGTGTTCCAGCACCGAGTCACCTGCGCCGGGCGCAGCGAGCCAGAGAGGGTCGGCGACATGCCCAAGGTCTTCCCGTTCCAGGCGGTCCAGTACAAGCGCGGCCACGGCGATGTCAGCACCCTCGTTGCCCCGCCCTACGACGTCCTCGACTCGGCCCGGAAGAAGAAGCTCCTCGACAAGAACGGCCACAATGTCGTCGCCATCGACCTGCCCCACACGCCAGCCAAGGAACTGGGCCCCACCTCGGCCTACATGGGCGCGGCGGACCTCTACCGCAAGTGGCTGAGCGACGGCACGCTCGATCAGAGCAACGAGCCCGCGATGTTCGCCTACCGCCAGACTTTCACCGCCGGCGACAAGACCTGGCGGCGATCGGGCATGGCGATCACCGTCGAGACCGTGCCCTTCGGTCCCCGCCCCGGCGGCGGCGTCCTGCCCCACGAGGAGACCTTCTCCGGTCCCAAGGAAGACCGCTTCGCCCTGATGAAGGCGACCAAGGCGCAGCTCAGCCCGATCTTCGGCCTGCACGCCGATGAGCACGGCTCGGCGACGCGGCTGATCCAGATGGTCACCAGCGAACGCGAAGCCGACCTCAAGGCCGACATGGGCGACGGCGTGCTGCACGAGGTCTGGAAGGTCACCGACCCGGCGCAGATCAAGGCCTATCAGGATGCGCTGATCGACGAGGACGTCTTCATCGCCGACGGCCACCACCGCTACACCACCGGCCTCAACTACCTCAAGCTGCTCGAGGAGCAGGGCTCGGTCCCCAGCGATCACCCCGCCCGCCGCTGCATGATGGTGCTGGTGGGCATGTCCGACCCGGGCCTGGTGATCTGGCCGACGCACCGCGTGCTGGGCGGCATGAAGAACTACACGTTCGACGCCTTCAAACAGGCCGCCTCGGGCGATCTCAAGATCACCGCGGCCGGCAACGACATCCATCAGATCGAAGCAGCGATGAAGAAGGCCGCCGCGGCGGCCGGCCCCGAGGCCAGCGTCTTCGGCCTCTACGACTTCGCCACCAAGTCCTGCGCCGTCGCGACACTCGCCGATCCCGACCCGCTCCGCAAGCGGTTCGGCGCCAAGCCCGAGGCCTGGCGGAAGCTCGATGTTGCGCTCATCCAGTACATCATCGTCGAGCAGATCTGCCAGCCCAAGCTCAACGGCGGCGAGCCCGTCAAGTGGGCCTTCCCGCACACGATCGATGAAGTCGTCGAGATCGGCTCGGGCGCGGAGACCGGCGCCGGCGGCGGCGCGAACTTCGCGCAGCTCGCCGTCATCGTCCGGCCGACGCCGCTCCATGCGGTCAAGGAAGTCAGCCGCGCCAACGAGCTGATGCCGCAGAAGTCGACCTTCTTCTTCCCCAAGCTCGCGACCGGCCTCTTCATCAACCCGCTGGCGTGACCGCCGGCGGGCTGACGGGCTCGGAGGATGCACCGCCCGCCGCGGGCGACAGCGGTGTCCCGCGCTCACCGTTGACCGCTTTGAGCCAGGTCAGAAGCTCGTTCGCGCCGACCACGCCTTCGATCCGATCGACCTCGCGGCCGTCCTTGATGGCAATCAGCGCCGGGATCCCCGCAACCCCGAGCGCTGCGGCATCGTCGGCCGCCGGCCCATCACCACTGGTGACATCGAGGTACACGGGCACCGCGCGTTCTTCGATCCACGCCGCGACCCGCGGGTCCTGCATCGCCCCGCGTTTGAGCTGCTGACACGGCCCGCACCAGTCCGCCGTTGCGAATGCGAGCACAACGCGGCCGTCCTTCTCCGCAGCGGGGATCGCCTCCGCGAGCGTCGCCGGGCCCGCCGCGAACGTCGCGGGCATCGGCGCTGTGCGGTTGCCGTAGATCATGACCCCGATGAACAGGATCACGAAGAAGAAGAGCGCCAGGTGCGGGATCCGCGGCCGGCCCGAGGAGTCGTCCGAATCATGCATGCGGCGGGCGGGGACTGGTGTCATGGTCGGTTCCTTGTCTCTCGGGTCGTCGGGGCTGCATTCATCGGGTTTGGGTTCGTCTCGATCTGATGGGCTTAGAGGTCCGCGAGTTCGCCGGTCAGCGGCTCGACCAGGTCGCGAGCGGTAATGATGCCCACGGGCCGGCCCGACTCCTCCTCGACAACGCCGAATCGCGCCTGGGCTTCGCGGAGTTTGAGCAGCGCCTCACGCACCGTCATACCCGGCCGGAGCCGTGCCGGTTCGAGCATCAGATGCCGCGGCGCCTTCGCCGTGGCGTGAAGGTCGACTTGACGCAGCACGCCGGACACCCGGCCCGTGCGGTCGACGAGAGGCACGATCGTGTGCGAGGCCTCGCCAAGCATCCGGCAAGCCCCGGCGAAGTCCGTATCGAGCGGCACCGCCCGGACCCGCGCCCACGGCGTCATCTCGTCGCGCACCCGCACGGTCTGCAGCAACATGGCCCGGTCCACCAGCGACAACTGCGATTCGGAGAGCACGCCGTGCGATGCACCCTCCTTCAGCAAAGCCGCGATCCGCTGCCGCGCATCCTCCGCCGCGTCCTGCCGCAGCCCCGCCGCCTTCTCGACCAGCCGCGTCACCAGCCGCAGCAGCGGCAGCACCCCGGTGATCGTGAACACGATCCGCAGCGCCGCGATCAGCCGTGCGAAGCGGTACGTGAGCCGGTCGGCGTCCAGCCGGAACAGTTCTTTGGGCAGCGCTTCGCCCATGACGAAGAGCACCGGCGCGAGCAGCACGGTATTGATCGCCGCGATCACCGCCGGCCCATATCCGGTCGATGCCAGCAGAGCCGACGTCGCCACCGCGCCCATGTAGTTCACGATGTTGTTCGCGATGAGCAGCGTGCCCAGCAGACGATCCGGACGATCGATCTCGCGTCGCAGCAGCCGCGCTGATCGATCCGGCGGCGACCGCTCCGACCGCACCGCCAGCCGCACGCGATTCACCGCGTAGCACCCGATCTCGACGCCGCTGAACACGGCCGAGAGCGAGATCGCTGAGATCGCCGTCGCCCACCACAGAGCTGATTCGGCCGTGGTCATGACGGCGTCCCCCCGGCATCCGCCGCCGCGGCGGCTTCATGCTCCAGACGCACGCGGACCTTCTCGACCACACGCCCCCGCACCGATTCGACCCGCAGCACGACGTTCCGCAACCGCAGCTCATCGCCCGGCTGCGGCGGCCGGCCCAGCCGCGAGAAGATCAGGCCGCCCAGCGTGCTCGCCCGCCCGTCACGCTCCGGCTCGAGCACCTCGGTCTCGAAGAACTCGCCCCAGTGGCGGATGCTCAGCCTCCCGGGCACCTCCCACTCGCCCAGGCCCACGATCCGCATCTGGTCCTGGAAGTCTTCATCATCACCCGCCGACAGCCGCACCAGTTCATCGATCACATCTTCGAGCCGCACCAGGCCCGTCACCGCCCCGTGCTCGTTGACAGCGAGCGACATCGTCGCGCTCGCCCGGCGGAAGTCGTCCAGCAGTTGATCGAGCCGCGCGGTCTCGGGGACGAACCGCGCCGGCAGCAGCACCGACGACACCGCGTTGACCGCGACCTCGGGCTTGCGGTTGAGCGCTTTGAACAGCCGCTGCACATCGACAACGCCCGCCACGCCCGTTCCATCGGGATTGCGCACCGGAACAATCCGGTCGCCCGTCTCACGCGCGATCGTCACCGCATCGCGGATCGTGCTCTGGGGAACCAGCCACGACACATCCACCCGCGGCCGCATGACATCGCGCACCCGCAGCGTCCCCAGTTCGACCACCTCGCCGAGCAGCCGCTGTTCCTCGACATCGAGCGCGCCCTGCTGGCCGCCCAACTCAAGCAGCGCGGCGACCTCCTCGACCGACAAGCGCGGGTCCTCCGCCTCGCGCGGCCGCACCAGCCGCGCCAGCGGCGCGATCACGAAGTGCTCCGCCCCGACCCGGATCGGCCCGAGCGTGCGAAAGAAAAAGAGCATCGGCCCCGCCGCGAGGCGGCAGAACGACACCCGGTGCGCCGCGGCGATCGTCTTGGGCAGCACCTCGCCCAGCAGGATGATCGATGCGAGCGATGCCACACCAAAAATAACCGCCCCCGCCGCGCCAAACAGCCCCCGCCCCACCACCGCCGACACGACGAAGAACCCGGTGTTGACCGCGACGTTGCCCAGCAGAATCGTCACCAGCAGCGACCGCGGCGAATGCAGCAATTCAGCCACCGCCGCGGCTGTTCCGGGCGCTACCTTCCGCAGCCGGAGCCGATCACCCTGTGTCAGGCTGAAGAACGCTGTCTCCGAGCCCGAGCAGAGCGCCGATCCCGCCAGGAGCGGGAAAAGCAGGGCAAGCAGGATGGACTCGATCAGCGGCATGCTGGTGGCCGGCGGCGCGGGGAACGCGGCCGGGCGGAATCACTCCCGAAAATCGGCCCGCGCCGGGTCGTAGTCCGGGTCGAGCTGCTCGATGAGCCGCTCAATGTACCGCCACGCGTTCAGCTCGCGTCGGATCGCCGCCAGTCTCCCGCTCCGTTCGCTCTGCTCCGCCGATGTGGCTTCTTCGAACATCACCCCCACGCGCTCGCTGTACTCCGCGCGACGCTCGGCCGCCCAGGCACGCCACCGCGCCCGCTCGGCCTCCGTCGAGGCCGCCTCGACCGCCTCGCGCGTCTCCATGATCTCCATCAGGAACCCGTCCGGGAGCGACTTGTCCTGCTCCTTCGCCGGGCCCCCCAGCGCTGCCAGCACCGCGTTGGCCCGCCGCTCGGGGTCCTCAAGCTCGCGTCGGGCCCGATTGAGCGCTGCCGAGTCGGGGCCCGCCTCCGATCCGAACTCCGATCCGGGCTCCTCTCCGCCCCCGTGGTCCGGATGCAGCGTCGCGATCCGCCTGAGGTAGGCCCGTTGCAGTGCCCCACTGTTCAGGTGAAAGGTCGGTTCCAGTCCGAGGAGTTGGAAGGGATTCCCGGGCATGCTCGAACTTTACGCGTGAAGCCTGCGAACTCCCGATTGACGTTCCGCCACGTATCCTGCACCATGGGAGGACGCCGCGCGGACCAGCGACCCCGCGTGCACGGACTCCGGGCCGGGGTCGAACGGAGCGACCAATGAGCAGCCATATCGGGATCGTCGGCGTGAGCCCGGAAGGCGCCGCCATCTTCTACAGGCAGCTCATGCGCCAGGCCGGCCGCTCGCTTGGCCAGCACCAGCAGCCCAAGATCTCGATCCACAATGAGCCGCTCCCCATGTACCTGGACGCCATCCGCAAGGACGACTGGCACGGGGTCGGCAAGCTCCTGCGGCGGTCGGCCGAGCTCCTGTACCGGTGCGGCGCCGATTTCTGCCTGACCCCCGACACGGCCGTCGAGCACGGCGTCTACCTCGCCGAGGTCGGCAGCCCGATCCCCTGGATGACGATGGCCGACCTGGTCGCCCAGTCCGTCACCAACGACCAGCGCAAGTGCGTCGGGCTTATCGGAACCAAGCTCACGATGTTCTCATCGACCTACCAGACCCACCTTGGGCTGAGAGGCATCCAGGTGCTTCCCCCGGATGACGCAGAGGCCGAGGGTCTCGACCGGATCATCTTCGGGGAACTGATCTACGGGCATATCCGACCCGACTCGCGGCTTTATGTGCTCCAGGCGATCGACCGCCTGGCGGGTCGCGGGTGCGAGGCCGTGATCCTCGCCTGCAGCGAGGCGCCACTTCTGGTCACGGCGGACAACTCGCCCCTGCCGGTGTACGACGCGGCGGAGATCCTGGCCGAGTCGGCGGTGCGCCGAGCGGGCGAGTTGACGAACCCCGGCGGCGCCAACGCGGCGGTCGGCAGCCGGACGGCCTGACCGTTCACAGCACAAATCCCACCTGTCGCATCTTTTCCCGCTGTCCGAGGTGGGAACCGGCGGAACCCGCTCCTTTAAGAGGGCGAACGGAGTTGCCGGATCGGGCTGGGCCGGCCCGGTTCAAGGCAGCGCGGCGTCGCTGAAGTTTGGAGGGTTGGGGGGCTGTGCTCACCACCCGCTGGACGACTCGACCCGTTGGCCGGTATGCTGGCTCGAACGACGCGAGCGGCCCCTGTTGGGGTGCGGCACGACGGTGCACCACAGCAAGGGCCACCCACAGACTCGTGGACCCCGCCGCGGGTGCATCATCCGCCGGCCCCTGGGACCGCTGGAGCGCGTCGAACCTGACCTGCTGCGGCTATGGATCGGAAGAGGACCCGACTTGGCGGCTCGGCAGTTTGATCCTTCACGGAGCCTGCGATGAGCAGATGGGACTTGCGTGCATTGTTTTCCCGGTTCGGCATGAATCGTTCCGGCCAGGTAGATGAGGTCGGACAAACCGAGGCGCGGCGCCTGCACGACCGCGCCGGGAAGGCGGGGCACCGCCGCT
>JBDZUZ010000081.1:0-17348 GCA_040255445.1 Planctomycetaceae bacterium | reverse complement strand
CCTGGATCGCGGCCGGGCTCGTCCTGATCGCCGCCGACTGGGCGGCCCGCCGACCCCCCTTCTCCGCGCGCGAGCGCCTCCGCCGCGGCTTGCTGCTCTTCCTCTCCGCCGGCCTGGGCGGCCTCGCCGCCGAGATCGTCAAGGGCGTCGTGCGCCGTCACCGCCCCGGCGAGACCGGGCAGTACGTCTTCGACTGGTTCGCGCAGGCCGGCTACGACGGGCCCGGCCTGGGCCTGGCCTCGAGCCACGCCGGCGTGGCCTTCGGCGCCGCGTTCATGCTCGCGCGGCTCTTCCCCGGGACGGGGCCGATCGTGGTCCTCCTCGCCATCGGCTGCGGCTGGACGCGCCTGATCGCGGGGGCGCACTTCGCCACCGATGTCGTGGTCGCCGCCATGATGAGCTACGCTGTGGCCAGACTGCTGCCGCTGGGCCCGTTCGGCCCGCGGCGGATCAGGCGGCTGTACCTGCCGTGAGTACCGCTCCGGCCCGCGGCCGGACTTTGGCGACCAGAGAGGCCCGATTACCTTCGCATGAAGCTGCTGGACCGGTACATCGCGCGGCAGTACCTCTTCAACATCGTGCTGCTGCACGTGATCCTCTTTGCGTTCGTCATCGCCATCGACTACTCGCTCAACTTCGACGAGTTCACCGATATCGCCCGCCGCATGAGCGAGCGGGGCGGCGAGGAGCCCGGCTTCTTCCGCACCCTGGTCCTCTCGTTCATGCTCGTCCTCAACCTCTGGTGGCCCCGGCTCTTCCTTCTCTTCAACTACATCGTCGGCCTGGTGATGGTGGGGGCCCTGGGCTTCACCTGCACCCAGATGGTCCGCCACCGCGAGTTCGTCGCCGTCCTCGCCGGCGGCCTGAGCCTGCACCGCATCGCGCGGCCCTTCATCGGCGTCGCCATCCTCATGCTCCTGCTCGTCGTTGCCAACCGCGAACTGGTCATCCCGAAGATCGCGCCGCTGCTCGTCCGCGACAAAACCGATGCGGGCATGCGGACTCTGGGCTCGACGCGCCAGGACCTCACCGCCGACGCCGCGGGCCGGCTCTACTACATCCGCTCCTTCAATCTCGATGAGGGCCGAATCGAGGGTCTCTGGGTCTGGGAACGCGATGAGTCCGGTCTGATGACCCGCCGCATCACCGCCGATGCTGCCCAGTGGGCCGGCGATCGCTGGACGTTGGTCAACGGTCAGGCCGAGGAGCGACTCGCCGCGGGGGCGACCCGTCCGCGGATCGAGCCGATCGAGACGCTCCGCACCGATCTCGATCCCACCGCGCTCCGCCTCCGCAGGTTCGAGGGCTACAGCAACCACCTCGGCTGGTCCCAGATCGGCGAGCTCGTCGACCGCTACGAGGCCGAGCCCAAGCCGCCGGTCGACCGGATCGAATCGCTCGAACGAACCCGCTGGGGGCGGATCTCTGTCCTGGTCTGCAACCTGCTCGCCGTCCTGGTCTGCATGCCCTTCTTCCTCAAGCGCGAGCCGACCAACATGGTGCTGCAGGCGCTGTTCTGCGCGCCCGTGGCGCTCCTTGCCTTCGTCGGCTCGATCGTCGGCAGCTCCGCGCAGATCCCCGGGCTCGCGCCGCAGATCGCGGTCTTCCTGCCGGTCCTGATCCTGTTGCCGCTGGCGATCGCGGCGGTCAGCGCGGTCCGGACATGAGCCGCCGCGGGCCGGAATCTCAGGCCGCCACCCCGGCCCGGGTTGCAACCGGCCCGCGAACACGGACAATCCGCCCATGACCAGCGTCTGCCTCGTCTTCGAGGTGCACCAGCCCCAGCGCCTGCGGCGTATCAACGCCTTCGACACGCAGGACCGTTACTTCGACGATGCCCGCAACGGCGAGATCTGCCGCAAAGTGGCCGACAAGTGCTACCGCCCCGCGACCCGCCTCTTCCTCGAACTGGTCCGCAAGCACAAGGGCGACTTCCGCCTCGCCTTCTCCATCACCGGCACCGCCATCGAGCAGTTCGAAGAACACTGCCCCGATGTGCTCGACCTCTTCCGCGAACTGGTCAAGACCGGGCATTGCGAACTGCTCGCCGAAACCTACTACCACTCCCTCGCCTTCGTCTACGACCGCGGCGAGTTCGCCGAGCAGGTCGAGCTGCACGCCCGCGCCATGGAGCGGATCTTCGGCATCTCGCCGCGGGTCTTCCGCAACACCGAGCTCGTCTACAGCAACGAGCTCGCCGCGTTCCTGGCAGCGCAGACCGACGATGAAGGCCGCGCCCGCTACGCGGGCGTCCTCGCCGAGGGCGTCGACCGTTTCCTCGACGGCCGCTCGCCCGGACAGGTCTTCCACCCGCCGGGCCGTCCTCTCGCACGCGGCGGCCGCCCGCTCGGCGTGCTCCTCAAGAACTACCGCCTCAGCGACGACATCGCCTTCCGCTTCGGCGACCGCAACTGGGAGCACTACCCGCTGAAGCCCGCCGCGTTCGCCGACTGGATCGGCGGCGGCGATGCGATCTGCAATCTGTTCATGGACTACGAAACCATCGGCGAACACCAGTGGGCTGAGACGGGCATCTTCGACTTCTTCGGTGAGTTGCCCGAGCGAGTGCTCGCCGCGGGCCACCGCTTCGTCACCCCCGCCGGCGCGCTCTCCGAACTCCCCGCCGCGGCGGTCTACGACGTGCCCGCGTGGACCTCCTGGGCCGATACCGAGCGCGACCTCTCCGCCTGGCGCGGCAACGCGATGCAGACCGAGATCCTCGAGCGCACCTTCGCCATCGGCCGTGCTGTGCGGCAGCGCGCGCTTGAGGCCCGCCAGGCCGGCGATCCCGAAGAAACCCTCGCCGCCGACCGCCTCCTCGCCGACTGGCGCAGACTCACCACCAGCGACCACGCGTACTACATGTCCACCAAGGGCGCGGCCGATGGGGCGGTCCACCAGTACTTCAGCCCTTTCGAATCGCCCTACGAGGCGTACATGGCCTTCGCCAACGCCCTGGACAGGGTGGCCCTCCGGGCTGGCGCCTGACGGGCGCGGACTTCAAGGGAAGTTTGCTTGGATTTTGGTCGGATCTGAATCAGGCTTCACGAAGCCGCCCCGGCTTCGTACAATCCCACCGGTGGAAGTGCGTCGCCACAAAGCATTCTCGCTGCTCGAGCTCCTCGTCTGCATCGCGGTCACCGCGGTGCTGCTCGGCCTGCTCCTGCCGCTCCTGCTGCACGCCCGGTCTTCGGGCTACCAGGTCGTGTGCGCCAACAACCTCCGCCAGATCTCCGTCGGCTGGACCAGCTACCTGCAGGACCACCGCGATGTCTTCCCGTCCGCGCCCGTGATGCCCGAGTGGCGCTACGGCGGCGCCACCTTCGTCGGCCCCGACCGCCGGCCCATGCTCGCAATGGACCGGCCGATCAATCCCTACCTCGTCGATGAAGAAAGCGAACTCGGCTCGGCCGAACTCGCCCGCCTCTTCCAGTGCCCCGAAGACCACGGCGTCACACAGCGCGCCGGCGCCGAACGCGGCCGCCCCGGCCCCTCCATCCTCGCCAACGCCTCCTGCTTCCAGTTCTTCGGCACCAGCTACCGCGCCAACCCCCGCCTGATGAACTCGACCCTCGCCGGGATCGACACCCAGGCCCGCCCGATCAAGCTCCACGAAATCCACATCGACCCCAGCCGCATGCTTCTCACCGGCGATGCCGCGTGGCACTACGCAACATCGCCGCGGCCATCGAGCGATTCGCTCCTCGAAGCCTCGTGGCACGGCCAGGATGCGGGCAACATGCTCGCCGTCGACGGCTCGATCCGCTACATCGAGTTCGGCCAGTGGCCGACCGTCGAGTTCGCGATCAACCCGCGCCCCGAGTAATCAAGCACCGATGCCCTGCCTCGACGTGGCACCGATGTCCTGCTTTGACGTGGCACCGATGTCCTGCTCTGAGGACATCGGTGCTTCACCGACCCCGCACCCACATTGGACACCCCGCTCGCGCAGCCCCTGCCCGCGCGCGCTGCAACCCACCCCGCGCCAGCAGCCCGTGCAATGAAGATGCAAAACATCCGCAGCTCCGATGTCCCGCAAAGCCGTGACATCGGTGCCACGAAAATCATCAATTCTGCGACGTGATCACCGCGAGCTCTTCGTGGAACGTGATCACATGACCATCCAGGTCGAAGATCGCGAACCGTTTGCTCCGCGCGCCGTCAACAACGATCGGCGGATGCGCCACCAGCGCACCCTCCCCCGCCAGCTCGCGGAAGAGCGCATCCGCGTTCGTGCAGCAGATCACCAGGTCCGCCCCCGCCCCGTCATCGACCGCGATCGTCGCGTTGGTCCGCGGCTCCTCGCCCGGCGCCACCGCGCGGATCAGCAGGCCCACACCATCACGCTCGAGGATGATCCCGCCCGCATCGCCGGTCCGCGGCGTGAACCCAAGGGTGTCGCGGTAGTACACGGTCGCCCGCTCGAGATCCTTCACGAGCAGGCACGGTCGGCCCATCAACAGGCGGGCCCGGGTTCCGGCGGCTTGTGCGTTCATGGCTTCTTCTCCCTCTACCAGAAGATACCAACCGCATCCCCGCGCGGATGCCGCCGACCGCGGAGATGAAAACGGTTCGCAACACCGCGGCGGATGGGCCGCTCGCCCCCCGGGCGCAAGCGGTGCGCGGCCAGAGGCTTGCGCCATTCCCCCTCGCGATATTCCCGGACCTGCCCCGCCCCGCGTGAAACCGGTTCTCGCACACGCCGGGTGCCGCCGCGCCTCATTTCCTACCATGGCCCCATGACCACGACACCGCACCAGACCCCCCCCGATGTGGACCACTCCAGCGACTTCGCCCTCGCCCGCGAGATCTCGCCGCGGCGGAAGTCCACACAGGCCAAGGACATCGACGGCCTGGTCGCCGAACAGCTCGCCCATTACGGCATCGACCCCAACGGCGAGTACGGCGAGCGGCTCAGCGAGCTGGCGCGGTCGCTGTATGTCGGCCACGCCGACCTCAAGCGGATGTGGGAGATCACCGTCCGCGAGCTCACCCAGCTCCCCCGCAAGGACCGCATCGAGCGCTTCGCCGCGCAGAAGTTCCTCTGCTTCCAGCTCGCCAAGATGCTCGACACGCTGCAGAACCCCTTCCGCAAGACCTACCAGAGCCTCGTCACCGAGACCAGCCAGCGCCTCCCCAAGGGCCCCTACCCGGTCTTTGACAACGTCACCGCCATCTTCGCCGCCAAGCCGGTCATCACGCGGACCGCGACCTACATCTACGCCTGCGCCGAGTGGGTCGATGATGCCTTCCAGGGCAAGGAGCTGATGCTCGAGGTCTACTCGCGTCTGCTCAATCCGACCAACGTCAGTCTCGCCAACCACATCGTCGATCTCGAGGCCGGGCCCTACGCCTCCGAGTACTTCGCGTGGAACTTCAATTCCGGCATGGCCGCGGTCGATGCGGTGCTCAGCCATCTGGTGGGCTACCAGGATGTCATCCTCGCGAGCCGCAATGTCTACGGCGGCACCTACCAGCTCATGCACGACTGGTTCGCCAAGAAGAGCAACCTCGATGTCTCCGTCAACTTCGCCGACTTCTACACGGTCGAGGAGTTCATCGAGGCCTTCGACAAGGTCAAGGCCGCCAACGCCGACCGCCTCAAGGCCGGCCGCGAGATCTATGTCTACATCGAGAGCCCCTGCAACCCGCACGGCTACGTGCTCGATGTCCCCGCGATCTGCAAGGCGGCCCACGAACGCGGCCTCACCGTCATCTGCGATTCGACCGTTGGCACGCCCTTCCTCCACCGCCCGCTCCAGAAGAAGAACATCCTCGAGCGCCCCGACTTCGTGATCCACTCCTACACCAAGGACCTCGCCGGCCACGGCTCGACCACCGCCGGCGTCGTCATCGGCCGCAACGAGCGGATGTTCATGGGCAAGCACGAGAGCGTCAAGGGCATCGCGCCCGACGGCTCCGAGCGCACCTACTCCTGGGACGAGACGCTCTTCTGGAACGTGTACTACGTCAAGGGCGCGTTCCTCGACAGCGACAAGGCCTACGAGGTCATCAACGGCATCCACACGCTCGAGCAGCGGCTCTTGCAGAAGATCGCCAACACGCTGGCCTTCACCGAGTTCCTCGGCCGCCACCCCGATATCAATGTGAAGTCCAACGCGGTGCCCGACAACGAGAACGCCCCGATCCGCGAGAAGGTGCTGCACTTGGGCTTCCCCGCGCCGCTCTTCACTTTCGACTTCGAGGGCAAAGCCAGCGGCAAGTCACGCGGCGCCCGTCCCAACATCGACCGCGCCACCTTCCAGCGCTTCTTCGATTGCCTCGATCCCATCTTCGGCCACCAGGTCTCGCTGGGCCAGCCCAACACCGTCGTCCTCTGCCCCGCGATCACCAGCCACTCGGAGATGAGCGAGCAGGCCCTCGCCGCGGCGGGCATCACGCCCACCACCGTCCGCGTCGCCGTCGGCGCCGAGGACCCCCGCACCCTGATGGCCCACCTCATCAACGCCGCCGCGGCGACGATCGACAGCGTCGTCCCAGGCTTCAGCAAGAAATTCCCAACCCCCGCCGAGTGCGATGCGATCTTCAAGAAGCACTACACCCAGGTCCACCAGCGCTACGTCGAGAGCCAGCCGGGCATGGAAACGCTGATGCGGTGAGGTCGAAGCCGTCGATGCGATCACGGTTCGTGCCATCACGGTCGGCTCCGCGACCGTGGTGGGTTCACCATCGCTTGCGTGATGTGCATCGACGCACGAAAGAGCCGATTGCGCGAGCAATCGGAGCGCCGGTGTCTACTTCGGCTGATCAGTAGGAAACGGAAGCCGCCGATGGCCCGCGCCAACGGTTGCGCCTAGCGCGCTAGGACGCTCGCGTGATGTGCGTCGACGCGCGCAAGAGCCGATTGCGCGAGCAATCGGAGCGCCGGCGTCTTCTTCGGATGGTCAAAAGGAAACGGGCCCCACCGACTGCTCGCGCAGTCGGCTCCTCCCTCCGCGCGGAAGGACTCTCCCGCCCTCACTCCTTATTGATCAACGTGCTCCGCTTCCGCTCCCCGACCTTCTTCAAGACCTCAAGCGCGTTGGGCTGATCCGTCGGGTCCGTCATCGTGAAGATGATCTTCGTATCCCCGATCCGGATCTCATCACCGTCCTTGAGCTGCACCTCGCCCGTCAGCTTCACGCCCGAGACGAACGTGCCGTTTGCGCTCTTCATGTCCAGCGCGATGTACGCATCCTTCGATGCCTCGTACCGCACCTGCACATGGTGCCGCGAGATCCGCGGATCGTCCGCGATCTGCAGCGGCACGTTCTCGCCGCGGCCGATGACCTTGGTGCCCTTGCCCAGCGGCAGGTACATCCCCTCCTGCTGCCCCGAAGCGACGATCAGTGAAGCCATGGCGCTCGCCCTCGATCCAAAGTAGCCGCCGCCGCGGAAAGATGCCCCCGGAGCCGGTGGTCACACTCTAACCGCCACGCCCCCATCACGCCACGGCCCGCCCCGCCACGCCCCGCCCTGCCCCGCCACGCCTCGCCGTCACACGAGGACGCCCCGGCACGCCGCACCGCCGGCGTAACCTCGCCCATGCGAATCCTGCTCACCAACGACGACGGCATCCGTGCCCCGGGCATCATGGCCCTGCGGAGCGCCCTGCTCGGGGCCCACGGCCGCGGCCCCTTCACCGCCGGCGGCCACAAGCTGTCCAGCCTCCTCACCGTCGCCCCCCTCACCGTCCAGTCCGCCACCAGCCACGGCGTCACCTTCCACGAACCCCTCATGGTCGAGGACGTCGAGCTCCCCCGCACCGGCGCGTTCTCCGACGGCGTCGTCGCCGCGGTCGATGCGGGCCTGGACCCGGGCATCGGCATCGCCGTCGACGGCCGCCCCGCCGACTGCGTCAAACTCGCCGTCTCCTCTCTCTGGCCCGAGAGATTCGGCGCCGGCCCCGACGGCCGCCGCTCCCGCCCCGATCTCCTCATCAGCGGCATGAACGCCGGCGCCAACTGCGGCATCAATGTCATCTACTCCGGCACTGTCGCCGCGGCGATCGAGGGCGCATTTCTCGGTGTGCCGTCGATCGCCGTCAGCATGATGCTCGGCAAGGGCAAGCCCCGCTTCGACATCGGCGCCCTCCGCGCCCGCCACGCGCTCGAAAAGGTCCTCGCCGCGGGGCCTTTGAAGCCGTACGAGTGCATCAGTATCAATGTCCCCGTCACCGAAGACCCCGCGCTCACGCCCGATTCCCCCATGCCCGCCGTCCATGTCTGCCCCATGAACATCCACGGCCTGGTCGACAAGTACGAGCGCCGCGAGAGTCCCTCGGGCAACACCTACTACTGGGCCGCGGGCTACGGACTGGATTTCCACGGCACCGACCCCGGCTCGGATGTCGACCACCTGCTCAAGGGTGACATCACCGTCACACCGCTCAAGTTCGACCTCACCAAGCACGAGGCCCTGCAGATGTGGCGCGGCCGGCTGGGCTGAGGCAGGCCCTGGGCTGCCCCGCCACCGTGGCGGCCCACACCCCTCCCCGCCCGCCTTCACCTACACTCTCTGGACCGATGCCCCTGCTCCAGGCCATCAATCTGCGTAAGTCCTTCGGCGGCCGCACCGTCGTCGACGATGTCTCGTTCCACGTCGACCGCGCCGAGGTTGTCGGTCTGCTCGGCCGCAACGGCGCGGGCAAGACCACCAGCTTCCGCATGACCATCGGCATGATCGACCCCGACCAGGGCGGACGCAGCCGCGTCACCTTCGCCGGTCAGGATGTCGGCCAGCTCCCGATGTACAAGCGGGCCCGGCTGGGCATGGGCTACCTCTCGCAGGAGCCCTCGATCTTCGGCCGCCTCACCGCCGAGCAGAACCTGCTCGCCATCCTCGAGACCCGCGACCTCTCCCGCGCCGACCGCAAGGCGCGGGCCGCCGCCCTCCTCGAGCAGTTCGGTCTTTCGCATAAAGCCAAACACCAGGCCCGCACCTGCTCCGGCGGCGAACGCCGCAAGCTCGAGATCGCCCGCGCCCTGGTCACCGAGCCGCGGCTCATCCTCCTCGATGAACCCTTCAGCGGCGTCGACCCCATCGCCGTCGAGGACCTGCAGGCCGAGATCCGCCGCCTCGCCGACCGCGGCATCGCCTTCCTCATCACCGACCACAACGTCCAGCAGACCCTCCGCGTCTGCGACCGGGCCTACATCATCGACAGCGGCAAGGTGCTCGCCGAGGGCACACCCCGCCAGCTCATCAACAACGACATGGTGAAGCGCGCCTACCTGGGCAACCTCTTCCGCGGCGACGAGTTCGACGACCTGCCCGATGCCGCCGGCCAGCCGCCGCGCGAACCCGCCGGCCAGACCAGCGCGAAACCCTCCGCCGTACACTCTCGCCCGTGATGCCCCGCCCGACCAACATCGCCCTCGTTTCCGCCGCGCTGACGCTCGCCGCGGGACTCGCCGGCTGCTCACAGCGCCGCGTGATGATCACCTCCGAGCCCTCGGGCGCGCTGGTCAGCGTCAACGACCGCGAACTGGGCCGCACACCCATCGAGGCCGACTTCGTCTATTACGGTGTCTACGACGTCCGCGTGGAAGCCCCCGGCTTCGAACCGCTCCGGACCAAAGCCAAGGCCAACACCCCAATCTACGAGTACCCGCCCGTCGACTTCGCCGTCTCAGCGCTCCCCGTCGACACCACCATCCGCTGGCACTTCAAACTCCAGCCCGCGCTGGAAACGACCATGCCGCGGGAGCAGTTCGAGGATGAACTCCTCCAACGCGCCCGCGTCCTCCGCGGCGACGCCGAGCCGGCCAGCCAACCCCGTCTGGCCCCCACAGACCCCGGCGACTAATGGCCTGCCGAGGGCCGATGTCGCCCGCCGCCACCGCCGACCATCAGCGGAAAGTGAACCATCGCCGCCCTGGCCTCCGATCACATACGATCAGAGTCCAGCATGAGCCAGGCTTTCACCATCTTGATCGAGGGCCGCGACATCGGTGTTCCGGCAGAACGCCTCGGCGAGGTCCTCGTACGAACGCTCTCCGTCCTTCGAGCGATCGATGCCGGGATCAGCGAAGACGGCAAGGCCACGATCCAGTGGAATGTGACCAGGGCGACGACCAACAGCCCGCTGTCTCTCACCCTCGAAGCGCAGGTGCCGGGCACGAGATCGGATGTCAGTCGTTCGGTCGTCAAGAGTTACATGGACGGCCTGCGAGACCTCGAATCCGGGAGAGGTGTTCCGGCAGAGTTTGGAGACGACGGGCTCAAGGAAGCCCGTTCGCTGCTGAGCCTTCTGGACCGCGGCATCGCCCGGCTGGAGTTCGCGATGCCCGGCGAGAGCGGAATCGCCCCGACGCTGCGCTCCGCCGCGGCGATCGACGAGTACTTTGGCCGTCGCCCGACGTATCACCTCGCCGAGACAACTATCGAAGGATCACTCGAGACGATCACGATCCACGGTGGCGAAGCCTTCGATATATTTGACCAGCTGTCGGGGACCCGCGTCCGCTGCATTCTCCCCGATGGAAGACTCCCCGAGGCGCTCAGCGCGCTCGGCAAACGAGTCGCTGTCTCCGGTCGTGCACGATTCAACGACAAAGGTCGGCCGATCTCGATCGAAGTCGAAACGATCCGCGTGCTGCGTCAAGGGAAGGACCTGCCCGCCGCCTCCTCGTTCGAGGGCGATGGCAAACTGGATATCACCGGCGGCATCGACTCCGCAGAGTTCGTGCGGAGGTTGAGAGATGCCTGAGCGTGTCTACTGGGACACGAACTGCTTCTCGGCTGGTTCCAGCAAGAGTCCAACAAGCGGGATGCACTCCGGGACCTGTTGGATCGTGCCGAGAACGGCAGGTTGCTGATCGTCACCTCCGCGCTCGCCATCACCGAGTGCGCCGGGCTCCCGACGGTGCGGAAGGTTGATGACGCATCCTCGCGCCGGATGCTCGCATTCTTTGAGCAGGAGTACATCGTGTTGCGGTCGGTCGAGCGCACGATCGCAGAGCGGGCGCACGACCTGACGCGCCGACTGGCGATCAAGCACGCGGATGCGATCCATGTTGCCACGGCGATCGCGTCGAACGTCAGCGTGCTTCACACATGGGACGAGGGGGTGCTCAAGCACAACGGCGCAGCCGGGATCGGCATCCCGATCGAGAAACCGCCACACCCCCGCGATGGAACCGTGTTCAGCGAGCCGACCTGAAGCCGGGTCTTACTCAATCTTCGCGATGATCCGCTCCCGCACCACCTTCCCATCCGCCTTCCCCCCCGCCAGCTTCATCACCTCGCCCACAAGTCTCCCCGCCGCGGCCATCTTACCGGCTTTCACATCGGCGACCGCCTCGGGGTTCTTCGCGAGCACCTGATCGACCCAGCCATCGAGCGCGGCATCGTCGCGGACGATCAGGAGGTTCAGCGACTCGGCGATCTCGCGCGCTGCGCGGCCCCGGTTGCCTTCTTCGCACGCGGCGACGATCAGCGGCTCGATCGCCTGGTTGCCGATCTCGCCCTTCTCGCGCAGCAGCGCGATCTCCGCCGCGGCCTTCGCGCTGAGCCCCAGTTCGTGGATCCGCACGCCGCGTTCGTTGGCGAGCTTCGCGCCCTGCTGCAGCAGCAGGTTCGCCGCCACCCGCGCAGCCCGCACGCGGTCGATGCCCGATTCAACCAGCCCGTTCATCGCGCCCTCGAAGAGGAAGCACACCTCGCGCTCCTCGATGAGCGCGGATGCCTCCTTGATCGAGAGACCGAGCTTCTCCGTGTACCGGTCCAGCCGCGCCATCGGCAGTTCGGGCAGCGAAGCCTTGATCGCATCGAGCCATTCCGCACTCACCTCGACCGGCAGCAGGTCCGGGTCGGGAAAGTAGCGGTAGTCGTGGGCATCTTCTTTCTCGCGCTGGACGAAGGTGACCTCGCGCGTGTCGTCCCAGCCGCGGGTGATCTTCATCCCCGGGCCCATCTCGCGGCCGTCTTCCCTCCAACGCCTCGGCTGATCCATGAGCTCGTGCTCGATCGCGCCCTTGAGCGAGCGGAACGAGTTCAGGTTCTTGATCTCAACCACCGGCGTGCGCACCACCTTGCCATCGCTGAGCGTGAGCGCGCAGTTGATGTTGGGCTCGAAGCGCATGTGCCCCTTCTGCATGTCCCCCTCGGTGACACCCAGAAACCTGCACAAATTCCGCAGCATCTTCGCGAAGAGCACGCAGTCGTCGGCGCTCGTGAAATCCGGCTGCGTCACGATCTCGAGCAGCGGCGTCCCCGCGCGGTTCAGATCAACGATCGAGTGATCGATCGCGTGCCCGCCGGGCGCTTCGTGCAGCAGCTTGCCGGCATCCTCTTCCAGATGGGCCCGGATGATCCCGATCCGCCGCGTCTGCCCATCGGGATTGGGAAAGCCCTGCTCATCCACCGCCGGCAGATCGACTACGCCATCAAAGCACAGCGGCAGGTCGTACTGGCTGATCTGGTACGCCTTGGGCATGTCGGGGTAGAAGTAGCTCTTCCGATCCCACTTGGTGAACTCGGCGATCGAGCACCGCAGCGCGAGCCCCACCATGATCGACATCTCGACCGCCCGCTTGTTCATCACCGGCAGCGCGCCCGGCAGCGCGAGCACGACCGGATCGAGCAGCGTGTTGGGCGATGCGTCGAAGTGGTCCGGGTGCGCCGGGTTGGGCGCGGCGGAGAACATCTTCGTCCGCGTCGCCAGCTCGACATGGATCTCCATGCCGACGATCAGGCGGACCGATTCGATGGTGCGCGAGGCATCGCTCATGACGTCATCCTAATGGCCTCGCCGCGGCCGCACCGGGCCGGGCTACCGATTCGAGCGCGGCGATCACCGCGGCAACCCCCACATCACGCACCGGCCCCGCCCCGCCCGCCGTCCCATGCATGCTCGGCCTCACCACCGCCACCGCCGGCCCGATCGGCGCCCACCGCTCCGGATCCGTCGGCCCGAACACCGCCACCGTTGGCACCGCCAGCTGCGCGGCCAGGTGCGTCGGCCCCGTGTCGCACCCGACAAACGCCGCGGCCGGCGCGATCGTCTCCAGCAGTTCATCCAGATCGAAGATCCACCGCCCGCCCGCCGCATCGAACGCCGCCCGCTCCGCGCCCGACATCCGCTCCCGCTCGACCTCGCCACCCACAAGCGTCACCCCGCCCGCGCCCCACCATCGGTCCGCGACTTGCAGAAACCGCTCCAGCGGCCACCGCTTGTCCTCCGACCCCGCGCCGACATGCACCACCAGCCGCGCCGGCTCGCCCGGCGCCCGCCACCGCGGCGCGAAGTTGTCATCACGCTTCGGGTTCTCGATCCCCGCGAGATCGATCCCACACACGCGATCGACCCGACCTGTCAGACACAGCACATGCGCACGCGGGAAGATGCGCTTCGCATTGCGCTCCCAAACCGCGGCGTTCGCATCGTCGATGAACGCGACAACCTCACTCGCCAGTTCCGCGCCTTCCGGCGCCGGCGCATCCCCGCCCCCCTCCCGCCACAGCTCCGTGCACCACCGCGACTCCGCGCTCCGCCACTCGATGCCCAGCACCCGCGCTGCCAGCTTGCCCTTGCTGTCATCGGTCACCAGCACAACCGGCAGTCGGCGGTGCGACTCGCGCAGATACGGCCACAGCAGCACGCTGTCCCCCAGCGCACCGCGGTGGAACACCCACTTCGACCGCTTCGATCTGCCAAACAGCCCCACGCGTTACGACCCCCGCACCGGCTTCTGCGCCCGCGCCCACGCCATCGCCGCGGCGTGCGCCTTCGCATCCAGCCGCGCCACCGCCGGCGCCCGCATCGACCGCGCCAGCCCGAGTTCAGCCAGCGTCCGCGGCGGCGCGCCGCCCCAGCCGTACCGCTCGATCAGATAGGCCGCGGTCTCCGCGTCGATCGCTCCTTCAGTCGCGCCCTCCTTCACGCCGGCCTCCGCCGCCGCGCGCAGCCGCGCATCGGGCTCGAGCCACCGCTGCCAGGTCGACAGCGTCCGCGACCAGTCCTCGATCCGCGTGCCCGATGCGATCTTCGGCACGGCGCGGCCCGCGCCCACCGGCGGCACCGGCGACTTGCGCAGCTCCTGCATCACCACCCGGTCGCACGCCAGACCCACAGCGCCGGCCAGACGACCGCCGCGGAACGGATCGAAGTGATCAACCGCCTCGCCCGCGGCGTGCAGACAGCGCGTGATCAGCCGCGCCAGCGAGCGCGCCGGCAATTCCTCGGCCCGTCGGCCGGTGCGCGTCTCGACTGTCTCGATGATCGGCCGCAGCTCCGCGCGCACGAGCTCGACCTTGAGCCGCGCGGCCCAGCGCAGCTGTGTCTCGATCTGATCGATCCGCTCGGCCTGCGGGTGCAGGTGATTGATCTCGCCCAGGCTCTGCGCCACCTCGTGCCGCAGGAAGTGGAACGCGATCAGCCGCGTCGATTCCTCGACACCCAGCGGCGGCCGCTTCTCCCGCGAGAGCGCGAGCACATCGATCAGATCCCGCGGCACGCTCCCGCCCAGCCCGCTGCGCACCGGCGCCGGCGCCAGCAGCACCTCGCGGGCGCCGTCCATCTGGAAGGTCGGGCCCGTCGGCCCCTCGAGCGAACCAGACTCGCCCAGCGCCCAGAGCTTCTCAGCGCGGGCCAGCGTTACCGCCCGCCGCACCGCCGAGCGCGTCCGGTGGTGCTTCCTGGCGATGACATTGAGATCGATCCCCCAGCGCCAGGCCCGCAGCGCGGCCGCGCGCTTGCGCTGCGTCAGCGGCTCGTCGTCATCGAAGATGGCGCGGGCCGGGTCGCCGGCGCGGACCCGCCGCGTCGCCTCATCGTGCCGCTTGAGCAATTGCCGGATCGCCTCGTGGCTGCGGCCGAAGCGTTTGGCGATGCGCTCCGCCGCGGCGTTGAGCGAGCAGTTGAGCCTGCGGTGGTAGATCTCGGCGCGGCGGATGATCCGCTTCTCGAGCTCGGGCGAGATCCGCGAGAACGCCGCGGCCTTCGCCAGTTCATCGGCGTGCTGCTGTTCGAACCGCTCGGCCGCGATCCGCGGCACGACGATCCGCGGCTTGTGATCCTCGCCCACCACCCGCCGCGCCACCAGACCGCGCCGCCGCAGCCGGTCCAGCGTCTTGCGGCTGATGTGCCAGCGCTCGCACAGGTCCGATGCCGGGATGTACTTCTCCGGCGGGTGCTGCGACAGTTCCAGCTTCGCCGCATCCGTCAGTCGCTCGATGAACGCCGAGAGGTCACGCAGCGCGGCCTCGCCCATGACCAGCGAGGGGTCATCGATCTGCGGCCGCACACCGGTGATGCGGAAGACCAGCCAGTCCTCGGGGTAGTTCTGCGCGGGGTCGAGGTCCGCCGCGAGCGATTCGGCGTTCTCCACGCTGCGCAGCACCGAGGGCCTGGGCTGTCCACGCAGCCGCTCCTCGAGTGTCTTGAGAACAGTGACTTTGATCGCCGGGAGCGGGGGCAAGTGGTGTCTCCGCCTCGACCCGGGTCAGACCGCGACCGACGCGTCCGCCCAGATCGGCTCCCGCGACGGGATCAACCCCGCCGCCGCCGCTTCACGAAGGAACACAGTCGCGGCCTGACGCTCCCGCGGTCCGACCTCGTACCGCAGGAGTTCGCGCAAGTACGTCCGCGCGGTGCCGATCGGCCAGCCCGCGGACGCCGCGCGCTTCGCGATCAGCCAGTCAATCCGCGTCTGGTTGTGCCGGCGCTGCCGGTCGAGCACGGCCGCGGCGGTCCGCACACGGTCCGAGCCCGCCTCATCAGCGCGGCACATCCACATCGCGTACACGAATGGCAGGTCCGTCATCTGCTTCCACGCATCGCCCAGGTCGAGCTGGTGGGGATAACGGCCCTCGGGGGGATGATCCGTGACGACTTTGTCGCCGATCAGCAGCACGGTCGGCGGCCAGCGCTCGCTCTCGCCGCGCTCCGCCGCATCGAAGGCGACGATGCGGACCTTGCGGTTGTAGAGCTTGCGGAGCAGCAGCTGCGCCAGCACGACAGACGTGTGGCTGTCGGTATCGGCGTGCAGGACATCGATCTGTTCGAACGGCACCTCGGAGAAGACCCGCACCGTGAGCGTCGGCCCATCGCACCCGATCATGCCCACCGGCACCAGGGCCAGCGGCTCGGGCGAGCGGATGCAGTCGACGATCGACGCCAGCCCCAGGTCGGCGCGGCCGTCGGCCACCATGCCCACGATGTCCGCGGGCGCGGCGGGGAGCAACGCCGCCTCGGAGAGCTGATCAAGCCCTTCGATGAGCGGCGCCGTGTTCAAGTACCGAACGCAGGCGATCCGAACCGGGTCCATCGTTCTCAACGATACGGATGCGCCGACGCCGCGGCTCCGCCCGATTCCCGGCTGGGCCTTCCTGATCCCAGAATGCCCGCCGGGCCCGCCCTGCTACCCTCCGCGCATGGCCAAGGACCCGGAATTCATCATGATCGGCGGCGGCGGGCACGCTCTGGTGGTCGCTCAGGCGGCTTTGCAGGGCGGGGTCGAGCGGATCGCCGTCTACGACGACAACCCGAATTGCGTGGCGGTGACCCGCTGGCGGCTGCGGCCCGCGGGCAGTTTTACGCGGCTTTTCGAGAAGCTGCCCGAATTGCCCGAGAAGCAGCTCCCGGGCCCCGTCATCATCGCGGTGGGGGACCTGGGCCTGCGGCGGAGCCTGATCGACCGGCTGGGCCCGCAGGATTTCACGACTGTCTCTGCTCTCGCCGAGGACGATGTCGACCCGGGCACGATCGAGCTGGGGTTGGGGGTGTATCTGGGTGTCCGGTGTGTGCTGCAGCCCTTCTGCACCATCGGCGATCACGCGATCATCAACACCGCGGCGATCATCGAGCACGAGTGCGTGATCGGTGAGAACGCGCACATCGCGCCCGGGGCCGTGCTGGGCGGGAATGTGAGCATCGGCCGCGACACGCTGATCGGCCTGGGGTCGCGGGTGCTGCCGGGGGTGAAGGTCGGGAACGGCTGCACGATCGGCGCGGGCGCGGTGGTGACGAAGGATGTGCCCGACGGCGCGACGCTGGTGGGGTGCCCCGCGCGGCCGCTGCGGGCGTGAGTGGTTCTAAGGAATGAGCCGGAGCGTCGCCGGGTAGCGGTAGAACTCGCCGCGGTTCGCGGCGATCGAGGCGAGGATCATGCCCATGATCGCGAGGATGTAGGCCGCGGCCATGACCGCGAAGCCGATGCAGATCATCGAGAGGATCCCGCCGATCACCATGTAGATGACGATCGAGATCTGGAAGTTGACGGCTTCCTTGCCGTGGTCATCGACAAAGGGCGACTGGTCGCGCTTGACGAGCCAGAGGATGAGCGAGGGGACGACCGGGATGATGTGCCCCGCGAGCAACAGCAGGTGCACGGCCATCGCGTAGG
>JBDZUZ010000246.1:0-3255 GCA_040255445.1 Planctomycetaceae bacterium | reverse complement strand
GGCCGGCGGTGGGGTGGAGGGGCGCGAAGCCCCAGGACTGGCCGCGGGGGTTGAGGTCATCGGGGGGCGCGCCGGCTTCCGCGCCGGTGAGGAAGAGATCGGGGCGGGTGAAGGCGTCGAAGCCGTCGGGGTGGACGCCGACGGGGAGGTCGAGGTAGAGGGGGCTCGCAGAGTTGCGTGCGGCCGGCCGCGAGCGGGCGAGCGCGGTCATCTGCTGGTTTGCGATGGATTGCGCGTAGAGGTAGAGGTCGGTGTCGGCGGGGTTGGTGTGGGCGAGGTCTTTGGTGGTGATGCGGTGCGCGGTAGAACCAGCGCGGCGGGTGCCGCGGCGGTGGGCGGTTGCGGCGGCATCGGTTGCCGCGCGGAACTGGGCGTATCGGACGGTTTGTGCCGAGCAGCGGGCGAGGATCTCCGACCAGCGGGCGGGTGAGGAGCGGGCGCGGGCGGACATAGCTTTGAGCGCTGCACGGGCGGTGGCCCAGGAGGCGCGGTAGTCGATGTGTGTTAAGGGACGCGCGCGGGTGGCGTTGCGGGCTGGGAGCGCTGCGGCTTCGGGCGTGGCGCGTGGATCGATGAAGAGCTCGCTCCACATCAGGCGGGTGATGGGCGCGTAGGGGCTGGGGTCGAAGGGCTGGTCGAGGAAAGTGGGGAAGAGCGGGAGTGTGCCGACGAGGGCGTGATCGAACTGGTCGGCCCATTGCGCGAGGGTGCGGAGGTCGGTGTAGGTGGCGATGCCGAAGGGGCCGGGGGGCGAGAGCGCGTAGAGGGGGATGAAGAGGGCGAGGCGACGGGGCGCATCATCGATGGTGGTGCGCAGGGTGTCGGGCTGCGCGAGGACGAAGATGCGCTGAGGCGGCGCTGAGCGGTAGTCGAGCGTGAGGGTGTGGACGCCGAGGGGGATGAGGTCGCTGCACTGTGCGACGGCGCGGCCGCGGCGGGCGGAGAGCTTGATCGGGAGCTCTGCGCCGTCTTCGAGCAGGAGTGATGCGGCGATCGGTTTCGCGCTGTCGGGGCGGAGGGGTATTGCGCGGGCGCCCCGGGTGATGATGATGGGAGGGGGCGCTGGATCTGCGCTGCGGGCGATCGCGTCCTGCAGCGCGGCGACCGCCTCGGCCGGCGGTGTGCGGGTCTGTCCGAGACCGTCTTGATAGGAAGAGAGCACGCACGCGGCGGGATCCGCGGCGTGGAGGGACCGCGAAACACGGTCAGCCATGTGGTTTGGCCTTTGAAGGGCCGCGCGCGGGTGCGCGCGGTGCGGTGCGGCTGGGGAGTTTGGTTGCGGACTGCGCTTGTGTGCGCTGGGCAGCGCGGGCGACTTTCTGCATCACCGGCTCGGCATCGTCGGTGGCGGGCGATGATGCGGCCTTGTCATCGGGCGTTTCGTCGGCGGGTGACTCGGGGATGAGGATCAGCGCGGCCAGGGGTGGGAGGGTGAGTGTGAGCGAGGCGGGGTACTGGCGCATCGGCATAGGCGAGGCTTCGACGGCGCCGTAGTTGCCGGTGTTGCTGCCGCCGTATTTCTGTGCATCGGTGTTGAGGGCTTCGCGCCAGGTGCCGTGGCGGGTGACGCCGATGCGGTACTGGTGGCGGGGGACGGGTGTGCAGTTGAGGATGACGAGCGCGGACTCGCGGCGGTCTTTGGTGTGGCGGAGGAAGGCGATGACGCTCTGCTCGTTGTCGTTGGCCTCGACCCACTCGAAGCCGTTGGGGTCGCAGTCGCCCGAGTGCAGCGCGGGGACTTCGCGGTAGATGCGGTTGAGGTCGGAGACGAGCTTCTGGATGCCGGCGTGTTCGGGCTGATCGGTGAGGTGCCAGTCGAGGCTGGACTCCTCGCTCCACTCGCGCCACTGGCCGAACTCGCCGCCCATGAAGAGGAGTTTCTTGCCGGGGTTGGTCCACTGGTTGGCGAGGAGCAGGCGGAGGTTGGCGAAGCGCTGCCAGGTGTCGCCGGGCATGCGCTCGATGAGCGAGCCCTTCAGGTGCACGACTTCATCGTGCGAGAGTGGGAGGCAGTAGTGCTCGGAGTACATGTACAGGCCGCGGAAGTTGAGCTTGTTGTGGTGGTAGCGGCGGTGGACGGGGTCTTCGCCGAAGTACTTGAGCGTGTCGTGCATCCAGCCCATGTCCCACTTCATGCCGAAGCCCAGGCCGCCCAGGTAGGTCGGGCGCGAGACCATCGGCCAGGCGGTTGATTCCTCGGCGATGGTCTGGATGTCGGGGAAGGACTGGTAGACGGCGGTGTTGAACTGGCGGAGGAATTCCACGGCCTCGATGTTCTCGCGGCCGCCGTACTTGTTGGGCACCCAGTCGCCGCCCTGGCGGCCGTAGTCGAGGTAAAGCATGCTGGCGACGGCGTCGACGCGGATGCCGTCGATGTGGTACTTGTCGAGCCAGTACATCGCGCTGGAGATGAGGAAGGCGCGGACCTCGTTGCGGCCGTAGTTGAAGATCGCGCTCTTCCAGTCGGGGTGGAAGCCCTGGCGGGGGTCTTCGTGCTCGAAGAGGTGGGTGCCGTCGAAGTAGGCCAGGCCATGCTCATCGGTGGGGAAGTGCGAGGGGACCCAGTCGAGGATGACGCCCACGCCCTTCTGGTGCAGGCGGTCGATGAGGAACATGAGGTCCTGCGGTGTGCCGTAGCGGCTGGTGGGTGCGAAGTAGCCGGTGGTCTGGTAGCCCCACGACGGGTAGTAAGGGTGCTCCATCAGGGGGAGAAACTCGACGTGTGTGAAGCCGCGCTCGACGCAGTAGTCGGCGAGGCGGTCGGCGAGTTCGCGGTAGCCCAGGAAGCGTTTGGGGTTGTTGGGGTCGCGGATCCATGAGCCCAGGTGGACTTCGTAGATGCTCATGGGCGCATCGAGGGCCTGTTTCTCGCCGCGGGACTTCATCCAGTCGCTGTCGTTCCAGTCGTAGTCCAGGCCGCGGACGATGGAGCCGGTCTTGGGCGGGGTGAGCTGCATGAAGCCGAAGGGGTCGACCTTGTCGACGGTGTAGTTGCTGTTGTTGGCGGCGATGTGGTACTTGTAGACCGAGCCGTCGTTGGCGTTGGGGGCGATGCCGCGCCAGATGCCCGAGGAGCCGACGGGTGAGAGGGGCGTGGCGCCCTTGTCCCAGTTGTTGAAGTCGCCGATGACGGAGACATAGCGGGCGTTGGGGGCCCAGACGGCGAAGGCGACGCCGCGGCCGCGGCCGAGGTTGTGGGCGCCGAGCTTGTCGTAGAGGCGGTAGTGGGTGCCTTCGTTGAAGAGGAAGACGTCG
>JBDZUZ010000080.1:0-17568 GCA_040255445.1 Planctomycetaceae bacterium | reverse complement strand
TGCCCCACGCAGGCGCTCATTCATCTCCGCGGAGCGGCGGTTGAACTCATCGGCGCGGGCTTCTTCGCGGGCGCCGCCGGTTGCGAACTCGCGCATGAGCTCCTCAACACGCTGCTGATATTCTCGCGTCTGCATCGCCATCGTGTCAATCCGGGCCACGGGGCTGTCGGGCCGGTCGATGTAGGTCACGATCGCCCGCACCGCCGGGGCAAGGTCGGCCGGGGCCTGCACGACCACGCCGCCGTCGCGTGCGGTTGCCTGCACCGGGCTCTTCATCTGACGCATCGGATCGGGCGGGAAGACCGCGCGGAGGGCATCGATCACCCACTCTGGCCGCGACGCCGCGAGATCGATCTCGAGCGTGGTAGGTTGCGACTGGCCGCGGCGGGGTGCTGCGTTGAAGAGATCGCGTTGCAGATGCTCGACGGCCCGCTCCGCGGCGGTGCGCTGGTCCTGGCTGCCGTGTACGAAGAGCAGGCCCGAGTCCTTATGAAACTTGATCTCCGCGGCGGGATCGTCAGGGCTTGCCGCGCGGACGGCGGTCTCGATCGCGCTGAGGACGGTTTCGATCGGCAGCCGCGGGGCATCGGGCATCGAGGCCCATTCGGCTGGGGCGAGGGCGTTGATCGAGAGGATCTCGATGCTGCGTGGATTCGATCCCGGGAGCCGGCCGGCCATCGCCATCCGGTTGCGATCCCACTGGTCGTCGCGGGTGATGACGATGAGAATCGGGCCGCGCCGGTCGCCCATTGGTTCGACACTCAGTCGACCACCGTCGGGGAGCTCGAGTCCGGAGACGGCCATCGCGGCGGTATATGGATCGATGCCGCGGAGTTCCATCGGCGGGATGGGCGCTTTGCTGACGCTTGGGCGGACGACGACATTGACGGTTCCGTTACTCGCGCCGGCGACGAGGGCGCGGGCGAACTCATCGAGCGTGCCACCGGCGAACTTCAGCGTGACGGTGGGGGACTTGGCCTGCTCCGCCGCGCGGGCGGCGTCCTGGGCGGCGCGTTCCGCGGCGACCTGCGCTTCGCGGGCCTGACGCTCGCGAGCGGCCTGCTCCGCGGTCGGCTGGCCGGGCTGCGCCGCGGCGAGCATGGTCGCGAGGGGAAGCACGGCGAGGGCGGCGAGGCGTGCCGCGGGGGTGATCGTGCGGTTCGGGGTGATGGGCATCGGTGGTCTCCCGTGGTCAGGTCCTGGTTGCACTCAGGAAAACGGAGCCGACGGGCGGTTTCGGCGCGGGCGGGGCGAAAATCGGCTAAATGGGGCGGGGCTCGGCCGGGCGGTCGGGTGGCGGGCCCGCCGCGGCTACCATTGGCCCCATGCATTTCGACGCTCACCAGCCCATCATCAACGACCTTGAGGCGCGGATTTTAACGATCCGCGACTCTCTTTAACTACGAGAGCAAGCTCTCCCGCCTGCGCGAGCTCGAGGAGGTCATGACCTCCGAGGGCTTCTGGAACAACCAGGAGAAGGCCAGGCCCATCGTCGGCGAGGTCAAGACGCTCAAGGCGCTGCTCGACCCGCTCACCTCGGTCATGAAGGACTTCGAGGACGCCAAGCTCGGCTACGAGATGGCGAAGGAAGCCGGCGACAAGGAACTGCTCGCCGAGGCCGATGAGATGCTCTTCCAGCTGCAGGGCCGGATGGAGAAGGTGGAACTCACCTCGCTCCTGAGCGGCAAGCACGATGCGAAGAACTGCTTCCTCACCATCTCCGCGGGTCAGGGCGGCACCGAGGCCAACGACTGGTGCGAGATGCTCTACCGCATGTACATCTACTACTGCGAAAAGATGGAGTTCGACATCGAGGAGGTCGAGAAGTCGTACGGCACCGAGGTCGGCATCGACTCGGTCACGCTGCACGTCAAGGGCCCGTTCGCGTTCGGCTACCTCGCGTGCGAACGCGGCACGCACCGGCTCGCGCGCGTCAGCCCCTTCAACGCGCAGGGCAAGCGGCAGACGAGCTTCGCGACGGTCGAGGTCACGCCCGAGTTCGATGAGGTCAGCGTCGACATCCCCGAGAAGGACCTCGAAGTGACGCCGTTCGTCCGAGCCAGCGGGCCGGGCGGGCAGAACGTCAACAAGGTCGCCAGCGCGATCCGCCTTGTGCACAAGCCGACGGGCATCATGGTCGTCGCGAGCACGTACCGCGACCAGCCGCAGAACAAGAAGCAGGCGATGTCGATCCTTATGGCCAAGCTGCAGCAGATGGCCGAGGAAGAGCGCGAGAAGGAGATCGCCGCGGCCCAGGGCAGCAGTCTCGAAAGAGGCTGGGGCACGCAGATCCGCAGCTATGTCTTCTACGACAACCGCGTGAAGGACCACCGCACGGGGCAGGAAACGAGCGACTACGAGGCCGTGCTGCGGGGCGAGATCGAGGACTTCATCGATGCGGAGTTGAAGCGCAAGCGGGCGGAGCGGGAGACGAAGAAGTAGTGGGGGAAGTGTTCCGCTCGTCGTGGCACCGGCGGCTCGCCGGTGGGTGGCTTGACTGGCGCGGGCGACTCAGGAACTTGCATCG
This sequence comes from Planctomycetaceae bacterium, assembly GCA_040255445.1. GTDB lineage: Bacteria > Planctomycetota > Phycisphaerae > Phycisphaerales > UBA1924 > JBDZUZ01. Next base: position 15,041 of record JBDZUZ010000080.1, on the reverse strand, counting down.
ACGCTCGGCGGGGTTCGTCGGGAGTTGTCGATTGCGTGCATTGCTCGCTGAACATCGTCGGGCGATTGATCACGCTCGACTCCGTCACGCGCGGGCTGCACTGATCACCGGCGAGCCGCCGGTGCCACTTCAAGCCAGGATCCCCAGATCCAGCCTTCGGACTTCGCCGCGGCGGGGAGTGGGGGTGGGGTGTGGAGGCGCAGGTCGGCTGCGATCGCCGCGGCAAGGGTGGCAACCTGACGGGCATCGCGGATGGGGTGCGGGTGGGCGGTTGAATCGATCAGCGAGGGCCAGACTTCTGCGAAGGTGATGAGGTTCGCCGCGGCCGAAGAGACATCGTTGTCATCGAAGGGCCAGAGTGTGATGCGGTCCGCGAGTGCGCCATCGGTCAGCAGCGAGTCGATTGCGGCGAGGCCGGTGAGCATCTGCGAGCCCACCGAGCCCGCGCCGGCGAGTTTGAAGGGTGACTGGACACCGGGGACGCGGTTGGCGCGGCCGCGGTCGAGCAATGCGCGGTCGGCAGCGCGGAACTCGTCGAACGCGAAGGGCCGCGGGCGTTTGATCGTGAGATCGTCGCACGCCGCCGCGGCGGGGCAGCCCCAGAAGGGGCCCGAGCCACGGGGCAGGCCGCGGGCCGCGGCGATCTCGCGGTTGATCTCGGCCGCGACGGCGAAGCGGTTGTTCGCGCCGGATGGGTCGTCGTTGATGCGGGCGGCGAGGAACGCGGCGAGAGCGCGGCCGGTGGGAAGTGTTGTGCAGTGCAGTACGCCGAAGGGGAAGTCGAACCCGACGAAGGTCTCGCCTGTTGCGGCGAGGAGTTGATCACGCAGCCACGCGATGCAGTCGAGCCGAGTGCGGAAGTAGCGGGGCGTTGGTGCCGCGGCCGATGCGTCGCCGCCCGTGCGGGCATCCGCTGCAGCGGCCCAGCAGCGGTCGGGCGATTCGCGGGCCGGGCCGCGGGTCGAGGATGCGGACCAGTCGACGATGATGACGGTGTCGAAGCGGCGCGGGTTCTCGCGAGCGGGGGTCACGGCCTGTCTTCGTCGCCGATGCGGCCGGCGATGTCGGGCGAACCGGGATCATCGCCCTCGTCCTCATCGGGGGCCTCGTGCCGCGCGAGGGTGAGGACTGCCGCGGCGATGGCGATGAACGCGACGGCGGGGACGATCAGCGGCAGGTGCAGGTTGAACTTGGGGAGCAGCCAGACGCCGACCGCGGCGATCAGTGTGATCGCGATGAAGGCGTAGAGCGTCCGCCGCGCGGGGGAGGGGCCATTGGCGGGGCCGTCACCGTGCGGGCGTGGGGGTGGGGTGGGCTCGGTCACGGGCGATTGTTTGCACGCCGCGGCCGCGGCATCACACCAGCAGTGTCGCGGGCTTCTCGAGGAGGCTCTTGACGGTCTGGAGGTACTGGGCGGCCATGGCGCCGTCGACGATGCGGTGATCGCTCGACATCGTCATGGACATGACGTTGCCAACGACGATCTGACCGTTCTTGACGACGGGCTTCTGGATCGCCGCGCCCACCGCGAGGATCGCGACGTTGGGCGGGTTGATGATCGCGGTGAAGTGGTCGACGCCGAACATGCCCAGGTTGGAGATGGTGAAGGTCGAGTCCGACATCTCCTGGGGCGCAAGGCCCTTGCTGCGGGCCTTGTCGGCGAGGCGTTTGGTGTCGGCGGAGATCTGGCGGAGGCCGATGCGGTCGGCGCTGCGGATGGTCGCGACGACCAGGCCGCCGCCGCGGTCCTCGGGGAGGGCGACGGCGACGCCGATGTTGACATCGCCGATGATCTCGATGGTCGCTTCCTTGCCCTTCATCGCCCAGCGGCTGTTGACGAAGGGGTGCTTGTGCATGCCCAGGGCGCAGGCGCGGACGAGGAAGTCGTTGACGCTGAGCTTGACGCCCTGATCGGCGAGCTGCTCGTTGAGGTCGGCGCGGAGCGACAGGAGCGCATCCATGTCGACTTCGACGGTGACCTGGTAGTGCGGGATGGTGGTCTTGGACTCGACCAGGCGCTCGGCGATGACGCGACGCATGTTCGAGAGTGTGACGGTGCGGGCTTCGAGGGCAGCGCCCGCGGGCGGGAGCGGGGCGGGCGCGGGGGCCGAAGCGGCGCGGCCGGACTCGCTCGGTGCCGGGGCCTTGCCTTGCTTGGCGCCACCGCCGGACACCGCGGCCTCGACATCCTTGCGGACAATGCGGCCGCCGGGGCCGGAGCCCTTCAGTTCGGCGAGATCGATGCCCTCATCGGCCGCGATCTTGCGGGCGAGGGGCGAGGCGAAGATGCGGTTGCCGGAGGAGCCGTGGTCGGCGTGGCCGTTGGAGGCGTGGGCGGGCTCGGAGTCTTCGGACTCCTCCGACTTGCCGCTCTTCTCGGCGGTGGCTGTGGAGGTGCTGCCAGAATCACTCGACTTGTCGTCGCTCGACGACTCCGCCTTCTGCTTTTTCGCGTCGCCCGAGCCGGCCTTCGCCTTCACATCCGCGACGTTTTCGCCCTCGGTGGCGAGTACGGCGATCAGCGTGCCGACCGGCACCGACTGGCCCTCGGGCGTGGTGAGCGCGGCGACGGTGCCCTCATCGAACGTTTGCAGTTCCATGGTCGCCTTGTCCGTCTCGATGTCCGCAATGACATCGCCGGAAGCGACCTTCTGGCCTTCCTTGACGTTCCACTTGACGATCGTCCCCTGCTGCATGGTGTCGGACAGGCGGGGCATGGTCACTTCGATCGGCATGGTGAGTTCTCTGAAAGGGCCGGAAAGCGTAAAGCGTACAGCGTAAAGCGTACAGGACTAGTGCAGGGCGGGGTCGTCAGGACTTGCGGGCGCGTCTCGTTCGCGTGATCATGGCGTTGAAGATCTTCGCAAGCTCTTCAGCCTCCAACTGCAGCGGGGCGAGCCGCGTGTCGGGGAGCCAGCCGCGTCGGACGCACACACGCAGCCAGTATTGACATTCTGCTAACTCCTTCACAGCGATCCCCAGGCATTTCGCGAAATCGGGCCGACTGACTGCTTGATCTGCCTCGCAAATGTTTGCCCCGACCGATGTGCCCGCGCCGACCATCTGGTCCAGAATCCTTGAATACGAGCGTTTCAGTTCCAGCGTGTCAACGACATCAAGCATCCGATCCGCGAACGACTCGGTCCGGCTGCGCAGCTCTTCCGAGAGTCTTCCCACGCGATCGTTCCAACCCGTGGATGTCTCCGTGTGACGGGCACACCCACCGTCGAGTCATGTCCACTTTACGCTGTACGCTTTACGCTTTGATCAACGGCTTTCACCGCCCCACAGCCCGCCTCACCGCAGCCACGATCTTGTCCTTGTTGGGCAGATAGTGCGCTTCGAGGTTCTTCGCGTACGGCGTGGGCACATCGTCGGTGTTCACGCGGATCGGCTGGTGGTCGAGCCAGTCGAAGCCGCGCTCGATGACCTGCGTCACGACCTCGCTTGCGATGCTCGCGAAGGGCCAGGACTGATCGACGATGACGATGCGATTGGTCCGCTTGATGCTCTCGAGGATCGAATCCATGTCGAGCGGGCGGATCGTCCGCATGTCCAGGACATCCACATTGATGCCGTCTTCCTTGAGGGCATCGGCGGCCTCGACGGCGAAGTGCACGGGGCGGCCCCACGACACGACGGTGCAGTCGTCGCCCTGACGCGGCTTCCAGGCCTTGCCGAAGGGGATGTAGTACTCCTCCTCGGGGACATGGGCCTTGTCGCCCAGCATGCGCTCGGACTCGAGGAAGAAGACCGGGTCGGGGTCGACGATCGCGGTCTTGAGCAGGCCCTTAGCGTCGTACGGGTTGCTGGGGATGACGATCTTGACGCCCGGCACGTTGGCGTAGAGGCCCTCGACGCACCAGGAGTGCGTGGAGCCGAGCTGGCCGCCCGCGCCGTCGTTGCCGCGGAAGACGACCGGGCAGCCCCACTGGCCGCCGGACATGTAAAGCATCTTGGGGACGTTGTTGAGGATCTGATCCGCCGCGACGAGCGAGAAGGACCAGGACATGAACTCGATGATGGGGCGGAGGCCGTACATCGCCGCGCCGACCGCGAGGCCGGCGAAGCCGTTCTCGGAGATGGGGGAGTCGATGATGCGCTTCGCGCCGAACTCCTCGAGCATGCCCTGGCTGACCTTGTACGCACCGCTGTACTGGGCGACTTCCTCGCCCATGAGGAAGATGCGCTTGTCACGGCGCATCTCTTCGCTCATCGCCTCACGCAGAGCTTCGCGGAACTGGATGATGCGGTCGCCCTCGCGGCTGGGGAGCGGCTTGTCGAAGTCGGGCACGGCGTAGCCGCCGGGCAGGGCGGGGTGCTCGACCAGGGTGGCGCCGGGCGGGAGCGGGGCGGTGGCGGTGGTCATCGGTGTCTCGTTTCGGGTCTGGAAGGCCGGGGCGACGTCGGTCGCCGCGACTGGGTGTGTTCGGTGTCGAGTACGCGATCGGTGCGAGCGCGATCGTCGCGCAGGCCTTAGAGCAGCGGGTTCTTCGCCCCGTGCGTGTAGTCGCGGATCGGGCTCATGTTGGGCAGCGGGTTGATGAAGACATCGCTGTAGAGCTCGGCGTCGACCTCGGACATCTCGCCGGCCTCGGCGGCCTCGATGCCGGTCTTGACCTGCTCGCGGACCTCGGCCTGCAGTTCCTTGAAGCGGTCCTCGGAGAGGACCGGCTGGCCGTTCTCGCCCTTGATCTCGCCCATCAGGCGCGAGGCGAGGCGGTCGATCGAGTCCTTCCCCTTGAACTGCTCGACCTCGTCCTTGGTGCGGTACTTCTGGGGGTCGGACATCGAGTGGCCCAGGTACCGGTAGGTCTTGAGGTCGACAAACGCGGGCTTCTGGTTCTCGCGGCACCAGTCGACGAGCGGCTTGAACTCGTTGTAGAGGTCGATCACATCAAAGCCGTCGATGATCTCGCCGCGGATGCCGTAGGCATCGGCCTTCTTGGTGAGGTCGTCGGCCATGGTGGTGCCGCGGCCGATGGCGGTGCCCATCGAGTAGCCGTTGTTCTCGACGACGTAGATGACCGGGATGTCCCAGAGGCCGGCGAGGTTCATGCACTCGTGCAGGGCGCCCTGGTTGAGCGCGCCGTCGCCCAGGTAGGCGAGGGAAACCTTCTTCTTGGCCTCGCCGCCGGTGACGGACTGGTTGAGCACTTCCCACTCGTAGCGGGCGGCGAAGGCCAGGCCCGTGCCCAGCGGGGTCTGAGCGCCGACGATGCCGTGCCCGCCGAAGAGCCAGTTGGGCTTGTCGAACATGTGCATCGAGCCGCCCTTGCCCTTGGCGCAGCCGTTGAGGCGGCCGAACATCTCGGCCATGCAGGCCTCGACGGACATGCCGCGGGCGAGCGCGTGCCCGTGGTCGCGGTAGGCGGTCACGATGGGGTCATCGTGGTTGAGCGACTGGATGGTGCCAACGGCGACGGCTTCCTGGCCGGTGTAGAGGTGGCAGAAGCCGCCGATCTTGGCCTGCTGGTAGGCCTGGGCACAGCGGTTCTCGAACTCCCGGATCAGGAGCATGTCGCGGAGCCACTGGATGAGCGTGTCGCCCGGGAGCTTCTGGCTGGCGAGCTGGTTCTGATTCTGGGTTGCCTGGGTCATGCTGGTATCCGGCTCCGCGGTCGCGTGGGACATCACGAGGTCCTTGCGTCGGCCCAAATCCCGGCGGCCGCGGATCGCGGCAGGTCGGGTTGGCAATCGTGAGGGTCTCGGGGAGGAGGCATGCGGCCGGCTCCGGCCGGCGTTCCGAGCGATCCCGAGGCCCGCTCGGTGGGCCGGGAATGCTAGGGAATGGGAGGTTCTGAAACAACCGGCGGGCTGAGGGCCGGGCGGGTTCCGGGGCGTTCCAACGCGGCGTGAAAACGGATGACATCGTGCGGTTTGGCGCGGTGTCGGGGGCGCACGAAAACGGCCGCGTCGGAGGGCCGACGCGGCCGCGGGTTGGCGATCTGGGATCGGGTCAGCGGTTCGACTGCGTGAGGGTCTTCACGGGGTCGGCCGCGGTCCGGGCCTTGAGCAGGACGAGGGCCGTTTCGAGCTGCAGGTCGATGCCCTTGGCGAGCAGATCGTCCGGGTTGGGACGGTCGGCCTGCGGCGCGGCCTCGCCCTTGGCGTCCATGGGGAGGACATCGGCGTTGCGGCGGAGCGTGATCGCGTCGGTCGTCTGCTTGGGGAGCATCTCGATCGAGAGGTTGGGCTCGACGCCCCAGGTCTTGGCGCCCGGGCGGCGGTGGATGATCGACTTGTCGGGGAGCATGTAGTACTGGATCGTGAGCTTGAGCATCGCGTCCTGCGCGATCGGGAAGACGTTCTGCACGCTGCCCTTGCCGAAGCTGCGGTTGCCGAGCACGAGGCCGTCGAGGTCGTTGGTCTTGATGTAGTTGCTCACGACGCCGGAGACGATCTCGCTCGCCGAGGCGGAGCCTTCGTTGATGAGCACGACCACGGGGATATCGGCGAGCACGGCCTGCGACGGGCGGCTGAACTCGGGTGACTCGATGGTGCCGTTGGGGCCCTGGGTCATCACGATGTAGCCGCCTTCGCGGGAGACGAACTTGCGCGAGACCTTCACGGCCTGATCGAGCAGGCCGCCCGGGTTGAAACGCAGGTCCATGATCAGGCCGTTGAGGCCTTCCTGCCGCATCTGCGCGATGGCGCGGCGGAGCTCATCGTCGGTGCCGTCGGCGAACTGGAGCAGGCGGACGTACCCGATCTTGCTCTCTGGGTCGACGAACCAGTTCCAGTCGTCCTCGCGGACGCCCTCGCGCTTCCAGCCCTTGACCGTCGTGATGTTGATTACGCTGCGGGTGATGCGGACATCGATGTCCTTCGTGGCCTCTTCGCCGGCCTCGGGGTCCTTGCGCTCGAGCGTGAGGATGACATCAGTCCCGGCGGGGCCGGTGATGACGTCGACGGCCTGATCCAGGCTGAGGCCGACGGCGGGCTTGCCGTCGATCGCCTTGATCACATCGCCGGCGAGGACGCCGGCCCGCTGCGCGGGCGTGCCCTCGAGCGGTGTCACGACGCGGATCGCCTGCACCTCGTTGTACTCGATCTGCACGCCGACGCCGACGAACTTGCCCTGGGTGTTGCGCTGGAAGCGGCGGACCTCATCGGGCCAGATGATGGCGGTGTAATCGTCGAGCGTGGCCATCGCGCCGTTGCCGAACTCGTGCAGCACGGCCTGGGGCATGATCTTCACGGTGCGGTTGTTGGCCTGCAGGATGCGGTCGATGGCGCGGTCGACCTCGAACTGATCGGTGCGTTCGACCTTCTCGAAGCGGGCCTTCTCGGCGTCGAGGATCGCGAGCATCTCCGCAACGGCGTTGTCGTCGGCGATGCGGGGGAACGCGCCCACGAGATCGCGGGTGGTCACCAGCGTGCGGACCGCTTCGATGCCGCCCAGCACCACCTGCGGGCCCTTGGGCTGTTCGATATGACGCGGCGTGTAGAGGATCGAGCGGAGCACCAGATCCTTGGTGATCGTTGAGAGCTTGCCGTGGTAGTCATCGCCCAGCGAGTTGTACGGCGGGAGCGCATCCTCGCCGCGGTCGCGGAGGCGCTGGTCGCGCATCTCCCAGAGGCGGTGGGGCGTGTAGAGGCGGAGCATGGTCAGCCGCTGGTTCAGCCGCGTGACATCGGGCTTGAACTGGCCGGAGTCTTCGGTGAGGCTCGAGAGCAGCACGAAGAGTTCGCTGGCATCGAGGATGCGGCCGTCGGCCTCTGCGGTGCGGGCGGCCTGTTCGGCCTTCTTCATCAGGGCGACAATCTCGGGTTCCTTGATGATCGCGCCCTTGTCGGTGGCGAGGATCTCGAGTTCGAGCGCGCCGCGGAGGGCTTCGGCCAGCGACTTGACGGCATCGCCCTCGGCGATGGCTTCCGCCATCTCGGCGCGGACTTCGGTAATGCGGCTGGTCCGGTCTTCCTCGCGCTTGTCGAGGTGTGCCCGCAGTGATACCGCCGCCGTATGGATCTGCCGCTCGGCGGGCGTTGCGCCCTCGTTGAGTTCGAGTGCGGTGAGCAGGGTCTGGAAGCGGTCGGCATCGCCAGCCTTGGCCGCGGACCAGAGGTCGGCCGACCAGTCGCGGGTGAGGTCGTAGGTGAAGCCGGTGGTCGTGGTCGCGGCGGCGAAGGAAGCCGCGGGCGCGGCGAACATCATCGAGCCCGCCACCAGGAGGGCGGCGGCGGTCATCCGGCGAAGCATCGTCATGAAGCACTCCCTCTGACTGGGCCCGCGGGGGGCCGAGGTCGGGCACGGGTCACGCAGTCCCGCGACATCCATTCAGATGCGCGAGGGGCTGTTTGTGGTCCGGGTCCGGCGGACTTTTCCTCGCTCCGACCGGATCCCGGGGCTCGATCGTCCAATCAAGGTGGGCGATTCACCGGCGGGCGGCCGAAGCGTGCTCGCCCGATGATATCGGCCCAACGCCTTCCCTACGAACGGCGTCAGGGGGCGGTTCGGGCGTGGGGGGCGGGATGCGTCCGGCTGTAGCGGCGGATCTGGACGATCACGAGGAGGATCACCAGCACCGTGACGGTGCCGACCGTCCCCAGCACGAGTGGTTGGAACCCGGAGGGCTTCAACTCGCCCTCGGACACCGCCCAGGCGGCGATCGCCCCCAGGCCGGGGCCGACGGTGTATCCCACGCCGATCAGCGCTTCGTGCATGCCACCGGCCTCGACCTCGGCGTGGCCGACCTCGAGCGCGTAGTAGATCGCGCCGGCGTAGATCGTCGCCATGCCGCAGCCGAAGACCGAGAGGCCGGCGATCAGCGTGGCGAGCCCGGCGGTGCGATCGGCGATCTGCGGGGCGAGCACCGTGGCGGCGAAGCCGACGAGGAGCCCGGCGCAGCCGCACGCTGGCATCCACCAGCGCCCGTGCCATCCGGGGAACTGGCGGTAGGCCCAGAACGCGATGCAGCGGGGGAGCAGCCAGGCGGATGCGACGATGGTCTGCCACTGGGTGTCGACCCGGAGCGTTTCGAGCGCGGAGGGAAGAAATGGGTTGAGTGTGCTGGAGACCAGGTAGCTGAGCGGTAGCAGCCAGCGGAAGGTGATCAGCAGTTTGGCGTAGGCATCGGGGTGGTCTTCGCGGGGCGCATCGGATTCGTGGAGCGGTTCGCGTCGGAACACGACCAGCAGGCCCGCCGCGGCGATGTGGACCATGCCCAGGAGCAGCACCGAGAGCGCGGCCTGTTCCTTGAGCAGCGGCGCAGCGCCGATGTACGCGACGACGAGCGCCGAGGACCAGACGACGTTCCACCAGCCCAGCGCGGTGCGGAGGGCCTGGCCGCTGCGGGGTCCGGAGAGGTAGCTCTCGACCAGCGGCCAGAGCACACCGGTCAGCGGGCTGTAGATGGTGACCATCACCCAGATCGGCCAGACCGGCGGGCGCTCGCCGGCGACCGGGGGCGTGATCGACTTCATGATGAAGGGCAACGCGCAGAGAAGAGTGAGCACGATCATGAGCCCCGCGAGCACGCGTCGGCTGGTGAGCCCGGGGAAGACACGCCGCGCGGCGTTGAGCGCGGGCTTCGCGCCCAGAGCGCCCGCGATGTAGGTGACGCCCAGCACCAGCCCGAGCAGGTAGTTCTCGAGCTGAGAGAACTGGTAGCCGACCTTGGTGATGAAGAAGATGCCGCTGGTGACCAGGCCGGTCCCGATGCTGTTGGCGAAGGTGAAGAGCATGACCGCCCAGAGGGGAGTGGGGCGGGAGGGGTCGCGGCGGAACATGCTGGAGGCGGCTCCGTGTGGCGGGCTGGGAGGGCATCGGGCCGTTTCGGCGCGATCGCGGGAACGAAAACGCCGGCGGATGCGGCGGCGTGTTGCCGCCGGGGGGGAGCGATCGTAGCATCCGGCTCCCCGGGCCTACCGGCCGCGGGGTCTATCCAGCGGGTGCCCGTAGCTCAATTGGATAGAGCGCTGCCCTCCGAAGGCAGAGGTTAAAGGTTCGACTCCTTTCGGGCACGCTTCAGCGGTCGGCGTTCTTCGCCGGCCGCTTTGTCGTTTTGGCCTTGGCGGGTTTCGCGGCCGGTCGAGCCGAGACCCGAAGCTCGCAGCACTTGCCCAGTTCGGCGCAGATCGGATGATCGCCGCACGCCACGCCGCGGGCCTTGCAGGCGCGGCGGCCGTGGAAGATCAGCATGTGCGAGACATCGCACCAGCGGTCGCGCGGGAAGACGGCCATCAGCCGCCGCTCCACCATCGCGACGGTGTCGTCCTCCTTCGCGAGACAGAACCGCTTCGCGAGCCGCTCGATGTGCGTGTCGACCACGAAGCCGACGTTGATGCCGAAGGCGTTGCCGAGCACGACGTTGGCGGTCTTGCGGGCGACGCCGCGGAGGGCGAGCAACTCTTCCATCGTCCTTGGGACCTCGCCGCCGTGGTGCTCGACGAGGTGGGTCATGGCCGCGTGAACGGCCTTGGCCTTGTTGCGGAAGAGGCCGATGGTCTTGATGTATGGCTCGATCGCTTCGGGGGTTGATGCCGCGTAGTCGGCGGGGGTGGGAAAGGCGTTGAAGAGCGCGGGCGTGGCTTTGTTCACACCAACATCGGTCGCCTGCGCCGAGAGGATGGTGGCGACCAGCAGCTCGTGCGGCTTGCTGTAGTCGAGCTCGCAGTGGGCATCGGGATACTCGGCCTCGAGCAGTTCGAGCAGGCGCTTCGCCTTCTTCCTCTGCGTGGGGCTTGCTCTGGGGAGATCGAACGGGATGTGGGCGGTGTCGGTCATCAGCGCTTCCGGAGCAGGGCGGGTGACTCGAGTTCGCCGGCGGGAGTGGTGGGGGATGCGGCGGCCGACCAGGCCGCGGTGAGCAGCGACAGGAGCACGCACACACCGGTGGCGACCAGGACATTGCTGGCGGTCGGGTGATCGACCTCAAACGCGCTGCGGAGAGCTTCTGCCCTCGCGGCGTCGCCCGCGCGGGCGGCGTCCCAGAACGCCTGAAGATTCGTCTGCATCCGCGGCGCCAGGATGAAGAGCTGGTACGCGACCAGGATCGAAGCGGCGCTCAGCAGCACCGCCCGGAGCACGTACGGCCAGAGCACACCGGCCGCCGCGCGTTTGGTCGTGAGCAGGAGCAGGCCGAAGGTCAGCAGCGTGACCAGCACGCCCGCGAGCTGGACCATGTCGTTGATCAGAAAGAGCCGGTTGGCGATGTGGCCCGCGGCGATTCGCCAGTGTTCGCCCTCGTACGCGGCGAACTCGGGCAGCCGCGGGTCGAGTTTCCGCATCGTGGGGAAGGCGACCGCCGCGGTGACGGCGGTGAACGCCAGCGACCCGCCCCAGATCGCCAGCGTGAAGATGTGGACGGATTCGAGCAGCGGTCGCAGACGCGGCATGGCCGATGGTAGCGGGCGGAGGGCGATTCGCCGGCCGGCATCGGAGCGGGCTACAACACTCCCACGATGCTCGGACCGCCACTGGCAATCTCGCTCGCGGGGCTCAGCGATGGGCCCGACCGGCCATGGCGGCCGGATCTGCGCGCGGCCATCGCGTGGGCGGCAGGGCTGGGGTACCGGGGCATCACGCTCGACGGCGCGGCGGCGGGGGTGCGGGCACGCGACCTCGACAGTTCAGCGCGGCGGGACCTCGCGGCGGTGCTGCGGCGGTCGGGTGTGGGGTTCGCGGGGATCGACCTGTGGATCCCGTCAGCGCACTTCGCGGATCCTGCGAGGACGGACCGCGCGGTGTCGGCGGTGTGCGAGGCCGCCGCGCTCGCGGCGGACCTGCACCGCAACGCCGCCCTTGGTCGCGCTGCGGTCGTGCATGTCCAGATGGGCGAGGCGCCCGCGGATGTGATCGCCGCGATCGGGAAGGCGGCGGACCGGGCGGGCGCGCTGATCGCTGATTTCACATGGCCTGGTGCGAAGGCCGCGGCGGCCGGGTTCCCCTGGGGCATCGGGCTCGATCCCGCGGCCGTGTTCCTCGCGGGGGGCGATCCGGCGAAGGAGGCATCGCGCCTCGGGCGTGAGGTCGTCGCCGCGCGGCTGAGCGACATCGGGCCCGTCGGGCGTGTGCCGCCCGGAGCCGGACGATTGGATCGGATGTCGTACGAGGTATCGCTCGCGACCGCCGGGTACGACGGGCCTCTGACGGTCGACCTCCGCGGCGTCGCCGAGCAGGCGCGGGTCGCGGCGGAAGCAGCGGGGGGCTGAGAAACCGCGGCGCCGCTCAGGACAGCGCCGCGAGTTCCTCATCGGGGATGTCGGCGTTGCTGTAGACCTTCTGCACATCGTCGAGGTCTTCGAGCGCCTCGATCAGTTCCATAACCTGCTTGGCCTGATCGCCCTTCACAACGACATTGGTCTCCGGAAGCAGCGTCAGGCGGGCTTCCGCGATCTTGAGACCGGCCGACTCGACCGCGTCCTTCACGCTCGCGAAGTCGGTGACCTCCGTGAGGATGGTCCAGAGCGGGGCTTCGGCATCGCTCGCATCCGCCGAGGGCGGCTGCACATCGATCGCGCCGGCCTCGATCGCGGCCTCCATGACCTTCTCCTCGGCGCTCGCGGGGGCCTCGACGAGGATCTCGCCGCGGGCATTGAAGAGGAAGGCGACGCAGCCGGTCGTGCCCAAGTTGCCGCCGTTCTTGTTGAAGGCGTTGCGGACATCGGTCGCGGTGCGGGTGCGGTTGTCGGTCAGCGCATCGACGACGATCGCGACGCCGCCCGCGCCGTAACCCTCGTAGCGGATCTGCTCGAAGTTCTCGCCCTCGCCGGCCCCCGCGCCCTTCTTGATCGCCCGCTCGATGGTGTCCCGCGGCATGTTCGCGTAGCGGGCCTCATCGATCGCGTAGCGCAGCGTGAGGTTCGAGGCAGGGTCCGGCCCGCCGTTCTTCGCGGCCACGATGATCGCTTTGGCGATCTTGGTCCACACCTTGCCTCGCTTCTTATCGACGGCGGCCTTGCGGTGCTTGATGTTGTGCCACTTGCTGTGTCCTGCCACGGGCCGTGTCCTCGTGCGTGGGGGCGGTGCGTGCTCGCACGCGGCCCGGTTCTCTCGGCTGATCGCTCTGTCGGTTGATCGCTACTTCGGCTGATTCTTGACGGGGTCGAGCACCGGGTCCGGCAGGCCCGGCGCCAGCGGCGCGATCGGGGGAACGCGTTTCTCCGTCGCCGCGGCGAGTTTCTCATCGATCGTGGCGGCGAGTTCGACCAGGAACTGCTCGCGTGCTGTGGGTTCCTCGTCCTCGACCCGGTTGTCGAGCATGCTGCGGAGGAACATCCGTGAGCGCGTCCACATCACCCGCGCCAGCGCGGGATCGCCCGCGCGCCAGGCCGTGTCGCCGAAGTGATCGAGAATGACCGGATTCGAGCCGCCGTCTTCCGTGCGGACAGCGCGGCCGAAAAGCTCCAACGCGCCCTCGAACACCGGGCCCGCGGCCCCGTCCGGGCCGGGCTTGTTGCCGATCCGGATGCGGTTCTGCTTGTAGCGCAGCCACGCGAGTGAATCGATAATGCTGGGGTTGCCCGGCAGTTGCGCGTAGGCGTGCTCGAGCAGCCGCTCGGCCTCCTCGAGCGACTCTCCCCGATCGGCGAGGGCATAACCGAGATTGTTCGACGCCCAGGTATGGTTGGGATCAAGCTCGAGCGTCCGCCGGTAGCAGTGCTCCGAGAGCTCATCGCGACCGATCGATCCGAGCAGCAGGCCGATCGTGTAGGCGAATTCTCCGCGCAGCTCGCCCTGTTCGGCGGGCGGCTCGCCATCGTCGAGCGAGAAGTGCGAGATGAGCGCGGCGAGGCGTTGGGGCGTGTCGATGCGGTTGATCAGATGATCGACATCATCCTTGTCGCCGCGCAGCGTGGTGAGACGGATCCACTCGAGCATCAGCGGGTTGACCGCGGGCTGTGCGTTGAGCGCGAGGTCGCCCAGATACTGGAGCGCGGCCGTCGGGTCCTCTCGCTCCCCGAGCAGCGCGACCACGCGGCCGTAGGCGGCCATGGCCTTGTCCGGGAAGCTGCGGCCAAACTCTCGCGATGCCGCCACGATCCGATCGGTCGCCATGGGCTCCGCGAGCGCCGTGAGCACAAGGCGGGCGAGCAGGAAGTCCTCATCGGGCGCGACGAGCACGCGGGCGGCAAGGTCGAAGAGTTCGAGCGCCCCCTTCGCAGCGGAGCCGTCGGTCGCGATGCGCGCCGGGTCGATCCCGGTGATGGACGCCATCAACCCGCCCGCGGCCGGGCCCGCCCGCAGGATGTCCCCGGCGAGGTCGTCGCGGATCAGCTCCGCCGCATCGGCGTACCGCCCGCGGTCGATCAGGAGAGCGGCCAACTCGGCGGTGGATGCTTCCGAACGCGGGCCGGCTTCGAGGCGGGCGATCGCCATGGCGTCGGCGCGAGCCGGGTCGTTGAGCGTGGTGCGGATGATCTGTTCGCGCAGACGGGCGAGTTCGGCGAGCGGCCAGCGTTCGAGCCGCGCTGCGAGCAGCGCTTCGGCCTCTTCGCCGCGGCCCTTCGCGGCGAGAACCCGCGCGAGCGCCGCGATCAGCGGTGTCGATTGCGGCCGGGAGGCGAGCCGGCTACGCAGCCACGATTCGGGATCCAGGCCCTCGACTGCACCGCCGGATGCGAGCCGCCGCTCCCAGACCGAGGCGAGGATGCGCAGAAGTTCGGGGTGCTCGGGCCCATTGCCCAGGAGGCCGAGCAGTTGCTCCTCGGCCTCGGCGGTCAGGCCGCGCGACAACAGTTCCTGGGCGTTGATGCCGCGGAGCACGCGGCTCGATGGGATGCGCTGCCGAAGCGTGCGGATTGTCGCGGCGAGTTGGGACTCATCCGCGAGCGGACCGCTGGGCAGATAGAGATCGATCAGGCCCTCGTACGACCGCTCATCGAACGGGTCGGCCGCGAGCAGCCGCTGCAGCATCGTCTCGGCCTCGCGGGGATCGCCTGAAGCCAGCGCCAGTTGCGACGCGAGCGCGAGAAGGTCGGGCGAGGGTTCCGCCGCGAGGATCGGACGCAGTGATGTCAGCGCCTCACCGGGCCGCCCGAGCGCCGCCGATGCGTTGGCGCTGGCCGCGGCTGCTTGCGTTGAGGACGCCGCGGCC
>JBDZUZ010000245.1:0-3277 GCA_040255445.1 Planctomycetaceae bacterium | reverse complement strand
TCGGCGTCCGCGAACCCAACAACGACACCTTCCAGTGGCAGATCCGCGACAGCGCAGACCCGACCGGCTGGCGCTCCCTCACCGACGGCAACGCCGACGGCTTCACCTTCACCGGCACAGCCACCGCGCAGCTCACCATCACCCCCGACACCATGTACACCGCGGGGAACCTTCCAGAAGTCCGCGTCGTCGTCACCAACCCCTGCGGGACATCCACCAGCCGCAGCGCCACCATCCAACCCTGCCCCGCCGACTGGGACTGCTCCGGCGGCGTCGATGGTGATGACATCGGCGCGTTCTTCACCGACTGGCAGATGGGCAACGGCGATGCCGACATGTCCGGTGCCACCGACGGCGACGACATCACCGCATTCTTCAATGCCTGGCAACGCGGCGAGTGTCGCCCTCGCTATTGACCCCGCACTCCGGGTACTTGATGCGCTGCACCGCCCAACACACCAGCGACCACCCCGTTCCATTGCTGATCTCAAATCCCGGAGCCTTCATGCCAACCCCCACCCCCATCGCCAAACAGCTACTTCACGCCGCCCTCTTGACCACCCTCGCCCTCGCCGCACCAACCCGCGCCGACGACTGCGATGAGAAGTGGCTCCCCGATCTGGGACTCACAAGCGACTGGACCGGCGGCGCCATCATCTACGCAACCACGCTCTGGGACCCCGATGGCCCCGGGCCCGCCGGCGCACAGCTCGTCGGCGGCGGACGGCTCAGCGTCTGGCAAGGCCTCACCACTCCGGCAACCACATCGGTCGCGCGCTGGGACGGCTCCACATGGAGATCGTTCGGACGACTCGCCGCAAACGGCTTCAACTCCGAGTATGTCGAATCACTCGCCGTGCTCAACGACGGCACGCTCGTCATCGGCGGTGAGATCCGCTACGGCGCAACGAACTCTGATCGCCTTCCCGGCGTGGCCCGCTGGGACGGCGCCGCGTGGAGACCGCTCGGACCGGTCGACACAAGTGGCAAAGCGCGACGAATGACGGTCCTCGCCGATGGCTCGCTCCTCGCGACCGGCGGCCTCAGCCCCGGAGCGAGCTCGGCAGTGTCCCTCTGGACCGGCGCCGCCTGGGCCCCGCTCCCGACAATCATCAACATCTTCAGTTCCATCGATGCTCTGCTTCCCGACGGCGCAGGACTGGTGGTCGGCGGCAAGATCTCGTCCACCACCGTGCCCGGTGGTGAAGATGTCATGCGTTGGACAGGCCCCTACCCCGGAACCTGGTCCGCGACGCCGCCCCCCGGCGAAACCGGCCCCGCGACCTACGTGCGTTCCATGACCCGCCTTCCCAACGGTGATCTCGTTGTCGCCGGCAGACTCGACGCCGCGGGCACGAAGTTCGTTGCGCGCTGGGACGGCTCGGTTTGGATACCCATGGACGCCGGTCTCGAAGGCACACAGGAAGTCAGCGCCATCTACGCCCGCCCCGACGGCACGCTCATCGCGGGCACCGGCCGCGGCCACCCCACGATCCTGGTCGAAGCCAAGCTCCTCCGATGGACCGGCGCGGCGTGGGAAACCACCGCAACGCTGGGCGAAGGAAAGACTGTCTTCACCCTCGGGCCCATGCCCGACGGTGGAGTTGTCGCAGGCGGCGATTTCGTACAGGTCACGCAGGATCAATCCACACTCCCTGCCAGAGGCATACTCCGCCTCGGCACACCCGTGCCAGTCATTTACCCGTACCCTTTCCCGTCCGTGCCGTGCCCCCGCGGCACCGCCACCTTCACCGTCGATATCGCCAACGCGACCAGCGATCTCTTCCAGTGGGAGCTCCGCGATGATGCCGCGCCCGGCGGCTGGATCGCGCTGAGCGATGGGCCCACCGCCGGCTTCACCATCGAAGGCACTGCAACCCCTCAACTCCGGATCACGCCAATCGCGGCCTACTCCGCAGATGCGCTCCCCGAGGTCCGCGTGGTCGTCACCAACGCGTGCGGGAGCAGCACCAGCCGCAGCGCCCCCGTCCAACCCTGCCCCGCCGACTGGGACTGCTCCGGCGGCATCGACGGCGACGACATCGCCGCGTTCTTCACCGACTGGCAGCAGGGCAACGGCGATGCCGACATGTCCGGCGCGACCGACGGCGACGACATCACCGCTTTCTTTGCCGCCTGGCAACGCGGCGCATGCTTCCCTCGCTTGTGATCCGTGGAGCGGCGCCCTGACGTACCCACCATTCCTATTTCAGATTCAAGCCTCGACATCCCGGAGCCGTCATGCCAATTCCCACACGGATCGCTAAATGCCTCCTCCACGCCGCCCTCCTCACCACCCTCGCCCTCGCCACGCCAACCCGCGCCGACGACTGCGAGGAGCAGTGGCTGACAGACCTCGGTGTCTACGGGATCTACCGCGATGTCTACACGACCGCACTCTGGGACCCCGATGGCCCGGGCCCATCGGCAGCACAACTGGTCGTGGGCGGCGACATCTACATCTCGGACGGCAGCCCCTTCAGCGTAGATCGCGGCGTTGCACGCTGGGACGGCGTTCAGTGGCAGAAGTTCCCGCAGGGGCTGCGCGGCCCCTTAGCACCGACCCAGGGCGCCACCGTCCATGCGATCGCGGTCTTGGACATCGGCACACTCGTGATCGGCGGGACGTTCTTTGGCGTCACCCCCGGATCACAAACGCTCTCAGGCGGCGCATACTGGGACGGAACCCATTGGCGGCCGTTCGGCCGCGCTAGCGGTGAGCCCGATCTCGGCCCCCGCAAGATGACCGTGCTCGATGATGGAACCCTGATCGCATCCGGCCGCCTCTATCCGCAAGTAGGCAACCCCTTCGCGCTCGCACGCTGGAACGGGTCCGATTGGGAGCCCTTGATCACCGTCCTCTCTCCATTCACCCCGATCGAGACCCTCGCGGCACAAGACAACGACCTGCTCATCGGCGGCCGCTTCTCAAACCTCATTCTCCCCGGTAGCGAAGACATCCTCCGCTGGACCGGCCCATACCCCGGCACCTGGTCCGCGTTCCCGCCCCCAGGTGAAGTCGGCGCCTCGACGCAAGTCAACGCCATCACAACCCTCCCCAACGGCGACATCATCGCCGGCGGAAGACTCTCCGCCGATGGCACGCACCTGGTCGCCCGCTGGGACGGCTCAACCTGGACACCGATGAACGCCGGGCTCGAAGGCGTCCAGGAAATCGGCGCGCTCTACACCCGCCCCGATGGCACCGTCTTCGCCGGGACGCGCCACCGCAGCCCCGCCGCCCCCATCGCCGGCAGACTCCTCAAATGGAACGGCG
>JBDZUZ010000244.1:1834-3295 GCA_040255445.1 Planctomycetaceae bacterium | reverse complement strand
GGCCGGCGGGGCCAGGCCGGGCCGCGGCCGCGCCGGCGCGCCGCGGCGGGCGATCGGCGGGCGCCCGCCGGGACGCCCGGTCTGCATCGCGGGGTCACGCACGGGCGGCTTGGGGTTGGTCGGTTCGGTCAGATCCTCGACCGGGATCGCCACGTGCCGGATCTTGCCGTCGCTGCCGATCTCGTCGAGTTCGATGAGCACGAGCTGCGTGAGGATCTGTCCCTCGAGCACCATGCCGTCGCCCTCGGGCGTGCCGACGCGGGACTTCTTGCGCGGGAGGCGCTTCTTGAGCTCGTCGTAGGTCTGGTCCTCGTAGCGCAGGCAGCACATCAGCCGGCCGCAGCGGCCGGAGATCTTGAGCGGGTCGAGCGTGGCCTTCTGCACCTTGGCCGACTTCATCGACACGGGCTTCAAGACCTTCAGGAAGTTCTTGCAGCAGCAGTACTGGCCGCACTTCTCGTAGTCGGCGGTCAGGCGCGCTTCATCGCGCGCGCCCACCTGGCGAAGATCGACGCGGTTCTTGAAGTGGTCCGAGAGCGCGTGCTGCAGATCACGCAGATCGAGCCGCTCCTCGGAGAGGTAGAAAATGGTGAGCACCTCACCGCCCAGAATCGGCTCGGCGTCGACGATCTTGGCGTGAACACCGAGGCGCTCGGCGATCGAGCGGGCCTGGAGCTTGAGGCCGTGCCGGCTCTGTTCGAGCGCGGCCTGCCGGTCCAGGTCCTCGACCGTCGCAACGCGGAGCACGCGCCCTTCGGTAAAGAACGGGTAGTCGCGCCCGCCCGAGTTCTGGATGTACCCGAGCATCTCCTTACGCGAGACGCTCTTGGAGCAGCCCGAGTTGGGGCAGGTGCTGGTGAGCATCTCGCCCAGTTCGGTGCCGCGGTGCGTACGGCAGACGATCTTGGAGCCGCAGCCGGGCTTGGCGTCGCCGCTGTAGGGGTACTCGCCGACGAACTTCATCGCGCCGAAGCGGACCACCATGGTCTTGGGGGCCTTGAGCGCTTCGTATGTGCGCCGATCCTCCTCATCGAGCATGGCCTTGAGGTCGGCCTCGAACTGCGGGAGCGGGAGGATGGGCATGTGTGGGTTCTGGGGCGGAGATCAGTTGCGGCCCTGGGAACGGGCCCGGGCGTCAAGAAAAACCTGCGGCACGGACATCCGCTGGTAGAGTTGGATGCCGTTGTTGGGGTCGGCGCGGTACACGAAGAGTTCTTCGGCCCGCCCGTCCAGAACGACCACGATTTCCTCGTTGTTCGCCGGGGATGTCAGGATCGTGAGGTTCGAGGAACTCGACACCATGTCGGCCACGGCGGCGTCGGGCGTGGTCGGCCAGGTCTGCACGCCGATGAGGGCGAGCAGCGCGGCGGCGGTGGCGATCAGCCACGGGGCGCGTGAGGGGGTGCGCGGGTGAACGGTCTGCTCGTGTGCGTCGCTCATCATCGCCTCCTTTAGCGGCCC
>JBDZUZ010000244.1:0-1824 GCA_040255445.1 Planctomycetaceae bacterium | reverse complement strand
CCCGGGACGGCCCAGCTGTCGAGGGCGAGGTTGCGGTAGCCGATGCCGACCAGCGCGTTCTTGGCGCTGTCCCACCGCAGCGCCACCACTTCCTGGTTGCTCGAGTCGAGCACGTAGATCGCGTGCGGGCCGCCCGCGTTGGTCTTGCCCGAGACCATGGTGTACTGGCCGCGGGCGCGGGGACCGCCGACCTGGCTCTCGGCGCGGGAGAGCGGCCCGACGGTGACCCAGAGGAGCACGCCGAGCAGCGTGAGATTGAGGGTGATGAGGGCGGCGTGCCGCGGCGTTCGCCGCGCAGAGGTGGGGCGCATGGCAGTTCTCCGGATCGCCCCCGCCCCACCCCCCCCTCCGGCGGGTCGGATCGATCCCCGGCGGGGGACATCAGTCCTGGTGGCCGCGCTTCGACGGGATCGTGTTCACCCCGACCACGAGGAAGACGATCGCCGCGGCGAGCAGGTAGTACATGATCACCGGCGGCTTGTTCTGCTTGGTCGGGGGCAGGGGCGGGCTGATCGACTGGGGCGTGTCCGCCGCGTTCTGCTGGGCCAGCGCGGCGGGCGCGGACAGGGCCACGGCCGCGAGAATGATCGGGGCCGAGACAAGCGACAGGGCGCGACGGGGGGCAGTACGGCTGGCCAGCTTCATAACGGGCATGGTACGGATCGGGGGCCGGGGGCTCAAGGTGGCGGGGCGGCCCGATGCTCCCTCAAACCGGGATCTCGTCGCCGATCGGGGCCAGCGCGGGCGAAGGCCAGTCCGCCGCGGCCGCCGACGGCGGCTCTTCGCCCGGGCCGGGGGCGACTGGCTGGGCCAGCCGCTCGAAGTCGGATTGGTCGAGGTCGACGGTGCCCCACCGCTCCGAGCGGGTCCGCATCGCGTGGGCGAAGTCGCGGACGGCGACAGAGCGGATCGCGTACCAGGTGTCGCGGTGCGACCAGGTCTCGTGGAACATGCCGTCGGGGGGCTGGGCGTCGGACCAGTAGATGAAGACGAATTGAGCAGCGAAGCCGGCGCCGAAGAGCCGCTCCCAGCGGGCCAGTGACGCGACGTCCTCGCGGGTGACCCAGTTCTCGAGGCGCGGCGGGCGGCGGCCGGGCGTGGAGCGGGCGGATCTCGCGACCCGGGGCGTCGGGAGGCGGCGGCCCTTGCACTCGACGAGCAGGTTGCGGCCCTGGCCGTAGATGATGAAGTCGAAGGATTTGATCGAGGGCGCGGGCCCGGCGATCGAGCCGCCGGGGGGCGTGATCGAGGGCAGGAGCGACTTGCGGGCCTCGTTCACGGCGACGTAGGGGATCCGCCGCGCCCGGAGGAACTCCTCGAAAGCCAGTTCGAAATGGAGCTGCCGCTGGGCCATGGCTCTCCGTACCCGGGCGGGCTCACTTGCCCCGCTGCTTGATCAGCATATCGAGCAGCCGCTGCTCGGAAGCGCGGAAGTTCTTCATCGCCTCGGCGAGTTGCGCGGTGAGTTCATCGAGGCGCGGGTCGGTGAGGCGCGGGTCGGTCGCGGCCTCTCCGGCCGGGCCCGCGCTGCCTGTGCCGCCCGCCGCGGCCTCCAGCGATTCGGAGGCGGCGCGGAGGTCGCTCGCGGCGGACGCGTAGGAGCGGGCCGCGTCGTAGAGGTCCTCGGTCTCGCGTTCCTTGAGGCTGGGCTGGTAGAGCAGGCGCCAGGGCTGGGAGCGGACCTCGATGGTGGTGAGCTTGAGCTGCTCGGAGGCGAGCCGCGCGTTGGCGAGGATGCGGCGGATCGAGGGGGTTTCTTCTGTCACGACACGGGAGACGCGGGTGAGCGCGTCCTGCGCGGAGCCGAGCGCAGCGCGGGCGCTG
>JBDZUZ010000243.1:0-3308 GCA_040255445.1 Planctomycetaceae bacterium | reverse complement strand
TTCGCGATCGCCACCTTCGCAAGCACCGCCGGATCGATCGATGTCGCGCCCGGCATCGTCGCCGGCCGCGGCGCCGCCAGCATCACCACGCTCGCGGCCAGCGCCACCGCCGCGGCGAGCAGCCCGCCGCCGACCGCCAGCCCGTGCCACCGCGGTGCACGGCGAACATCGCCGCTGTGCACGCGGATCGTGCCCGTGGCCATCCGCTCGAACTGCGTGAGTTCCTCGGCGAGGCCGGTGAGCGTGGTCAGATCGCGGTCGTTCATCGTGTGGGCTCCCGCACCGTGGACACCCGTTCTTTCCCGCCCTCGGCCGGGCGTTCGCTCTCTTCCCCGGCTTCTCCAGGCCCCCGGAACCCCCGCTGGGAGAGCCAGCGGCGGAGCTTGGCCAGGGCCGTCTTTTTCCGGACATTCAGCGTGCTCACCGCCACCCCCATCGCGGAGGCCAGGTCCCGGTCGCTCCGGCCCTGGGCCGAACTCCGCAGGATCCACCGCTCGCCCTCGTCCAGCCCCGCATCGCACCGGCCATCGGGCCCCCCCGCCTCCCCGTCCAGAGCGCCTCGAACGGCCTCCAGCAGTTCCCCGACCCCGGCCACATCGGCCGGATCGAGGCCCGCCTCGCCCAGCGCCCGCCGTTCCTCGCCCATCCGCCCCTCGGCCGCGGTGCGGCGGCTCCGACCGCGAGCATCCTGCAGGCAGGTCCGCAGCGTGATCGCGTAGGAGTAGGTGATGATCGATGACTTCGCCGGGTCGTACTGACCCCCGGTGAGCGCCTTCCACAACGCGATCCGGGAGACCTGCAGCAGGTCATCAGGGTCGCCGCCGCCCGCGCGGCGGAGGATCACGGCCCGCATCGGCAGCGTGAGCCGCTCGGTGAGCACAGCGAACGCCCGCTCGTCACCCCGGGCCGATGCCGCGGCGAGCTCCGCCAGCTCGGCCCGCGCAGCGTCAGCGGGGGGCGACATGCGTCCCGATCGACGCCGCTCTGGAACTGTTCGCTCGTCTTCCGGCATCCAACTCCAGCCGATGAGCCGGTGCTCATCAAGACCCCCAGCACCGCGATAGACCGCGGCGGCCCGGCTGTTCGTACCGCCGTTCAAAGGCCCCGCCCGACGGCCCCGTCGTGCCGGTCCGATATTCTCCCCGGCCCAGAGAACGCCCGCATGATCTTCTTCAAAGAACGACGCCGGAGAAAAGCACGGGAAAGACCATTCCCAGAAGAGTGGGATCGGCTCCTTGTCTCTTCGTTCGATGCCTACCGGCGGCTGCCCCCCACCGATCGCGAGGAGCTCAAGGGGCACATCCGTGTGCTCCTGAACGAGAAGGACTTCGAGGGGTGCACCGGCCTCGAACTCGAGGACCGCCACCGCGTGCTCATCGCGGCACAGGCGGCCGTGCTCCTGCTCCGCCGCGAACACGACTACTACCCCGGGCTCCGCTCGATCCTCGTGTATCCCGCAGCGTACCGCGCCATGGCCCGCTCGATCGGCCCCGGCGGCGTTGTCACCGAGGGTGTTCAGACGCGGGCGGGCGAGAGCTGGCACCAGCCGGGCGCGGGCGGCCCGGTGGTGCTGTCGTGGCGCGATGTCGAGGCCGGCGCTGCGCGGGCCGACGACGGGCGGAATGTCGTGTACCACGAGTTCGCCCACCAGCTCGATGGCCAGGCCGGCGGGGTCGATGGTGCGCCGCCGCTGCGCTCAAGCACAACGGCCCAGGCGTGGAAGCGTGTCTTCACGCGTGATTACGCGGCGTTGCATCACGCCCTGCGATCGGGGATGGCGACGTTCATGAACCCGTACGCCGCGACCAGCCCCGCCGAGTTCTTCGCGGTGCTCACCGAGCTGTTCTTCGAGCGGCCGGTCGAGCTGCGCGAGAGGCACTCCGAGATCTACGCGCTGCTCTCCGAGTTCTACCGGCAGGATCCGGCGGGCTGGGACTGGAGCGCGTGACCGCGATGGGCGCGGCAGGCGCCCCCGGCAGTGGGGGGGCGGTTGCGGCTTCAGCGTGCCTTCTTCTGTGGCCCCGCGATTTCATTGATGATCCGGCCCAGCGCCTGGATGTCCTTGTCCTTCACAGCGCGCTCGACCTTCGCGGGTTCGAAGCCGGCCTTGGCCAGCCACTCGGCAGCGCGAGCCCAGAGCTTGTCTTTCTGCTTGCCCTCGGCGAGGTAGAGATCGGAGAGGATCTCCTGCAGCGTGGTGGCGACGCGGCTGTCCGCGTGCTCGTAGTAGCGGCGGACGATCCCTTCCTGGTACTTCGACAGGTGCTGTCCCTTGGCCATGCCGGAGGATAGCCGCCGCCGACCCACGGGGAGCACGCGGGCCGGGTCGCTCTCTGAGTCCGGCCTCATGTGCCATGATCCCGGACTCATGGATAATAAATAATACCTAATACAGAAGAAACGATATTGATCGAATCTGGAAATGTTATATCTTCATGGTCAGATCCCCCACGACGGGGCGTCTGGGTGTGGATCCCGGCCGCTTGATCCCGCCGCTGACAGGGAGAGCACCGGACAGCCGGTCGGCGTCCGGAAGTAACTTTGAGGAGATACCCATGTCCAGCAAGATGCTCGTGGGCGCGATCGCCGCGCTCGCAACCGCCCCCGCCTTCGCCAACTCCGTCTCGGTCTCGCTGACCTACGACGACCTCTCCGGCAGCTTCCAGAAGGCGACCAACACCTTCACCGCTGTCGCGAGCGACACCAAGGGCAACCGCAGCTCCGGCGATGTCTCCCGCCTCATCGGGGCCAACCCGGGTCAGATCGGCAACGCCGCGTTCATGCCCGGCTTCGCGGGCGACCCCGGTCAGGCCGACTTCGTCCTCACCATGACCGTCGGCGGTCTCAACGGCGACGGCACCCGCAACGGCTCGGGCAGCTTCACCGCCACCGACCTCGACGGCGACACCATCACCGCCACGCTCAACGGCCGCTGGGCCAGCAGCGGCGGCACCTTCGCCAACTTCGTCGGCACCCTGTCGAATGTCACCTTCACCGGCGGCTTCTTCAACGGGCAGATCGGCGACGGCTGGGACATGACCGGCCTCACCTCCCAGACCTGGAGCGGCGCCCTCGTCGCGCTCAGCTCCAACGTCGGCAACTTCTTCAACGCGGACTTCGCCGACTCCACCACCGGCCTGACCGGCCAGGTCATCATCCCGCTGCCCCCGGCCGCCTGGGCCGGCATCGGCATGCTCGGCCTCCTCGGCACCGGCACGATCGTCCGCCGCCGCCGCATGATGCACTGATCGAGTTCGCACCGAGCGAAATGCTCGAACCAGCCTCTTCCTCTCGGAGTATCAAGTTCA
>JBDZUZ010000242.1:0-3327 GCA_040255445.1 Planctomycetaceae bacterium | reverse complement strand
CGTCATCGTTGGCGATGCGGTTGCCGAAGAGGTCGTAGACACCGATCTCGCTGTCGCCGGTGGCGGCCTCGGTGATGATGTCCAGGAACGTGTCCTGGCCCTGGGTGGCGCCGTCGGTCTGGAACTGGTACCAGACGATCGTGCTGCCGAACACGTTGATCGAGCTGACCCGCGTCTCGCCGGTCTGCAGCAGACCCAGGTCCGTCGCCGCGGGCTGCGCGTACGCGGCAGCCGCCAGCGTCATCGTGGCCGTGATTCCCCAGCTCAAGTGTGACTTCAACATGCTGTGGTCCCTTTCCTTCTCTGTGATCCGACAGATCAAAAACCGAGGGCGACGAAACCGCCGAAGGGACCGCTCGCGTATCTCTGGTTACCACACCGGGATCCGAGCGACCCCTCGGGCGAGCAAAGCTCCCCCGAACGTCCTCCCGAGCCTACCGGTTTGCGGAGAATTCACAACCAGACTTTGGCACATTGTCAGGGTCTGAGAACCTGCGCACTCACGGTTATCGGACTCCAAGATCCCCCGCCCACGCTCGGCCCCGCGCCGGGCGTGCGGCGTTTTTGCGGGTTTCGCCGCCGAGAGATGGCCCGGAAACCCGCCGCGGGCTCGATGCCGCGGCGATCAGAACAGCGCATGAAAAAAGGGGCCCGCCATGACGGCGGGCCCCTCGAATTGTCGGATCAGATGCGGAGCTGCTTAGTTGCAGCCGCCGGCCTGCCAGCGCTCGAAGAAGAAGCCGATGTCGTCGCCATCGACGCCGCCCGAGCCGTCGACGTCGCCGCAGGCGGCGCCCGCCTGCCAGTCGGCGAAGAACGCCGCGATGTCGTCGCCGTCGACGCCGCCCGACTGGTCATAGTCGGCCGCGCACGGGGCGCAACCGCCGCCGCCGCCGGGGAAGCAGGCGCCGGTCAGGTTGATGAGGTAGGCGCCGGTCGAACCGCCGCCGGTCCAGGACGAGACCTGGCCGAAGGCGCCGGGGCCGTCGGGAGCGCGCTCGGTGTTGAACGGCGTGTTGGCCCAGATCAGCTGGCCGAACTCGTCGTTCGCGTCGTTGTTGTAGGTCGACAGCGCCAGGTAGTAGGTGCCCGGGGCCGTGATGTAGATGTTCGTCAGCGTCGACTGCAGGCCCGCCACCAGGGGGCTGTCGTCGTTGAACGCCACGCCGGCGCCGTTCGCGTCGAACAGCCACATCTGGGTGTCGATCGCGGTGTCGGGGTTGGCGGTGGTCGCCGAGAAGAAGCCGACATCGCAGATGTCGATCTGGTACATGTCGACATCGCCGGCCGTCATCGAGCCAGCGATGCTGCCGAGGTTGCCCGAGCCCGAGGGGATCTGCGCCGAGAAGGGCAGATCGCCCGCATCGCCGGCCGTCGACTCGAGCCAGCGGTCCGCGGGGGGCGGCGGGGGCGGCGTGGCCTGGCCGCTCACGATCACGACATCGAAGTTGTTGAACGCGGTGGTGTTCGTGCTGAACACGTCCCAGCCGCCGGCGTTGAAGGTGACGTTGAAGTTGCCCAGCGCGAGGTAGTAGGTACCCGCGGCGAGGGCGCCGTCACGGCTGTTGAACGTGGCGCTGGTGCCCACGGCGGGGCGGACCTGCGAGGGGCTCGAGGTGCCGAACGAGAGCGCCGAGCGGAGCCCGTCGCCGTCGTCATCGTCGAAGGCGACCGCGTTGCCGAAAGCGTCGTAGAGGCCGATCTCGCTGTCACCGGCCGAGAGGTCGGTGTAGATGTCCAGGTACCGGTTCGTCGAATCGTTCGCATCCGCGGCGATCGAGAACTGGAACCACACGATCGTGCTTGCATCGACCGCCACGAAGCTCTGCCGCGTCTCGCCATCGGGCAGCGGGCCAAGGTTCGTCGCAGCCGGCTGCGCGTACGCCGCCGTCGCCAGTGCCATCGCGGCGGACACGCCGCCAATCAGCTTCAAGTTCCGCATGAGCACACCCTTTCTCCAGCTATACACACATGACAACACAGCAACACGCCGGGTTAGCCCGTCGCCCGCTGCAACGAATCGGAGTGGAAGCAGAAACGCTCCTGCCCGCGAACGCGGGGGTCACGCCGATACAGGGAAGCATACACGCGCCGTGGGGATTGCCCACCCTTCCGTCGGCATAACCCTCCGCGGCGGCAGTTCTGGCCCCGGGGTGGCGGTTATCGGCTCAGGTTTCTCAGGGCATCGATCAGCAGCCCCCGGCCTGCCACACCCCGAAGAACCACCCGATGTCCTCGCCGTCGACGCCGCCGGAGCCGTCCACATCGCCGCAAACTTCCCCAGCTTGCCACGCCGCGAAGAACGCGCCGATGTCCTCTCCATCGACGCCGCCGGAGCGGTCGAAGTCCGCCGCGCATGGTGCGCACTCCGGCTGGGCCGATTCGATGCGCAGCCGCACCCAGCGGATCTCCCGCGGCCCAAGGCTGATCGGAACAATCTCAGCGCCCGCTGCATCGTCGATCCGGAGCGGAGCTGATGCGCCGACCTCGGCGAAGGAGCAGAACGCGCCGATCGAGTCCATCATCGCCCCGCGCCGCCATCCGTCGTCGCTCGGGCTCGGGAGTCCGACCGCGAGATTCGCCATCGACCACGCGACCAGGTACTCGCCAGGCGGGATCGTCCGCGTGAGGCGTCCCGGCTGGTCGTTGCCGAAGCCCGGCAGCGGGCTGCCGGACGCATCGCACACCCAGAAGTCGATGTCCGCCGATGCGCCCGGCGCGATCCCGATCGTGATCGCGCCCGCCTCCAGCTGTCGCGGCCATTCCTGCGGGACCACCGCCTCGCGGTGAACCCGCAGCCGGTAGCCCTCGGTAGTCAGGCCCGAGCCGTGCAGCCGGATGAAGACCTCGGCGGCGCCCGCGGCGTCGAAGGTCACGCCCGCACCTGCCAGCGGCACCATCGCGTTCTGCACCGGGACATCGCTCTCTGGGACCGCCGCGCCGCCGACGCCCGCGCCCAGGTCGTCCTGCCGCAGCCCGCGGACTGAGAGGGTCAGACCGGTTGCTCCGGCCTCGGGAATCAGCCGGTAGCGGAAGATGCCCGGCCCGGGGTCGGCGAGCCGCACTCGGAAGTAGTCGGGGGAATCAGAACCGCCGGTGGCGCCGGCGGACCCGGCCGTGTACCCGACGATGAGATCCCCGGCCGCGACGCCATTGAGGAAGGTCGCAGTGGCCTTGGAGTCGTTGGGCTCGGCTTCTGACCATTGCACCTGGCCGGCGGCCGCGGCCGCCAGAGCCATGATCGGGAACATACAGCTGGCGTACCGCATCATGTGCGAAGAGATACCACGGCCGGGCGGTTTCTCCAAGGGGGGTCTGGGGGCGAGG
>JBDZUZ010000079.1:16854-17979 GCA_040255445.1 Planctomycetaceae bacterium | reverse complement strand
AGGGCGACCGCGCGCCGGCGTTCGGCGGGGGTGTTGTCGGGCTTGTGGATGTCGGCTTCGAGGGGGTCCAGGGCGCGGAGGCCGCGCTGGTCGCGGAGGTAGGCGCGGAGGCCGTGGTAGTGGGGGGCGATGTGGGGCTGGCGCACGAAGAGCCAGAGGTCGACTTCGAGGCAGCCGAGCGCGGCGGCCGCGGCGGTGAGGTCGTCGTTGTGGGTGAAGAGGAGGGTGTTGAGGCGGAGGCGGTCGGTGGCGGGGACGTGGTCGAGTGGACGCGTGGCCGCGTGGTCGGGTGGGGACGCGGTTGTGCCGATCTGGGGACCGGCACCGCCGGGAGGAGAATCGGGGATGGGGTGGGCTTCGAGCCGCATGTAGGGGGAATGTACGGTGCGGCGGGAGGGGTGTCAATAGGATTTTGTTCGGTTTTGTGCGCGATTTTCAGACACCCCGTGAAGGCGAGCGTCCAGCGGGAACTGCTTGACAGATCGCGGCGTATTAGACAAAATGTCTAAATGCGTGTGATCAGCCTCGGGGTGCTGCGGGAATTCTGGGAGCGGTACCCGGATGCGGAGCGGCCGTTACGGGTGTGGTTCACGGCGGCGAGGAGCTCTGCATGGGGGTCGCTCGCGGAGGTGCGGCGGACGTTCCCGCATGCGGATGCCGTGCGGGTCGGCGGCGGCGAGACGTTGACGGTGTTCAACATCGGCGGGAACAAGTATCGCCTGGTGGTTCGGATCCGATATGAGTACAGGCTGGTGAACGTGCGGCATGTGTTGACGCACGCGGAGTACGACAAGGGCGCGTGGCGGGAGTGATGCGATGACGAGGCTTGGAAATCATGGTGGAAAGCTGCCCGCGCGGTTTGAGGATCTGGTACGGGAGATGCCGCCGCGGGCGATCATGGACGAGGTGGATCACGCGAACGCGGCGGCGATGATCGGCGTGATCGCCAAGCATCGCGCGGCGGTCGGCAACATCGAGGGCGCCGCGTCGGTGCCGGCCGACCTGCTGACCGCGGCGCGGCAGTCGTGGGACGACGCGCTGAACATCGGCGAGCTCGTCGGCTACCGCAACGCGCAGGCGACCGTGCTCGCTCCGACCGGGACGATCAGCTTCATGATGGACTGC
>JBDZUZ010000079.1:0-16844 GCA_040255445.1 Planctomycetaceae bacterium | reverse complement strand
GAACGCGGCGGCGATGATCGACCGGCTGATGGCTGCGGGGCGGCTGAGCAAGGGGCAGGAGCTGTATCTGGAGACGCTGGTGCAGCTGGTCGAGGTGTATGAGGCAGCGCACGCGGGGGTTGAGGGTGTGAGCGGTGTGGAGTTGCTGGCCGCGCTCGCGGCTGAGCACGGGATGACGGCGACGGATGTGGCGCGGGTGCTGGGGGTGCACGCGAGCATGGGGTCGAAGATTCTGAAGGGTGAGCGGGCGTTGACGGTGGCGCACGCGAAGGCGCTGGGGGAGCGGTTTGGGGTCGGGTTTGCGGGGTTTTTGGAGTGAGGGTGAACGCCAACTGCCACTCGGTGAACAAAAACCTTGCGTGCCGTTCGGATCCTGGTACAATCTATCGCACCCCGGAGGATCCACATGAAGAAGGAACAGGCGACAGCGGTGGCTCGTGCTTTCGGCGGCGAGGTTTGGGCGCACGATGATGGCGAGTTCGTCGTGGGGTTCGAGTTGCCGGACGGGCGGATGGTCGTTCTCAGCCACGGCGGTGTGGCGGAGTACCGCGACGACGACGCCTTGGATGAGCGCAAGCCGACTGCTGCGATTTCTTTCCGTGCCGACCAGGCGGATTACTGGGTGGTGCAGGATGCAGAGGGCCGGACTCACTTCGCGGATGCGAGCACCGGATCCGGGTGGCCCTCGGAGTACGACGCCGATCGGGAGGCGAGGGGCCTATCCTCGCGAACCGGGGTCAACGCTTGGGCTCGCCCACAGGCTGACGCTGAACCGACACGATTTGAACACTAAGCCACAACCGGCGGTGGGCAATCCCCTCGCGATACAATAGCTGGTGCGAACGGGGCCCATACCATGAGTGGACGCGTTGGACATCGAAAGCGGCTGATCTGCGTGACGGCGGCGAATCTGCGCGCCAATCACCTGTATCTCACCGGTCATGATGACTTCTTCCCGGCGGACTGTTACGGCTCGCCGTCTGCCAAAGATGGCGTTGGAGCGCTACTGCGTCTCGATGTCGCGGGCGTCAGTGATCCCATTTTCACCGACATACCCACCGAGCTCGCGAGCGGAAAGCCGCGTCGCTTCTTTCGCAGGCGAGCGTGGGTTCGGGAGTTTTTCGCTCGACACAACATCAAGCCAGGCGACACGATCAGCGTTGAGCGACTGGGATCGCATCACTTTCGAATTTCCCCATTCGAGGCGAAGGATAGCCGCGATTGTCCGAGTTCACTGTGTTTCGATACGGAACCCGCAGGCGACGGACCCCGGGTCATCGAATTGTTTGCTGGGTGTGGCGGAATGGCGATGGGGTTTAAGCGAGCCGGGTTTCGGACCGTTCTTGCGAACGAGTGGGACCGGTCCGCATG
This sequence comes from Planctomycetaceae bacterium, assembly GCA_040255445.1. Lineage (GTDB taxonomy): Bacteria > Planctomycetota > Phycisphaerae > Phycisphaerales > UBA1924 > JBDZUZ01. The sequence goes on along the minus strand of JBDZUZ010000079.1, from coordinate 15,473 downwards.
TGATAGTCTTCGGGCGAACATTACAGACCGTGTATTAAATTGTGCTGTCCAAGAAATCGACAAGTTTCCGCAGGCAGATGTTGTTGCGGGCGGTCCGCCATGTCAAGGATTCAGCAATCTTGGCGAGCGGGTCCCGAATGATCCACGCAATCAACTTTGGCGCCACTTTTTTCGCTGCGTAGAGCAATCGTGGCCCAAGATATTTGTCCTCGAGAATGTTCCGCCTCTGTTGAAATCCGCAGAGTTTGTTGAGATGCGGAGACTCGCTACTCAACTTGGATACGAGATTGAAGGTCGAGTACTCAGTGCCGCGGACTATGGAGTTCCGCAGCTACGAAAGCGGGCCATCGTCATAGGTTCGCGTATCGGATCACCATCCTTTCCAGTGCCGACTCATGTGGCTCCGCAGAAGCGAGACCTGCTTACTCAACACCTTCAGCGGTGGCTTACCGTTCGCGATGCTATCGGTCACCTGCCGTTTGATCCAACGGGCGAGAATTGGCATATCGGTCGGAACCCGACCGTAAAGTCGCTCGAGCGATATCGTTGTATACCCTACGGCGGCAACCGCTGGGATCTCCCACCACACCTGATGCCAGATTGTTGGAAGCGAAAACTAAAGGGAGGCACTGACCTTTTCGGACGGCTTCGATGGGAGGAGCCTTCTGTGACGATTCGAACCGAGTTTTATAAGCCAGAGAAGGGTAGGTATCTTCATCCTGTTGCACACCGCCCAATCACGCACCTAGAGGCGGCGCTGCTGCAATCTTTTCCAGAGACTTTCCGATTCTGCGGCAGCAAGATCAACGTTGGAATACAGATCGGCAACGCAGTGCCCCCGACGTTCGCATTCGCGATTGCATCACACGTTCGTGAACTGATTGCCGCTGGCGACGGCGCGTCGGTGTCTCACCGGCAGAGTGCAGGATGAAATATGGCTCGACGGCCGCGTAGGCGACTCATCGGAGATCTAGTTGCAGCCATCCAGGCTCAGCTGAGGATCGTTGGCGATATTGGAGAGGGGTTCGAACTTCGTGCCGCCGTGCTCCAGTTGGTCGCGATCCAGCACAACTTCGCTGATCTCGGGGTAAGCATCGCGGCGCGAGCGGGTATCACTGCAGAGGGTGCTCGGGACCGAATAAGACAGTACATGGTGCTCTACGTGGGGGTGCCCATCGAAGGGGCGGAATTGCAAGTAGTCTCGGGCATTCCTGAGTTCGCAAGGCGTATCAGAGAGTTGCGAGTCGAGGATGGCTATCAGATCGTCTCGGGCGCAAGCTCAGACATCCATTCTGGATTGCAACTGAAGCAGAGTCAGTACATCTTGTTGCACACAGAGCCGGATCGAGACGCGGCCCACCGTTGGAGAGTGGCTAATCGAATTCGCCGCGGAGGCGGGGGCGCTCAGGCAAAGATCTTGGATTATCTCAGACATAATGTTGGTCGAGTCATCACAACGGAGGAACTTCGCTATGTGTCTGGCGGTTCCGCTGAGTTTGCCCGACGTCTACGCGAGCTTCGAACTGAGGAAGGTTTTGCCATTGCTACCAGATTCACGGGGAGGCCGGATTTAGCGATGAGTCAGTATGTATTAGAGTCTGTCGATCGGGTTGCTGAGGTCCATGACCGCCAGATTCCCGACGAGGTTCAGCGCGAGGTATATCAACGAGATCGGAATACTTGCCGTTCTTGCGGCTGGAATCGAGACCGCTGGGCGGAGTCAGATCCACGGCTGCTTGAACTTCATCACCTGGAGGAGCACGTTGTGGGTGGTGCGAATACCGCAGACAACCTTGTGGTTCTGTGTAGTCGATGTCACGACGGCGTACACGCGGGTCGAATTGAGATAGTTCGCGAATCAAGCGGCCTCGTATTCCATGCAAGGCACTCGCGAAAATGAGGCTTCGGTCGTGGATAACCTTGATGCTCGTCAACGCAGCCGCTGCATGTCGTCGAACCAGAGTACCGGAACGCGCCCCGAGCTCGTTGTTCGTAGCACTGTACACCGCCTGGGATACCGATTTCGTTTGAATGCCGATCAATTGCCTGGGCGTCCCGATCTGGTGTTCTCTGGGCGAAGAGCTGTCGTATTTGTTCACGGGTGCTTCTGGCATATGCATCGTTGCAAGCGAGGCAGAAGTACTCCGAAGACCAATGCGGATTTCTGGCTGGCCAAGCGGACTAGGAATAAGGAGCGAGATAGACAGGTCGCTCAAAGTCTTCGTAGAGCAGGCTGGCGAGTGCTGGTTGTGTGGGAGTGTCAAACAAAAGATAGAATTAAAATGATGAATAGATTGAGAACGTTTCTTGATAGAGAGTAAGAATGCAGTCACTTTCGAGTCCGCTTGGCGTGCGTCGTGCGGGACGGTGATCTGCGGCACCCGGGGTCGGCGTGGAGGCACTTTGCATTCAAGGGCAAGCAGTGGAAGCGGGTGCGGCAGGAGGCGCGGCAGGCGTATCTCAAGAACGCGTATCGGGTGCTGCTCACGCGGGCGCGGCAGGGGATGGTGGTGGTGGTGCCGGAGGGTGACGCCGCGGATCCGACGCGGGATCCGGCGTTCTACGACGCGACGTTTGAGTATCTGGCGTCGTTGGGGTTTGAGCGCATTTGACGCTCGGCTCTGGGTGGAGGGCATGGGGGGCTTTGATGTCGTGCGCCCAATCCGATTGCTCGCGCCATGGCGCCTTCGGGTGCCTTTGCGCGGACTCTGATGAAGTGCGGGTGTTGTGCACGTCTGAGCTCAGAGCAGCTCAGTCGTGGCACAGCGAGATCTCGGCCTTGTGATTCGGGCCGGGCGCGGTAGATTGCCTGCGGTGCGGCCGGGTGGTTTTGAGAGGAGTCGGGATGAAGAAGCTTGGATTGGTGTACTTCGCTTGCGCTGTGACGCTGGTTGGCGGCGGGGCGGCGCACGCGCAGCCCTCAGCGGAGCCGGGGCCGTTCATCACGATCGGCAGTGTGGGGAACCGGGGTTGGGATCGTCCGGACGTGCCGACGGGTTCGTTGCGGGGCCGCGGTGCGGTGGCGTACGAGTACCGCATTGCGGAGGGGGAAGTGACGACCGCCCAATGGGTGGCGTTCATCAACGCCGTCTATGTGCATACGAACCTCCCGATCGACGTCGGGCTGCCGGTGTTTTGGGGGGCGGAGGTGGATCCGACGTACAGCGGCCCGGGCATGCAGTTCCGTCCGTGGGTTGGTGATCCGCAGGCCGGCCGCTTCCCGGTCACCGGGATCACCTGGCTCGAGGCCGCGATGTACTGCAACTGGCTGCACAACGGGAGGTCGGAGGATCTCGCGTCGATCACCAATGGCGTGTACGACGTCTTTGATCCCACCCAGGAGACGCGGCACCCTGGGGCGCGGTACTGGATCCCTTCGCATGATGAGTGGTTGAAGGCCGCGTACTACGACCCGGCCGCGGATCGCTGGAACCTGTATTCGACGGGGTCCGATCAACCGGCGCCGGGCGGGCTGCCGGGTGCGGGTGATGCGAACGTCGCGTTCCGCTTGCCCGACTATGGTGAGTACAGAATCCCCACCGGGAGTTATCCGCAGACGCGGAGCCCCTGGGGTCTGCTCGATACCGCCGGCTCGGCCAAGGAGTTCACGGAGACTCTTTGTTTCGACCCGGGCCCGCCGGTTTTCTATCTCCGCGCGATCATGGGTTCCAACGCCGGGGGCCCGGTCGAAGAGGACTACGGCGGGAGCCTCGGCGTTCTGGACCCGGACACGTTTACGCTGTATATGGGGCTGCGGATCGCCGCGGCGGTCGAGTCATCGTGCGCGGCGTGCGCCGCGGACTATGACGGGTCGGGCGGGGTCGACGGTGATGACATCGTCGGGTTCTTCGGCGACTGGCAGCAGGGCGCCGAGTGCGCGGATGTCGATGATTCGGGCGGTGTGGATGGAGACGACATCGCATCGTTCTTCGGTGTGTGGCAGGCGGGGGGGTGCTGAGGCGGGGTTGAGCGGTCGGTGTGTGTGGGAGCGTCGAGCACGACTGAGCTCAAAGCAGCTCAGTCGTGGCACGTGGCGGAAGAACAGCGGTTGTGCCCCGAATGCAACACACGCCCGCCGACCGGGCTACGCGGCGCTGCGCCGGGTGTGCCCAACACATCGGCCCAGAGGCCGATGCCACGGACCGCTGCCTTCACACTTTGTCCCTTTGTCCCTTTGTCTCTCTGTCCCTTTGTCCCTCGCCTCCGTGCGCCCAACCACGACTGAGCTCAGAGCAGCTCAGTCGTGGCACGCCGTACGTTGTCTTTCCCCTTTGTGCCTTTGTGCCTTCGTGCCTTTGTGCCTACTCAACAGCCAGCGTGCGCTTCATCAGACTCTCAAACGTCCCCATCGCCTCAACGCTCTCCGCCGCGGCGTCGGGCGCCACCGCGCGATGGTCATACCCACCATCCACACGCAGGTCCCAGGCGCAGCGCTGGTCGGCGAGCATGATGTCGAAGATCTCCTGCAGGCGGGCGCGGGCGGCTTGCTCGCGGACCGGCACCGCGGCTTCGACTCGGTTCGAGAGGTTGCGGTACATCCAGTCCGCGCTCGAGATGAGCCATTCGCCGTCGAGGGGGTCTTCCTGGCCCGCGGCGAAGTAGAAGATGCGGGAGTGTTCGAGGAAGCGGCCGACGACGGAGATGACGTTGATGTTCTCTGACAAGCCGGGCACGCCGGGGCGGAGGCAGCAGAAGCCGCGGACGATGAGGGTGATTTTCACGCCCGCCTGGCTCGCCGCGTAGAGCCGCTCGGTGACATCGCGGTCTTCCATCGAGTTGATCTTGGCGATGATGCGGGCGGGGCGGCCCTTGCGCGCGTTGGCGGCTTCGCGGTCGATGAGCTGGTTGAACTTCTGCCGCATGTTGATGGGCGCGACCAGCAGCGATTCGTAGGTCTGGTGCGAGCTCAGGCCGGTGAGGTAGTTGAAGAGGTGAACCAGGTCGTGGGTGAGCACGGGGTCGCAGGTGAGGAGGCCGACATCGGTGTAGAGCTGCGCGGTCTTGGGGTGGTAGTTGCCGGTGCCGAAGTGCGCGTAGCAGCGGAGGCCCTGGCGTTCCTTGCGGACGACCAGGCTGGTCTTGCAGTGTGTCTTGAGGCCCATCACGCCGTAGGCGACGTGAACACCGGCCTTCTCGAGCTTGCGGGCGAAGCGCACATTGCGGCCCTCATCGAAGCGGGCGCGGAGCTCGACGAGGCAGGCGACCTGCTTGCCGTTCTCCGCAGCGCGGACCAGCGATTCGATGAAGGGCGAATCGGGGCTGGTGCGGTAGAGGGTCTGCTTGATGGTGATGACATCGGGGTCGATCGCCGCGGCGGCGATGAAGCGTTCGACGGAGGCGTTGAAGCTCTCGTAGGGGTGGTGGACCAGGACATCCTGCTTGCGGATCGCGGCGAAGAACATCGCCGGCGAACGGTCGGGGGAGGGAGCATCGGGGCGCGTGGGGGCGCGGAGCTGGGGCGGGACCGCGGCCTTCCACGGCCGGTGCTTCAGTTCGGGGCGGTCGATGTCGACGAGTTCGAGCAGCGAGTTGTAATCGATGGCGGAGGGGTTCTCGTAGACATCGCTGACATCGAGGTTGAGCTTGTCGACCAGCCAGCGGCGGAGGGTCTGCGGCGCATCGGGCTCGATCTCGAGGCGGACAACGCGGGCGAACTTGCGCTGCTTGAGATCGGCCTCGACGGATTCGAGGAGGTTGGGCGTGTCGAGGATGTCGTCCTTCTGGATACCGGCCGAGCGGGTGACGCGGAAGAAGACGGTGTCGACGATCTTCATGCCGGGGAAGAGATCGTCGAGGTTGTTGCGGAGGACATCGTGCAGCAGCACGAAGCGCTTGCCGCTGGCGCCCTTGGGCCCGGGGACGGCGATGAAGCGGCGGATGCTGGGCGGGAGCTTTACCCGCGCGAAGAGCACATCTTCCTGCTCGGGCTGGCGGAGCGCGGGGATGCCGACCCAGGGGTGCGGGTCTTTGTCGCCGGTGTTGGGCGTGGCGAGCACGCCGAGGTTTTCGGAGAGGTTGGAGATGAAGGGGAAGCGGTGGGTGGGGTCGACGGCGAGGGGTGTGAGCGCGGAGAAGGCGTTGTGGCGGTACCACTCGTCGATCGCGCCGCGGTCGCGGCCGGAGAGGTCGGTGTACTTGGTGAGCACGATCTCCTGCTCGGCGAGGCGGGGCAGGAGGTGCTGGTAGAGCATCTGGTGCTGGAGCGCCTGGAGCTCGCCGGCGAGCTCGCGGATGGCGGCGAGCTGCTGGCGGGGGAGGAGGCCATCGGGCGAGGGCGTGGTGACACCGGCGTGGATCTGGCGCTTGATGAGCCCGACGCGCTTCATGAAGAACTCGTCGAGGTTGCTGGTGAAGATGGCGAGGAAGCGGAGGCGCTCGAGGAGCGGGAGTTGTTCGTCGGTCGCCTGCGCGAGGACGCGGCGGTTGAACTCGAGCCACGACACATCGCGGTTGAAGTAGCGCGGGGTTTCCTCATCGAGGGGCGCGGGGAGGTTCTGGGGCTGGGTCGTGTGGCTGGGGGTCGTCGTCATGGCTTCTTCACGCACGCCGCGGTCGCGGCTTCTCCCTCTCTGCTTCGGACTCTCACTTCGCTGGCGGCATCAGGGCCGGTAGGTCGCAGCGCAGCCGGGGGCTTCGGTGACACGGACCGCCGCGACACGCGCATCGGCGGGGAGGATGGTCCGCAGCCGCTCGCGCATCTGGTCGGCGATGGTCCTGGCGATGTTCTCCGCGCTGGGGTTCAGCTGGTGGAACGGCGCCTTGGTATTGATATCGGCGTTCTTCCACGGTCCGATCACCGCTTCGAGGGCGGCTTCCGCGGCGTGGAAGTCGCAGAGGAGGCCGTCCTGGTCGAGGGTGGGGCCGGCGAGGGTGACGGTGACATGCCAGTTGTGGCCGTGGATGGGTTCGCGCTCGCCGCGGAGGATGATGGCGTGGGCCGCGCAAAATTCGCTTTCGATCGAGAGTTCGAACACGGGGGATGGTAGGGGGAGGTTGTGTGGGGCTGGACCGCGGGGGCAGCCACAGCGCGGGGGCGGGCGCGTAGGCTTGGGCCGCTTCAAGTAAGGAGTCTGTTGATGAGCCTGATGCTGAGCGTGAGCGGTTGCCGCGGCGTGGTGGGACAGACGCTGACCCCGGAGGTGGCGGCGCGGTTTGCGGGGAGCTTCGGCGGGTGGCTGCGGGAGCGGGCCGGCGGGCGGCCGGTGACGGTGGTGATCGGGCGGGACGGACGGGCGGGCGGGGAGATGGTGCGGGCCGCGGCGGTGGCGGGGCTGACGGGTGCGGGGTGCTCGGTGGTGGACCTGGGCATCGCGATGACGCCGACGGTGGCGGTGATGACGGACCAGGTGGGAAGGACTGTTGGTCAGGCGGGAGGAGAGGCGGGGCTGGTGGCGGGGATGGTGTTGACCGCGAGTCATAATCCGCAGCAGTGGAACGGGCTCAAGTGCCTGCTGGCGGATGGGTTGGCGACGGATCCGTTCGGATCGGCGGCGTGTGCGCCGCCGGCGCGGTTTGCCAATGAGATCATCGAGCGGTTCAAGGCGGGCAAGCCGGGGCTGGCGGGGTGGGAGCACCTGGGCGCGGTGTGTCCGGACGATTCGGGGGTGGAGGAGCATGTCGACCGCGTGCTCGCGGCGATGCAGGAGGCGGGGCTGAGCGATGACCCCTCGCGGCTGGGCGAGGGGCTGCGGATCGCGGTCGATTCGGTGAACGGGTCGGGGATCCTGGGGGCGCGGCTGCTGCTGGAGGCGCTGGGGTGCGAGGAAATCCTGCACCTGGGGGTTGAGGATTCGGGGATCTTCCCGCACCCGCCGGAGCCGACGAGGGAGAACCTGTCGCTGCCGGGCGGGCTGTGCGATGCGGTGGCGGAGGCGGAGTTTGATGTGGGTTTCGCGCAGGATCCGGATGCGGACCGGCTCGCGCTGGTGGATGGGTCGGGGCGGTATGTGGGGGAGGAGTACACGCTCGCGCTGGGGGCGATGGCGTTGCTGGAATCGGCGGCGATCGATGGGAAGACGGCGGTGCGGGCGCCGGTATTGGCGACGAACCTGAGCACATCGCGGATGCTGGATGATGTCGCGGCGAAGTACGGCGGGCGGGTGGTGCGGACGGCGGTGGGCGAGGCGAATGTTGTTGAGGCGATGAAGCGGGAGGGGGCGCTCGCGGGGGGCGAGGGGAACGGCGGGTTGATCTGGCCGCGGGTGACGTTCGTTCGTGATTCGCTGTCGGCGATGGCGCTGACGGTGTGGTTGTTGTCGGAGCGCGGCGGGGGCGCGGGGGAGAAGCGGACGCTGGCGGGGCTGGTGGATGGGCTGCCGAGTTACGCGATCGAGAAGCGGAAGGTGGACCTGGCTTCGAGGGCGGATGCGGATGTGGCGGTCGAGAAGGTGGCGAAGGGGTTTGGCGGCAAGTACAAGGTGGATCGGCAGGACGGGGCGTGGGTGGACCTGGCGGACCGGCGGAGCTGGCTGCATGTGCGGGCGAGCAACACGGAGCCGATCATGCGGCTGATCGCGGAGGCGCCGACGGCGGGGGAGGCGTCAGCGCTGCTGGATGAGGCGGCGGGGCTGATCGCGGGGTGAACGGCGGGGGGTAAGAGGGCGTCGTATACTCGTGCCGCTATGACGAGCAGCCGTTATCAGAATGGTCAGCGGGTCCGGGTGACGCAGCAGGTTCCGCATCTGGGGAACGGGGACCCGACGTTCGCCTCCTCTGTTGAGGGGGTGGTGGTCGGTTTCGAGCAGCAGAAGACCGGCTCGTGGTACGCGCACAGCAAGGACAAGAAGCTGTGGCTGGACCGGCTGGTCATCAAGAAGGACGACGGCGAGATCGTGTACTGCAATCTGGACCAGTACTCGCACGTCGAGGTCTTGAGCGGGACCGGGGCGGGGGCCTGAGACGGTGCCGGGGTCGGCGCGTAAGCGTCTGTTGTGATTTGGTTTAGATGGCGGGGAGGGGCCGCGGAGCGGGCGTTCCGCGGTGGTGGACGGTGCGTGTACGCACGGGTGGGGGATGAATTGTTAAGCTTGACCGAACCTTAACCTGGTCCAATCAAGGCCGGAAAAGTCCGTCGGGATAATCCGTCTCCGAACACGCGGGCGATCCAGCGGCATCGGCGCCGTCGGCTCGGCCGGCTTTGAACACGCGGCACTCGATGTGCCGCGACAAGGAGAAGGTGGACATGCTCTCGATGCTCAAGAAGCCCGCGAAGGCGGCGGCCCTGGTGGCGGCTCTGGTCACGACCGGCGTGGCGACGGCCCAGCAGCAGATCCGCATCGACGGTTCCAGCACGGTGTTCCCGGTGACCGAGGCGGTCGCCGAGGAGTTCCAGAACAACAACCGCGGCGTGCAGGTGACGGTGGGCGTCTCGGGCACGGGCGGCGGGTTCAAGAAGTTCGTCCGCGGCGAGACGGACATCTCGAACGCTTCGCGTCCGATCTCCGAGAAGGAGATGGTCGAGGCGAAGGCCAACGGGATCGAGTACATCGAGCTGCCGGTCGCGTTCGATGCGATTACGGTGGTGGTGAACCCGAAGAACACCTGGGCGAAGCAGCTCACGATCGATGAGCTCAAGACGATGTGGGCCCCCGAAGCGCAGGGGAAGATCGACAACTGGAAGCAGGTCAACAGCAGCTGGCCCGACAAGCCGCTGAAGCTGTACGGGCCGGGGGCGGACTCGGGGACGTTCGATTACTTCACCGAGGCGGTGACCGGCAAGAGCAAGTCCAGCCGCGGCGACTTCACGGCGTCGGAAGATGACAACGTGCTGGTGCAGGGCGTTTCGGGCGATGAGAACGCGCTGGGCTACTTCGGTCTGGCGTACTACACCGAGAACCAGGGCAAGCTGAAGGCGGTTCCGATCGTGAACCCCCAGGGCAAGGCGGTCACGCCGTCGGAGGAGACGGTCAAGAACGGGACGTACGTCCCGCTGGCGCGTCCGATCTTCATCTACGTCAACAAGAAGAGCCTGGAGCGTCCCGAGGTTCGCCGGTTCGTTGAATTCTACCTGACCAACGGTGGCGACCTGGCGAAGGAAGTGGCGTACGTGGCGCTGCCGAGCGAGGCGTACCAGCAGGGCCTGGCGCGGGTTCGTGCGGGGAAGACGGGCACAGCGTTCAAGGGCCACAACGAGACGGGCCTGGCGATCGATGAGCTGTTCCGGCGCGAGCTGGTGACCGAGCCGAGCGACAAGTGATTGCTGCTCGTGCGTGATGATTTAGTGCGAGGGGCGTCCCGGGAGCGGGACGCCCTCTCCTTTGATAGGCGGTTTAGGTGATGCAGGGGTTTGGTGATAGACGGGTTTGGCGGGGTGGGGGCAGGCCGAATCGGTTCGGGCGGCGAAGGATGGGTCCCCCGGCGGTGGTCGGGTCGGGCGGCGCGGGTTTCCGCGGGGTTGGGGATTGGTGCGGTTGTCATGGATTTCGTGGAGTGTGCAGATGACCACGGTGCAGACAGGGCGGGCGGCGCTGGGCGCTCCGAGGGGGCTGAGGTCGCTCGCTGGCGTGGGGATGCGGCGGCGTCGCCCGTCGCTGAAGACGCTGATCGTGGAGGGGATGCTGTTCCTCGCCGCGGCGTCTTCGGTGGCGATCATGGTGGGGATCATCTGGACGCTGGTGATCGAGAGCGTGCACTTCTTCCAGAACGAGGAGGTGACGTTCCTCGAGTACTTCACGGGGACCGAGTGGACGCCGATGTTCGCGGACCCGAAGTTCGGCGTGCTGCCGCTGATCTCGGGGACGCTGGTGACGACGCTGGTCGGTCTCCTGCTGGCGGTGCCGGTGGGGACGATTGTGGCGGTGTGGCTGAGCGAGTACGCCTCGTACCGGGCGAGGGAGATCTTGAAGCCGCTGCTGGAGCTCTTGAGCGCGGTGCCGACGGTGGTGTTCGGGTACTTCGCGCTGCTGTTTGTGACGCCGCTCCTGCAGAAGGTGATCCCGGACCTGCCGCTGTTCAACATGCTCAGCGCGGGGCTGGTGATCGGTGTGATGATCATCCCGTACGTGGCATCGCTGTCGGAAGATGCGATGCGGGCGGTGCCGCAGGCGCTGCGGGAGGGGTCGTACGCGATGGGGGCGACGCGGATGCAGACGGCGTGGCGGGTGATCTACCCTGGCTCGCTGTCGGGCGTGACCGCGGCGTACATCCTGGCGATCTCGCGGGCGCTGGGGGAGACGATGGTGGTCGCCGTCGCGGCGGGGTCGAACCCGAACTTTACGATCGATCCGCGTGAGGGCGCTTCGACCATTACGGCGTTCATCGTGGCGGTGAGCCTGGGCGACCTGCCGCACGAATCGATCGGCTATCAGTCGATCTTTGCGGTGGGTCTGACGCTGATGGTCATGACGCTGGGGTTCAACATCGTCGGCTACCTGCTCCGGCGCCGGTATCGGGAGGCGTACTAGCGATGTTGACGATGACCGAGGCCGAACTGCAGGCCAATATCCGGAAGCGGAAGATCGTCGATATGGCGTACGCCATCGGCGGTTTCGCGCTGATCACGCTGTCGCTGGCGGTGCTGGTCGCGCTGATCTACACGCTGTTCCGAGATGGGGCGACGCGGCTGGGGTGGGACTTCCTGAGTTCGTTCCCGAGCCGGCGGCCGGAGAACGCGGGGATCAAGTCGGCGTTCGTGGGGACGATCCTGGTGATGTTCGTGACCGCCTTCACGGCGATCCCGCTGGGGGCGATGGCGGGGATCTACCTCGAGGAGTACGGCAAGAAGAACTGGTTGACGACGATCATCGAGATCAACATCGCGAACCTGGCGGGTGTGCCCTCGATCATCTGGGGGCTGATGGCGCTGGGGCTGTTCATCTACAAGTTCGAGGACTGGTTCGGGAACCCGAACGATCTGACGCCGGGGCTGGGGCGGAGCGTGCTGACGGCGGGGCTGACGCTGGGCTTGCTGGTGCTGCCGATCGTGATCGTGGCGACGCGTGAGGCGATCCGGGCGATCCCGCAGGGGATCCGCGAGGCGTCCTACGCGTGCGGCGCGACGCGGCTGCAGACGGTGCAGAGCCACATCCTGCCGTACTCATTGAGCGGCATGCTGACGGGTGCGATCATCGCGCTGTCGCGGGCGATCGGGGAGACGGCGCCGCTCATCACGATCGGCGCGCTGACTTTCATCGCGTTCCTGCCGCCCGCGCCGTTCGCGAGCAAGCCGTACCTGAACTCGACGGCGATGACGGTGGGGATCAGCGAGGACAAGCGGGATATGCCGCTGAGCGAGCTGTATGGCGCGAGCGTGACGGATGGGACGATCCGGTTCCACATCAAGCCCGGCTCGGAGGATGACACCAAGGAAGTGCCGCACCACGAGACGGTGACGGTCGCGGCGACCGACTCGATCACGCAGGTCGAGGAGAAGATCGAGGCGATCGAGGGGTTGACGGCGGACTTCTACGGCGACCTCCTGAACATCCAGGCCGACTTCGGCGTGGTGTTCATCATCGAGGAGGACACGACGGGGCTGATCGCGGCGAGCGGGATCAGCCCGGGCGGCGGGCGGTTCGGGCCGATGGAGTGGATCCAGTCGGGGTTCACGGTGATGCCGATCCAGATGTTCAACTGGGTGTCGAAGCCGAACCCGGAGTTCCACGCGAACGCCGCGGCGGCGGGCATCGTGCTGCTGATCATGACGCTGTCGATGAACGGGACGGCGATCGTGCTGCGTTCGCGGCTGCGGAAGCGGATCCAGTGGTGAGAGGGTCTTCTATGGACGGGTACGGGGACAGAACCGAGGGCCGGCGGCCTACGGTGTTGGATCAGGAACCGGCGGGGGCCGGCGCGGCCGGGGTTGGCGCGAAGCGAACGGGCCGGGAGAGCGGCCTGGAGGTCACGATGTCGACGACGAACACCGCGACGCCTGATCCCGCGAGGGCGGGGACGGCCAAGACCGCGGCCCACGCCCAGCACGATGCCAAGGCGAAGCTGAAGGCCGATGTGAAGGGCCTGAACTTTCACTACGGGACCTTCCACGCCATCAAGAACGTGTCGATCCCGATCTACGAGAACCGGATCACCGCGTTGATCGGGCCATCGGGCTGCGGCAAGAGCACGTTTCTGCGGTGCTTCAACCGCATGCACGATCTCTACCCCAACAGCAAGTACCAGGGGGAGATCACGATCCATCCGGACGATGTCAACCTGATCGGGCCGGAGGTCGACCCGATCCTGGTGCGGATGCGGATCAGCATGGTGTTCCAGAAGCCCAACCCGTTCCCGAAGTCGATCTTCGAGAACGTGGCGTTCGGGCTGCGGCTGCGGGGCGTGACGAACCGCAAGGTGGTGGCCGAGGAGGTCGAGCGGGCGCTGCGCGGCGCGGCGATCTGGGAGGAGACTAAGGACCGGCTGCACGAGAGCGCTTACAAGCTCTCGGGCGGCCAGCAGCAGCGGCTGTGCATCGCGCGGTCGCTGGCGAGCCACCCAGAGATCATCCTGTTCGATGAGCCGACGAGTGCGCTGGACCCGGGCGCGACGCTGCGGATCGAGGAGCTGATGCGCGAGCTGCGCGGGAATGTCACGATCATCATCGTGACGCACAACATGCAGCAGGCGGCGCGGATCAGCGACTACACGGCGTTCATGTACCTGGGTGAGCTGGTGGAGTTTGGGCCGACGGCGGGTGTGTTCCAGACGCCGAAGAAGAAGCTGACGGAAGAGTACATTCAGGGGCACTTTGGGTAAGGCCGAGTACTCCGCGGTCGTGCATGCATTGGGTGGGATTGTGAAAGAGCCGATTGCGCGAGCAATCGGTTTTTCGTTTGAGCGTGCGAGTGCGCGGATACTCCGATTGCTTGCGCAATCGGCTCTTTGGCGCTCGGATTCGCGCGGCGGCGTGGGGGTGAAGGGCGCGGGATGTGTCGCCCTCTTCGAGGGCTTTGGGGCGCTGGGGGCGGGGACCCACGGCTTGCGGCTTCGCCGCGGCACCGTGGGCTGTGCGCTTTCGCCCGCGTTGCGGGCTGGGGAGTGGGGGTCTTTGCCGGTGGCGGTGGGCGTTGCGGGTTGCGGGGTCGTTGCGAACCATTCCCTGATTGTCGCGGCTCCAGGTGTGCGGTATCGCGGGGTGAATGTCGACCCGAGCGGCGTGCCGGATTTTCGTTGCGGGATTGGCGAGTCCGGGGCACACTCTGGTGACCCTCACTGGAGCAGGATGATGTACGCTCGAATTGGCTTTGTTCTCGGACTCGTCGCCGCGGTGGCTCCGGCGCTTGCCCAACCCTCGACTGATTTCGACTGGGTCACCATCGGCGCGGTGGGGAACCGCGGCTGGGATCGGGGCGAGGTGATTCCGGGGACAGTCGTGGGACGCGGCAGCGTGGGGTACGAGTACCGGATCGGCCGGACCGAGGTGACGACCGCCCAGTGGATGGAGTACGTAAACACGTTCACAGCGCGGGCCGATGCGCCGGCGGTCATTGTCGAGCCGCTGTTCTGGGGCGCGAGCCTCGACCCAACCTACTCGGGGCCGGGCGTCCGCTATCGACTCACGCCCGGTCGTGAGAACGCGGCGATGGTGCCCGTTGATGAGATAAGCTGGCGCGACGCCGCGCGCTTCTGCAACTGGCTGCACAACGGCAAGAGCAGCAACCTGTCCGCGCTGGAGAACGGCGCGTATGACACATCGACCTTCGGGACGGATTCGGAGGGTCGGTTCACCGACCAGGTGTCACACCACCCCGGGGCCCGCTTCTGGATCCCGACCTTCGATGAGTGGCTGAAGGCCGCGCACTACGACCCGGGCCTTGATCGGTGGTGGGCGTATTCCGACTCATCGGACACCGTACCGACGCCGGGGATTCCGGGTGTTGGGGAGGCCAACCATGGCTTCACGCTCCCGGGTTTCGGAGAGGCGTACATCCCGCTGGGCAGCTATCCCAACACGGTGAGTCCGTGGGGTCTGCTGGACGCCGCGGGCGGAACAACCGAGTGGACCGAGGGCGTCTTTGATGTATCCGCCACTGGCACGTTCAGTCGTCGTCGCCTCATGGGCTCGGCGAACGGGAGTGCCATCGACGCATCCTTTGGGGGTCGGATCGGACTCCTTGAGCCGTTGCAGCGCGAAACCACAATCGGAGTCCGAATCGCGAGCACTATTCCCGGAGCCGGGACGGGCGTCCCTTTGATTTGGGGCGTGGTTGTGATGGCAGGTCGGCGGAGGCGCGGCGTGATCGGGCATGCGAGCCGCATCGCATAGCGGAGCAGGCGAGTGGTGGGAGCGGTTCGCGGCGCGTGGCGCCACGGGGGATGGGGCGCGAGCGGACGTGCATTTGAGATGACGAGAGGGGCGATTGTGCGCAATCGTTCTTTTGTGTGAACGGGGGCGTGCGCGGATACTCCGATTGCTTGCGTAATCGGCTCTTTTGCATTCGCGGCCGCGCGGGGGTGGTTCGCGCCGGGTGGCGCCACGGGCGATGGGGCGCGAGCGTTCTTGCGTATGAGCGTGCGAGTGCGCGGATACTCCGATTGCT